>NZ_CP032050.1:1551071-1869642 GCF_003687485.1 Euzebyella marina | reverse complement strand
AATACGGATTTTTTATTTCCTTGGTAGCACTCAACCATTGCGCTCCTTTGTTGTTATTGTACATGGGGCAATAGGCCTGATAAAGTGTTCGATCTGAACCTGTGATCGCCAAAAGGTCAATGACATCTTTGCTCAAGACATCAAAATGTTCACGCTGGTGCCCGATGTCACTTTTCGCGATATGTTCTGCATGTTCGGTGGCATCTTCAATAATGTCTTTCAACTCATCTTGCTGTTCATCACTGAATTTGCTCGTATCGAGGTTCTTTAGGCTGCCTTCAAGCTTTTCCCCTGCCTTTGCGGCCCCATCTTTGTCATCGGACACAAGAGCATTCTTTAGGTCTAGGTAATTGGCAATAAGTGTTGTTGATTTTGATGCGTGCTGTGCGTTGCCCATCATTTTATCCGACGATTCCATATCGCCATGATCCATTTTGCTATGGTCTTCTTCCATTGCGCCATCCATATGACTATTGTCATCCATTTGTTCCGAATGGTGGCCGTCTTCGTCGTTGTGCTCTTTTTTAGCGTCTTTACATGAAGTAGCCGTAAGGGCTACCAATGCAATTGCCATAATACTTGTTGTTACTTTTGATTTTCTCATGATTATTGATTTTGATGTTAATTATAGTTTTACGTTTTGCTGCTCAATAGTGTCGAGCAATTTTTTCAAGATATTCTTTGTATTTTTCGCCACCTCCATTATTTCTTTTTTCTTAGCGGAAGACCAAGTGATATCGGTATTTTCTATCGACACTTCGATAATCGTGTTATGTTCCACTTCCTTAATGGTTACGTTGCACGGAAAAAGAACGCTCATTTGAACATCCTTTGAGATTAGGTTTAATGCAGTTTCTTTTTCACATACCATTAGAATGAGGTGCCGAGGTATCTTTTCCATATCTGAACTCAGATACTCTCGCACGTCAAATTCGGCAATAAGGTCAAGACCTAACTTTTTCAAGCCATTTTTTACGTTTTGTACGGTTTCCTCAAATGTCAAACTACCATACCTCCGCGTAATGCAATACGGGGTGCTCTGACTTTCTGAATAATCTTGTTGCGAGACCTGTTTGTTTTTACCCTTACTATTTTCCATTGTTCCGCTTCTAAAGTTTATCGATTACATTTTCCAATTTGGCGGTAATATCACTTGCGATTTCGGCCAATATTTCATTGTCGACGGCTTGCATCGACGCCATTGGGTTTACCGCCGCCACCTCTACATTCCCTTTCGATACTTCCTGCACGATTACATTGCAAGGCAACATAGTACCTATCTTATCTTCGGCTTCCAGTGCCTTATGGGCATAGGGCGGATTACAAGCACCAAGTATTCTGTATTTTTTGAAGTCCACGTCCAGTTTCTTCTTCAAGGTTTCCTTGACATCGATTTCGGTCAGGATGCCAAAACCTTCGTTTTTCAGTTCTTCCGTTACCCTCTCGATTACCTTTTCAAAGTCTTCGTTAAGGGTCTTGTTGAAATAATATTCCATCGTTTTAATTTTTAGAGTTAATAGTTCGTTTTTGTTCTTCGTATTCTTCTTTGGATATTTCGCCCTTGGCGAACCGGTTGTCGAGTGTTTTCATAGGGTCCTCGATATTTCTAGGGCCTCTCCTATTTTTTCCATTAAACAGGAAAAAAACCAACACCAAAATGACCGGTATCAATACCCACCACCACATCATCATAATTGTAGAATTTTAATAGTTATTTTCTGTTTTTCAATCCACCTCGGTATTCGAAGGCTTACGCTCCTTTATTTTTCATTTTTTCTTTCATCATTTTCATCATCTCTGGATTTTTTTCCATCATTTTCTGCATCATTTCTTCCATCATATCAGGATTCTCATCCATCATATTTTTCATTCTTTCCTTCATCTCTTTTTTCATCATTTCATTAATATGTATTTTTTCCATCAGCATCTTACGGCCCTTTTCGCTTTCCATCATCTTATCGAGAATTTTGGACTCCATCTTTTTCTTCATTTCTGGGTTCTTCTCCATCATCTTCTGCATATGGGACTGCATTTTTTCCTTCATCTCAGGGTTTTTATCCATCACCATTTTCATATCCCCAGATTCCATCTGCTCCATATGAGCCTTCATTAGCATCTTTTTGGATTCTTCATTTTTTCTTGCCTCACTGATGAAGTTGGTAAATTGTACAGGGTTAGAAATAATTTCTTGATAGATGGCATTTCTGTTTTCATCCACCCGCATGGTCTCGGCAGCATTGAAAGTTGATTTACAGCCTACCATCGTTGCTACTAATCCGATTGTCATTAAAATCATTTTTGTTTTCATCTTTTCATTTTTCAGGTTAATCAATCATTTGTTTTTTCTACTTTTTCATTGTTGCCATTTCTTTTTAAAAACCATTTTTCCCCGGTAAAAACGAGTATTATAAGCACGGCCGCTACAACCACCACCAACAGATCACTGGATATTTTGATCCATAAAAAAGCTCCCAGAACAATAAGATCAAGTATAATAGCGGTACCGATTATTGCAGCATTCGCTTGTATTTCTTTTCGTAGGTTTTTCAAAACACCCCAATGGATTCCAATATCCATGACCAAATAGAGTATGGCCCCTAAAGATGCAATTCTTGTCAAATCAAAAAGAACGGTCAATGCAATTGCCGAGACTACGGTATAGACAAGCATATGCTTTTGTATGCCTCCTGGCATTCCAAAATGGTTATGGGGAATCAAATCCATGTCAGTCAACATAGCCGTCATTCTTGAAACGGCAAAAACACTGGCAATAACCCCTGAAATTGTGGCAACGATGGCTATACCTACCGTAAACCAAAGCCCGTACTTGCCAAAGGCAGGTTTGGAGGCCTCCGCCAAGGAATAGTCCTTGGCCCGTATGATTTCTTCTATCGAAAGGTTGGAGGAAACCGCAAAAGCGACCAAAAGGTAGATAAGGGTACAAATGGCCAGTGAAATAATGATGGCCCTACCGACATTCTTGTTGGGATTCACAATTTCCCCACCGCTATTGGTTATGGTCGTAAAGCCTTTGTAGGCTAAAATCGACAATGCCAAAGCCCCAAGATAACTGGAGACCGGATATTCGGATAAACTGCTGGACGGGACTACTTCAGAAAAGGAGAATCCCGCAGCCCACAAACCACCTATCGCAAAAATGGAAATACCCCCTATTTTCAGGATGGCCATTACCAACGAAGATTTGCCGATGACGTTATTCCCCGAAATATTGATTAAGAAAGCCGTAATCAACAGTACAACCCCTAAAACAGGAACCCATACACTATTGTCGCCAACATCGAACATTTGTAAGGTGTACGAGCCGAAGGTACGGGCGACCAGACTCTCATTGATAACCATGGAAATAGCCATCAACAAAGCCCCGGAAGCAGTCAGTGCCCCTTTACCATAAATCTTTTTCAGATAGGTGGCAATACCCCCAGCTGATGGATAGGCATTTGATAATTTAATATAAGAATAGGCACTAAATCCCGAGATAATGGCACCCACCAAGAACGCAATAGGAAACCACTGGCCCGACAGTTCTGCTACCTGACCTAATAAAGCAAATATTCCGGCACCAATCATCACTCCCGTACCTAACGATACGGCTCCGGTTAAACTCAGGCTATTTTTTTTATATCCTTCCATCAATTAAAATCGTGCTAATAGGCCGCCACCCCAACCGTATCGGTTGTTATAGTTGCCTTGGATTGAAAAATTACGGGAAAGAATGTATGCAACCCCTACCAGCCATTGTGTTTCACTTTCAAATGAGTTGTTATTCCCTAAATCGTTGACCCACCCGAAGTCTGCTCTATATTCGTATTCGCCTTCCAGAAAAATTCTAGGAAAAATCAATAGCTCTCTGTCCAGACGTATTCTCGGACGCAGTTGATGGTCCATACTCACATCTACATTGAACCTGTAAGGCGTAAAATATTTTACACCGACCAATCCTACGGTATTGAACTCATCGTAGGAATCAGGTATTTCGGTTTCGGTGTTAACACCCACATAGAGACGTACCCAATCATTTAGGTATCTATTATAGTTAATTTCAGCTTCAAGGTTTTGGTCATAATCGAACTCTGCTCTTAAACCAAATTCATTGCGAATATTACTTGACGTTAAAAAGAGTTCATTAAAGTTTGAGCCGGCACGAGCCAATCCCCATGAATAATAATGGTCCGTTTCATCGATGAGTTTTTGAACGGGAAAATCCTTCATTCTCTCGTCCCTTGGGGTATCGTAACTGAAAACCCTTGCCATTCCGCCCATCATATGATATAAAATGTGGCAATGAAAGAACCAATCGCCATACTCTTCGTTATAGAACTCTATGACCACTTTCTGCATAGGGGGTACATTTACCGTATGCTTTAATGGGGAACGTTCGCCATTTTCGTTGATGACCCTAAAATAATGCCCGTGCAGGTGCATTGGGTGGTGCATCATCGTAAGGTTGTTGAGCGTAATCCGAGTTACTTCGCCTCCCTTGATTTTTATTTTATCGGTTTCTGAAAGGGGTACGCCGTTCATACTCCATACATAGCGCTGCATATTTCCCGTTAGGTTCAACAGTATGTCGTTTACCGGTAAATCAGCTTTGTAGGTGGTATTCTCCTTTGCCGTTAAAAAGTCGTAGTTGAAATAAGTTTTACGAGTGTCGTAATCAAATGAGGAAGTATCCTTCTGCATCTTGGGCATATTGTGATTCATATGCCCTTTCATTTTATTTGATTCTCCGTTATGGTCCATTGACATCGAGTCCATTCCTGCCCGTCCGGCAGGCGGGTTCATTCCCTTCATACCGTCCATCTTTTTGTCCATCTCCATTTGCATATGATTGTCATTCATATCCATAGGTTTTTGGTCATCCGTTTTCATCTTATCGCCCATTTTGCCTTTATTCATTGACCTCTTATCGTTCATCCCCATATTCATCTGACCGTCTTTCATATCCATCTTCATCCCATACTTCTGCATTAAAACTTCGGGCGTGTTCTTCTTTTTGTTTCCCACCATTGCAGGTGCTCCCATTTTCATATCCATTTTGGCCATTTGCTTCATCATCGCCACTTTGTCCGGTCTGTCAATCGTTTTCGCAGGATAAAGAGTTCCCTTTCCCAAACGCAATGAGGTATGCCCGGAGCCATCTTGTGCCGTTGCCGTAACTTCCAAAGTGCCGTCAGGTATGGTGACGATTACATCATAGGTTTCTGCAACGCCAAATAGAAATCGGCTTTTGGATACGGGTTGCACATCAATACCATCGCCGGAAACCACCATTGGGTTACCCCCGCCAAAATCCATCCAATAATAGGTAGAGGCCGAAGCATTGATAAAGCGAAGCCGCACCTTTTCTCCAGGCTTGAATTCGGGATATTCTGCCAATGTTTTCCCGTTGGTCAGAAATGCCGGATAGTAGATATCGGCAATATCGGCGCCTTCCATACGGTCTCTCCAAAATTTAAGTTGAGCCCCAAAAGCACCTTCTTTGATGACCCTACCCAAGGGAACCGATGTACCTTTTTTGACTTGATACCATTCGTTTCCCCTTTTTAGGTTACGCAGTACGTTCATCGGTTTTTCGTTGGTCCAGTCAGAGAGTACTACAACCAGATCTTTATCATAGTCCAAGGTTTTTTCCTTGGGCTGAATCATAATGGAACCATACACACCTTTCTGTTCTTGTAGCATCGTATGGGAATGGTACCAATATGTACCCGATTGATTGATCGGAATTCTGTATTGGAAAGTGGTTCCTGGCTCAATTGGTGGGGTAGTCAAATAGGGAACCCCATCATAAAAATTGGGGAGTATCAATCCGTGCCAGTGTACCGATGTTTCAACGTTCATTTTATTGGTTACGTTGATGATGGCCAGGTCGCCTTCGGTAAATTCCAAGACTGGTCCGGGAATACCGCCATTGATGGTCATTCCGTTGGCAGTTACCCCTCCAAGCGTTATTTTGTTATTTTCCAAAACAAGATTGTATTCCTTAACGGGTCGCCCTTCTTCCTTTCGATCCTGCCCGTTGGTCCCTACTTGGGCAACACCTGCGCATGAAATGAGAAGTACCAACAACACTGTAATTTTTCTGATCATAATTCTATTTTTTTATTTATACTAGACTATTTTATTAAATTCAATCGATACATCTTGCTCTTATCTATATTGATCTTAGCTCCTTAGATAATTGATAATGGCCGACTGCACATAGTAGCCCTTGATGGATTCGATTCGATTGATTTGAAACCTAAGCTGAAGCTCTTGAATATCGAGCACATCGTTAAAATCAATGGTTCCGGTCTCATAACTTTTGATAAGGATTTCCTCTCCGTCCTTGGCCTGTCCGATATTTTTTGTTTGTGTACTAAACCGGATTCTGGCGGCTATTCTATTATTCACGGCCTCGCTCAAAAGTGTTTCGAGTTTGTTTCTTCGTTCTTGCTTTTGGGCGGTTATTTCCTCCTGCTTTAATTTGTTCTGTTGGGAAATGGATTTGTATTTATTGTTGAATATCGGGATGGATACCGATATCATCGGCATCAAGATGTCCTTTCCGTTATCATCGAAAGACATGTTAGGCCTTTCGGCGACGGGTATGTAATCCAATCCGAAGCCAAGGTCCGGTAACGCTTCTTTTTGGTTCAAGATTTCCGATTGTTCGACCGACTCGTACAACTTGTCATACTTTAAAAGTTCGGGGTGCAGGTCAAGGCTTCCTTCTTCCGTTATCGGGTCTTGTTCGGGTACCGTAAGCCCTTCGTAAACTTCGACTTGGGTTTGTTCGTCCCTATTCAATAGATTGTTGAACAGCGTTTGTTCGGCCAGATACTCCTGTTCCAAAACTTCTTTTTGCTGAACCAGTTCGTTCTGCCGAATCTGCAAGCGCAGCACATCTACTGCGGAGGCATTACCAACTTCTACAGAGGTCAAGGCCAATCGTTCATAGGTTTCCAGCAATTCAATATTCTCGTCCAAAACGCTTTGCTTCGCCCTTATCGAGAATAATCGGTAATAGGACTGAGATACCGACAACGCCAATTTTCTTTTGACGATGACCAGCTCTTCGTATTGGGCATCGGCCAATGAACTTGCATAATTTTCACGGGCGGTAATGGTACCGAACCACGGGATCATCTGTTTTGCCGAGAACCGTGCTTTCTGTGCTCCGGTCCGTGTTTCGGGCTCGCTTACGAAAAGTCCGGCACTTACCTCCGTATTGGGCAAAGTATTGACCTCGTTCACTCTTTCGGAGGCAATATTGTACCGCAGCTCAAAAGCCTGGATTTCCGGATTGTTGAGTTCGGCCTGTTGGATAAGGCTTTCCAGTTCCTGTCCGTTCACAGAAGCGATGGATACTATTCCGATCAATATGTATAGGTATTTCTTCATTTGGACATTCTTTTTAATTGAAACTCGGCCTTCCAACTGTACAACACTGGAACAACAAATAGGGTAATCAAGGCGATAAGCATCCCCCCGAAAGAAGGGATCGCCATCGGAATCATAATATCGCTACCACGGCCGGTGGATGTCAATACCGGAAGCAGTGCCAGAATAGTGGTTGCGGTCGTCATCAAACACGGACGGATACGTTTTTCACCAGCTTCGACAACCGAATCCCTAACGGATACAAGGGAATCGGGCTTGTTTCTATCAAAAGTTTGGGTCAGGTAGGTGGCCATGACCACACCATCATCGGTTGCAATACCAAAGAGCGCAATAAACCCAACCCATACGGCAACACTCAGGTTAATGGTATGCATCTGGAAGAGGTCTCGTAGGTTTTCCCCGAAAAAGTTGAAGTTCAGGAACCAATCCTGACCATAGAACCAAATCATCAGAAAACCTCCGGCAAAGGCAACAGCAATCCCGGTAAACACCATCAATGAGGTACCTACTGAACGGAATTGGAAATAAAGAATCAAGAATATGATGGCCAATGCCAGCGGTACTACGACCGATAGCGTCTTTTCGGCACGTAGTTGGTTTTCATAGGTACCGGTAAACAAATAATTGATGCCCTTGGGAACCACCAATTCTCCATTATCTATTTTTTCTTGTATAAGGGCCTGTGCATTCTCGACCACCTCGACTTCGGCAAAACCGTCCAACTTATCGAACAGTACATAACCCACCAAAAAGGTGTCTTCGCTCTTGATGACCTGTGGTCCCTTTTCATATCGAATGGTAACCAACTCGCTCAAAGGAACCGGGCTTCCCTTGGCAACGGGAACATAAATATTCTCTAAGTCCGCTGGATTCTCTCGCAATTCCCTTGGATACCGTACTCGAACTCCATAACGCTCACGGCCTTCAACAGTTTGGGTAAGCACCATGCCGCCAACCGCTACTTGCAACACGCTTTGCACATCTTCAATGGTAATGCCGTATCGTGCCAAACGCTCCCTGTTGATATCTATAAGCAAATAAGGCTTTCCGACAATTCGATCGGCAAACACGGCTTCATCCTTGACCCCCTCGGCCTCCTTTAAAATGTCCTCCAGCTTGAGGCCAAAGGCTTCTATTTCCTTTAAATCTTGCCCTTTTACCTTGATACCCATGGGCGCACGCATGCCGGTCTGCAACATGACCAAGCGGGTTTCAATAGGTTGCAGTTTGGGCGCGGATGTAACGCCTGGAAGTTTCGTTACACGTACAATCTCGTTCCAAATATCATCGGGGGATTCAATTTCAGGCCGCCAGTTTCTAAAATATTCCCCATCATCGTCGGGAATCAAATCCTTTTGTTTAACAGAGAATGCAGAAACTATGGCAGATTCATCGTAATTTCCTTCATCATCTACAACCATGTTCGGATTGGTCACAAAGGTGCCGTCCCTGAGTTCGAAGAGGCCATCTTCATTGACCTTGAACCGTTGGCGCTCCCTGTTCTCGTTCAACATGTATTCTGGCTTGTACTGGATGACGTTCTCATACATCGACAAGGGCGCCGGATCCAATGCGGATTCGGTTCTACCGGATTTGCCGACTATCGTTGCTATTTCAGGAATACTGGCTACAGCCATATCCAGTTGCTGCAATACCCGTTTGTTCTCTTCGACACCGGCGTGCGGAAGGGAGGTAGGCATCAACAAAAACGAACCTTCGTTCAATGAAGGCATAAACTCCTTGCCCGTATTGCGCATAATCATTACTCCGAATACCACAATGGCGGTGGGTATGGAAAGAAATATCAGCTTATTCCGTAATGCCCAGCGAAGTATCCTTGTATAATAGTTCCGGAATATGGTAAAGAAGCCCAGTAGTCCGAAACATATAAGCGAAACAAAAATCAGGTTCCAAAAAATACTCTTATCAAGACCGAGAGGTCTCCAGTATTCCGCCAAAACAAAAACAATTGCAAAGGCCGAAATAATGATATTGATAAGATTGGCTCGTTCTTCGGAAAGCGAAAATCCAGTGGAAATACGTGATGCCAATTCCGGATTTTTTAGCAAGCCTACGATACCGAAGGCAATCAATATAAATCCTAATAAAAAGCCATAAGCAAGGGCTATAATCCCTAGAAGTATCAATATTCCATTAACGGCGTATCCAGTAGTTTTCTTTATGCTTTTTTTTCTAAATAGAAAGGCCGCAAATGGTGGTATCAAAAATAAGGCTACGATAATGGATGCGGTAAGCGCAAAGGTTTTTGTAAAGGCCAAGGGTCTGAAGAGTTTTCCTTCGGCCCCGATCATCGTAAATACCGGAATAAAACTGATGATGGTGGTCATCACGGCGGTCAATATGGCCCCCGACACCTCTGCGGTGGCATTGTAGACAACGGTATTAATGGGTAGGCCCTCTTCATTTTCGTCCAAATGCCGTATGACGTTTTCCGAGAGTATGACCCCTACATCCACCATGGTTCCAATGGCAATGGCTATACCCGAAAGTGCCACGATGTTTGCATCCACATTGAATAGCTTCATCGCAATAAACACCATAAGCACTGCAACCGGTAACAGTCCCGATATCAGGATGGATGCCCTTAAATTGAAGACCATGATAATGATGACCAAAATGGTAATGAATATTTCCAAGGTCAGGGCCTCGTTGAGGGTTCCGAGCGTTTCTTGAATAAGTTCGGTCCTATCATAAAAAGGAACAATGGTAAGTTGGGATGTTCTGCCATCCTCAAGTACTTTTGAGGGCAGTCCGGCACTTAAATCATTGATTTGGTCTTTGACATTATTGATGACTTCCATGGGATTGGCACCATACCGTGCGACCACTACCCCCCCGACAACTTCTGCTCCTTCCTTATCCAATATGCCGCGCCGTGTGGCCGGTCCGTAGGAAACATTTGCAATGTCCTTTAAGCGAATGGACGTGTAATCCTCAGAGGTAACGACTGCATTCTGTAGATCCTCGATGGACTTCACATACCCAAGCCCGCGAATGAGATATTCGGCCTGGTTGATTTCCAAGGTCTGTGCCCCAATATCACGATTACTTTGTTTTACAGCTTTTACCACCTGCTGTAGCCCAATACCATATTGCTTCATCAGTTCGGGATTCACATCTACCTGATATTCGAGTACATAACCCCCTATAGAGGCCACCTCTGAAACACCGCTTGCCGATGATAGGGCATATTTGACATAAAAATCCTGAATACTTCTAAGCTCCTGTAAATCCCAGCCGCCTGTGACATTTCCTTTCTCATCGCGTCCCTCCAAAGTGTACCAGTAGATTTGTCCAAGTCCTGTGGCATCCGGCCCCAATGCAGGGTTGACCCCGTCGGGCAGTAAACCGCTCGGTAAGGAGTTCAATTTTTCAAGGATTCGACTGCGGCTCCAATAGAACTCGATATCCTCTTCAAATATGATATAGATACTTGAAAATCCGAACATGGAGGAGCTACGGATGGTCCTAACCCCTGGTATTCCCAAGAGTGAGGTTGTCAATGGATAGGTAATTTGATCCTCGATATCTTGTGGGGAACGACCGTCCCATTTGGTAAAAACAATCTGCTGGTTTTCCCCGATGTCAGGTATGGCATCTACGGCAACAGGGTTTCTTGGTAATGAGCCAGTGCTCCACTCGAAAGGGGCGTTTACGGTTCCCCAGCCTACAAAAAGGACTAGGAGCAAAACGGCTACCAATTTATTTTCGATAAGGAATTTGATGCTTTTATTCAGCATGGTATTGATGATTAAGTAATTAGAAGTGCTGGCCGGAAACCAACGAAAACAGGATAAGCCCTAAACTGCTATCAGTCGGGCTGTAAAATGCTATTACTTAAAAATCAAATGAGGAAAATCTGATCTAGGATCTGTATATCCTTGACCAAAAGTGGAGGGGGGTAATCACTAAACGGGACTATGTTTTCAGGTAGTCCTTCGTAAAGATTAAGATAGGTGTAGATGAAGCTGGCAACAAACTGTTGTTGTTCAAAGCTTAATTTTTCAAACGATACTTTTAAGTCGTTCTGGCCATCAACGGTAAGGACTTCATCGCTACAGCAATCGGCTTTGACCAAATTGAACTCTGGTAACTCTGCTGTCTCCTGAACTTCCATGTCGCAAGATTCTGCATGGCCCATGAAAGAATAATCAACCAGAACATCCCCACAATAGTGTTGCGCAACCGAAAAAGAGAAGGTTGAGAACAGCACTAATAGTGCCATGGTAAAAGACGTTATTTTATGAAAAATACTTTTCATGAGTTTTGCAAAGCTACAAAAATTTTAACATGGGGATTTCGTTTAACAAAATTTTAGAACTAAAATTAGTCGGATTCTATGATATGCAAAGCTAATTGTTTGCCTTTTGAAAATAAATGACAATTATCATAACTAAAGCATAAAGCAGTTAAGTTATAGGCATACCGAAATTAGAAAATTATTTAGAATCTTTCTCAATAAGATTGTGTCAAATCAAAAAATGTACTACGTTTGCACTTTATTTTTATTCAATCTAAATAAGTATAATATGCGATGGCTTTTAACTGTATTTTCAACAATGCTCCTGACGGCGAATTTAGGGTTATCCCAGGAAAGCAATGATGGCAAAGATTCAACTGCCCTGAAAACGGAAATCCTAAACGAGGTCATAGTCAATGGAAGTGCAATTCTAGGGAGTAAATTTGAAGCCATGAACAGAACGGGTTCCGCAAATTATATATCGGCGAAAGAACTCCAAAAATTCAGTTATAACGATATTAACAGGATATTGAGAAACGTACCCGGGGTCAACATATACGAGGAGGACGGTTTTGGATTACGGCCCAATATCAGTTTGAGGGGTACCTCCCCAGAACGTAGTGCAAAAATCAATCTTATGGAAGATGGGGTACTTATAGCCCCCGCCCCCTACAGTGCCCCTGCCGCATATTATTTCCCCACCATCGGAAGGATGCAGGCCGTGGAAGTATTGAAGGGAAGTAGTCAGGTCCAGTACGGGCCAAATACTACGGGTGGCGCTATCAATATGATCTCTACCCGGATACCGGACCGGTTTACGGGAAGAGCGACCTTATCGGCCGGTAACTTCAATTCAAAAAATACACAGATCGTAATAGGCGATAGTTTTAAGAACTTCGGATTCGTAAGCGAATACTATAACTACAATTCAGACGGTTTTAAAAATATTGACGGAGGGGGAAATACGGGTTTTGATAAATCGGACTATTTGGCAAAGTTTCGAATGAATACCGATGAAGGTGCCAAAGTCTATCAATCCCTTCTCTTTAAAATCCAATTTTCCGAAGAAAGGGCCAATGAAACCTATTTAGGGTTGACCGATGCCGATTTCAATGAAAATCCGTATCGCAGACACAGGGCATCCTCGGAAGATGTGATGGACGCGGAGCACCAACAATACCAATTAACACATTTTCTTAAACTTTCCCAGGCCCTGTCCATTACCACCACGGGATATGTGAACAAGTTTAAGCGCAACTGGTATAAATTGGACGATGTAAATCTTGGGGAGCGTGTTGGCATAAACAATGTGCTCGCAGATCCGGAAACCTATGCCATGGAATATAATTCCCTGTTGGGAAACACGGATACCCCGGAAGATGTGTTCGGCATAAAAGCGAATAACAGGAGGTATACCTCCCAAGGAATACAGTCCATAGCCCGCTTGCGCTGGGGCGCTGATTGGCTGCAAAGTCTGGAGTTGGGTATTCGCTACCATGAGGATGAGGAGGATAGGTTTCAATGGGTAGACAGGTATGGTTTTCAGAACAATGAACTAATACGCACAACGGTTGGCATCAAAGGGGCGGATGCCAACCGTATCAGCAACGCGAAGGCAGTTGCTGCACATACCCTGTACAAACTAAATTTGGGCAGGTTTACATTGACCCCGGGTATTCGATACGAGAATATTACGTTGGGCAGGATAAATTACGGTACCAACGATGCAACGAGATCGAGTACGGACCTTTCCGAACGTGAGAACCAAGTGGATGTTTGGATACCGGGAATAGGGGCAAATTATACCTTTACCGAAAATCTTTCCGTTTTTGGCGGGGTGCACAAAGGGTTTTCCCCTCCCGGCAATACCGAAGGCCAAGATGCGGAAAGAAGTATTAATTATGAATTGGGCACCCGTTTTAATTATCGCGGAATTCAGGGCGAAGTGGTAGGTTACTATAATGACTATCAAAACTTGTTGGGGAGCGACCTAGCGGCTACAGGTGGTACGGGCAGCTTGGACCAATTCAACGCTGGCGAGGTCAGGGTCAGCGGTGTAGAAGTATCGTTGAACTATAACCTTTTGAACAACAGCTCGGAAAAGGTCCGCTTACCGTTAACGTTTAACTATACCTTGACCGATACCGAGTTCCTTAGTTCATTTGACAGTGCCAACGCTATATTCGGGGAAGTCTCGGTTGGTGATGAAATACCCTATATCGCCAAGAACCAGTTCAATTTGAACCTTGGCCTAAAGCACAAAAAATTTGCTGTCGACCTGGGCGCACGCTATATCGATGCATTCAGGACACAAGCAGGAACAGGGACCATTCCCACAAATTTAAGGGTGGATTCCAATTTTGTCGTTGACATGTCGGGACGCTATTTCTACAATAGTCATTTTACCTTTTCCTTCAATATCATTAACTTGTTTGACACCACCTATGCGGTTTCAAGGGTTCCTGCCGGACTACGGCCTGGGCATCCATTCGGGGTTAATTTTTCAATAACCTATGGCCTTTAAAAGGAAGAATCATAATTTTTAGACCATGTCAATTGAAAACCGATGTAAGGACATTTGTCCTTTTTACGTCACATGGCCAAGAATTAAAAACAGCACTTGAATTTTTTCTTTTAATTTTTCCCTTAAAATTTTGAGGGCTTTGGTAAGATGTCCTTCGACCGTTTTGATGGAGATACCCAAATGTTCCGCAATCTCAGTATTGGTTAGACCTTCTTTCTTACTTAACTTAAATACTTGGTTGCATTTCTTGGGAAGCTGTTCGATCTCTTTTTCAACTAGTTCCACCTTATGTTTTAAGTCTTCTTGATATTCCCTTTCAATTACATGGTCCAAAGTTTCGGCATAGGTAGTCTCGAAAAAATAAGTTTCTTTCTTATACTTTTTTACATGGTCCAAAAAATTGTTTCGGACAGACTTGAAGAGCCATCCCTTTACGATGGTTCCCTTTTTTATATTATCCCTTTTCTTCCATAGTTTGAAAAATGCTTCCTGCACCAAATCTTTTGCCAAAGCTTCGTTACGGCTTAAACTTTTTGCGTACCAGTAGATTTCATTGTAATAGGACTCAATGACTGTTTTGAAAGCCTTCCTATCCCCTTTTTGGATTGCTTCAACCTTAATTTTTTCATCCAAGTTATTTGAATTCATAGGCTATTTTAACAAAAAAAAATCAATATTATAGATTATTGACAATAAAAAGTAAGGGTATTGTATAGTTCAATCGTTTACATAATATGAATTGGGACTTTCCTAAAAATCATCAATGAAAAACAAGAAAATAGAAATTATCATACACAAATTTTTGGCCAATACGGCAACTTTGGATGAGATTGATATTTTGGCCAAATGGGTCGATAAAAATAAATCTAGCTTTCAGGAAGAGGTGGAACTTCATCATCTAATAACCGGGGCTGGAGAAGAAGAAAGTACGGAACACCTAAAGAAAAATCTGACATCGGCCTTTTATCACGCTAGACTCGTCGCAGGCAGGGTCAAAAAAAGGAACTTACTACTCAGGTATGCCGCGATTTTTGTCGGCGTTCTTATGTTAGGTATTTATGCTTACGAGCAACGTAGTCCTGAAGTAATTCTTGAAAAAGAAGCCACGATTACTTTTGAAGATGGGTCTAAAAAGGAAACCTTAAATGACAAGGCAACCGGAATAGTGTCTACTACAAATGCTTATGTGGTAGAGCAAGAAGGCACTAAAATTACCTATAAAAAAGTAGCATCGAACCAAAAAAAGGTGAATCGGTTGGTGTTCAACACCTTGGATGTACCTTATGGGAAAAAGTTTCAGTTGGTACTATCCGATGGTACGGAAGTATACCTTAATTCGGGTTCTTCAATTACATACCCAGTGGTATTTTACGACGAAGGCCCAAGGAATGTTGTTCTTAGAGGGGAAGCTTACTTTACCGTTGCTCCGGATTCTTTAAGGCCATTTACGGTCAGCACACAGCTTCTTGATGCAAAGGTCCTAGGGACGGAATTTAATATTTCCAGTTACCGAGATGACGAACATATTCAAGTGGTACTTGTTGAAGGTAGTCTGTCAGTCGGTCGGAATAATTCTATTGGTTCGGGAGATGTAATCCTAAAACCGAATCAGCTGGCTTCCTATTCCTATTCCGATGATGAACTAGCCACTGCTAATATAGATGTTAGCAGTTACATTGCTTGGAAAAATGGCATATTGTTGTTCAAGAACGAAGACTTTTATCATATCGCAAAAAAACTTGAAAGGCACTATGATGTAAAAATCGAGATAAAGGATATGCAGGTAAGCAAAGAAAGATATACAGGAAGGTTTAAAACGGAAACCATTGAGGAAATACTACAGGCTTTTCAACGGATTAAAAGTTTTGACTACAACATTGAAAACAATAACATTAAAATTAACCTTAAAAACTAAGCGTATGGAGTGAACCTTAAAAGAATCAGGGATTGCTGGAACAATCCCATGATTCCAAACGAATTTAAAAACTATTTGACCAATTTCTAAACTCTCTCAAAAGTATGAAAAACACACTATGTAAAAGGTATTTTACGATTAAAATAGACCTGAAAATGAAAATTACCATGTTGTTTCTTTTGGTTGCCTTTTTTCAACTTCAGGCAAATAACACGTATTCCCAGAAATCCAATATTTCTATGAACATGAAGGATGCTACGATAGCCTCCGTATTTGAAGAAATAGAGAAAACGACCGATTTCAACATTCTTTATAAGAATTCCACTTTAGACATCAATAAACGTATTTCCGTAAACGTCGACAAAGTCAAGATAGATGAACTGATGGGTATAGTTCTAAAGGAAACCAATGTTTCTTTTGAAATTAGAAGAAAACTTATCGTGTTGGTTGAAAACGGCAAAACGTTGAATTCCGGTACAAGTCCGGCCTCATCCAATCCTCCAAAGGTTCCGGATCAAACTATGACGGTAACTGGCACGGTAACCGATCAAGACAATATTCCCTTAGGTGGAGTGAGTATTGTCATCAAGGGCTCCACTAAGGGGGTTTCCACCAATTTTGATGGGGAATATGAAATAGAAGCTTCTGAGGGCGATATTCTTGTGTTCTCCTATATTGGCTTTTCCTCACGTGAAATCAGTGTAAAACAAGCAGACGTAATTAACGTTGCCATGATGCAAAGTTCAATGGATTTGAACGAAGTAATCGTTACCGCAACCGGTGCGCGCCGTAAGGTTGAGATGGGAAATTCCATTGCGAATCTCAACGTTGCCGATGACGTAAAGCAGCGGCCGATAAGCAATGTCTCGGACCTACTTCAGGGGCAGGCGACCGGCGTTCAGATTTCAAGTAGTGGAGGTTCTACAGGCATGGGCTCGCGCATTAGGATCAGGGGTTCGAACAGTGCATCCCTTTCCAACGAACCAGTAATTTATGTTGATGGTATTTTGATTAATAACGAGGCAAATTCAATCTCTTTTGAAACAGGTGGGCAATCCCCTTCCCGTTTAAATGATATCAACCCAGAGGATATTGAGTCTATCGAAATCATCAAGGGTCCTTCCGCGGCAACATTATACGGATCTATTGCGGCCAACGGTGTAATTCGTATTACCACTAAAAAAGGTAAACAAGGAGAACCAAGATGGTCTGCATTTTTCGAGAGCGGTTTGGTAGAAGATGTAACAACCTATCCCAAAAACTATCAGGCACTTGACGCAGCAGGCAATCCCGGTTTCAACTTTGAAGCGGCCGAAGGCACTTTTGTCCACAGTACGGTCAATTCTTTTCAGCCCTTGAACGACCCGCGTACCTCGCCTTTTAGAACCGGACAGTCTTATGGCGGTGGGTTGAGCGTATCGGGAGGTTCGGAAGTACTCACCTATTTCCTTTCGGGAAGTCTTACCGACGGTGAAGGCGTGTTGCCCGTCAATAACATAAAAAGAACGAATTTCCGGGGAAATTTCGGAGCCAAGATTACTGATGACCTTAAGGTAAATTTGATCACGGGCTACACCAACAGTAATCTGGAACTTCCCTTGAACGATAATTTTGCCCTCGCATTAATGAGTCAGGGCCTAAATGGTACATCGACCATAGATGTCAACAACGGTTGGGGTGAATTTACACCCGATGAACTGTTTACCATAGACACCCGGCAAATAATCAATCGTTTTACCAGTGGTCTTGAACTCATTTGGCAACCCTCTGAAAAATTGAACCTAAGAGCCTCCGGAGGCCTAGATTTTACATCCCGTTGGGACAGTCAGTTTTTCCCCACGGGTGAAGCCCCTGATTTTCTAAACTACGACGAAGGTGCCCGGTTCTCTAATAGGTTCAACGATTTTGTCTATACTTTGGATGCCGTAGGTTCTTACAAAACAGATCTTTGGGAGGGCATAAATTCCAGAACTTCCCTTGGATTCCAATATTTACAGAATCTTTCGCAAGGCACCTTCGCAACCGGTCTTCAGTTGGTTGCGGGTAGTAATTCTATTGCGGGGGCAGCAGTAACACAAAGTAACGAACAGACCATCGAGTCGCGTACCGTAGGGGTCTTTGTGGAGGAACAGATCGGTTTTAATGACAAATTGTTCGTGACTGGTGCCGTACGGGCCGATCGCGGGAGTTCTTTTGGTGCCTCGTTCAATTCGGTATTTTACCCCAAAGTGAGTGCTTCTTGGCTGATTTCGGAAGAAGAATTTTTCAATGATTCCGACAAATATGGCATAAGCTCGTTACGGCTTAGGGGAGCCTGGGGAGCCTCGGGGGTACAACCGGGCACCAATGATGCGCTGAGGTTTTTCAATCCCATAGCCGCTACACTGGACGGACAAAGTGTTACCGGGGTCACTATTGGCAGCGTTGGAAACTCCGACTTAACCCCAGAGCGGTCAACGGAAGTTGAGTTCGGCTTTGATGCGAAACTATTGTCCGAAAAAATTGGCTTTGAAATGACCTATTTTAATAAACGTACCGAAGATGCTCTTATATTTAGGCAATTGCCCTTATCGCTCGGCGTGGGCGAAGGGCGCTTTGAAAATTTGGGTTCCGTTAAAAACTCGGGTATTGAAATTGGATTGAATACAAGAATCATCGAAACCGATAAGTTTTTCTTTGGGGTCGATTTTGTGGGTTCGTTCATAGATAATGAATTGATAGAATTGGGTGAGGGCATACAACCGGTCATTTTTGGTCAACAACGTCACGTTGAAGGCTTTCCCCTTGGCGGTTACTGGGATGAAACCTATACTTTTAACGATGCCAATGGCGATGGTTTCATTGGGCAGGATGAGATACAAGTTGGGGAAGTAGGGTACTTAGGTACGCCGTTTGCCACTACCGATATTTCATTTACCCCAACACTTAGTTTTTTCGAAAATCAATTTGTGCTAAGAGGACTCTTAAACTACAGGGGTGGTCAAAAACTTTATAACAACACCGGTACTTGGCGAAACGGGAATAGTAACAACCAAGAACTGAACGATCCCAATGCCTCGCTTGCCGATCAGGCAAGGGCCGTTGCATCAAAATTTTTGGGCACTAATGCTGGTTATATCGAAGATGCTTCGTTTTGGAGGCTACGTGAAATTTCGTTGACCTATAATGCGCCTGTCACCTTTTCGAGTCAACTTGGTTTTGATCGTATAAGCCTGACGCTTTCCGGGCAAAACTTGGGTGTATGGACCGACTACACGGGACTTGATCCGGAAATAAGTTCTGAGGGGCAAGCCAATTTTACTACTGAGGAATTTCTCAGTCAACCACCCGTGCGTTCTTGGAAAGCAAGGCTAAACCTATCTTTTTAATATAAAAAAATCTAAGAAAATGAGAACATTACTGAAAATAAAAAACAACTATTCCAGATTGATCTTTAATGTCGTTGTTTTGGTTGTACTTACATCGTTGAGTATTTCTTGCGATTCGGTGGTAGAAGTTACAGATCCTGATATTGTTACACCGGAATCACTTAATAGCGAAGCCGGTATACAAACCCTACGCGCGGGTTCTTTGGGAGATCTTGCCGTGGCCATGAGCGGTTCCGCAGCAGGCCATGGGGCTACCACGGGCCTAATCGTTATGAGCGGCCTTATGGCTGATGAGTATAGTTATTCTGGAACCTTCCCCACTAGACGTGAGGCTGATACCCGAAACCTTCAAGATATTAACGGTGACATAAATACAATTTATGGTAACCTGCACAGATCACGAACCGGGGCCGAAACTACTATAGACCTTCTTGCCAATTTCGGCGGAAATCCAGAAGTGGAAAGCGAGATGCAAAGTATCGTTGGGTATGCCTATGTCATGTTCGCAGAAACCTTTTGCGGTGGGGTTCCCTTTAGCAAGGCACCTGCCGACGGAGGTGAATTGATCTATGGGGAGCCTTTGACTACTGAGCAAATGTTTAATGCTGCGGTCGAATGGTTTGATCAAGCCATCACCAACGCCGGCAGCAACGATAAATTGGCCAACCTGGGGCGGTTAGGCAAGGCCCGCTCCCTTTTGGGCCTAGGACAAATTGATGCCGCGGCTGGCGAAGTAGCTGCTGTTCCATCAGATTTTGTTTACAATATTGAACAATCGGACAACAGTCGTAGACAAGAGAACGGTATTTATATAATGACCACTGTTCGCCGTCAGTTTTCTATAGCAGATGGCAAAGGCGGCAATGGTCTAATGTACCGCTCCGCTATGGATCCCCGGACACCTTGGGACGGGGGCACGGAATTTGGACAAGATGATATTACCCTGTATTACAACCAACTCAAATTCAATTCCTCCAGTGTACCCGTGGCCTTGGCCTCAGGAATAGAAGCAAGGTTGATCGAAGCCGAGGCGGCCGCTAGTGCAGATGATGCCCAAACCGTCGAGAATATACATAATGAACTTAGGGCCGCAATGGGTCTATCAGAGTTAGACCTCTCAGGAATTAGTGGCGAAGACCTGTTGCTGGCCCATTTTTCAGAACGTGCCTTTTGGTTGTTCAGTACCGGTCATCGACTGGGAGACCTAAGAAGACTTGTGGATGTTTATGATATGATGCCCTCTAGTGTGTTTCCATGGGGGCCTTATTTCAAGGGAGGGGAATATAATCCCAATCTTAAATTTCTAGTCCCACAGTCAGAATCGAACAACCCCAATTATGTTGGCTGTTTGGATTGAAAATATTTGAAAATGTCATACAAAAAAGAGAGGAGGCTTTTTAGGGCCTCTTTTCTTTTTAAGTTTGCTGAAGGCAAAGTTGTCAATTACATTTTTTATGAAAAACCTGTTAGCGATTCCAAAATTTGAACGTTCTGGAAGCTTCATTTTCTTATGTGCCTTGTTTTTGTTGTCCGGCACCGCTGGCCTTATATTCCAAGTGATTTGGATGTACCGGCTGGGACTTGTGTTCGGGAATGCGGCGTATGCAACGGCTGCAACATTATCCGCTTTTTTTCTCGGATTGGCCCTTGGGGGACGGTTTTTTGGCAAGGCTTCCGCCCGTTTTAAACGGCCACTTCGCTTATATGGCTTTATGGAGCTAGGTATTGCCGTAACGGCACTCTTGTTGATTCCTGGCCTCCATTTCTATGAAAAATACTATTCTGATATCGTATCTTTTTTAGGGGTTTCAAGAAGCGTTCTCTTAGTCATCAAGTTTGTATTTGGTATTTCATTACTTTTTTTTCCTTCATTTTTAATGGGAGGCACCTTTCCCGTTTTGGCACAGTACATCGGGAAAAACCGAATTGACCTTTCAAGACGTGGAACGATTTTGTATGCCGTAAATACCTTAGGGGCCGCTCTAGGTGCTTTTGCTGCCGCGTTTTATTTGTTAGCTAGGTACGGGGTCAGTGCAACCTATAGCTTTGCCATGGCCCTGGCTCTTTCCGTAGGGGTTCTGGCGCTTGTTATCGACCGCTTTTATAAGACTCCCCGCCCCGCTACTCTTGAAGCCTTCGATTGGCCTGAAAAGCACGAAAAATCCACTTACGCTACATCCGAATTGGGTTATGGCCAATTCATCACGGTCGCCTTTTTTTCCGGGGCCTTGGCACTAGCGGCCGAAACCTTATGGACTAAAATGTTCGCCCAAGTTTTACAAAATTCGGTCTATTCGTTCGCTGCAATATTGGTAGTGTTCCTTTTATCCCTAGGGCTTGGCGGTATTTTATCCCATGTGCTGGTAAGGCTAAGGGCGCCGTCAACAAAACTTTTGATCTTATTGTTGGCCTCGGCCGCAATTTTGATAGGAATATCTCCAACGGTATTCAGTACTGTGACAAACGGACTTGAGTACCTTGCAGTGAACGCATCTTGGCTTACATATATATGGTCCGTCTTTAAACTAAGCCTAATAGTAATTATGCCTCCAACTATTATTTTAGGTGCCGTGTTTCCCTTTCTGTTGAAAGCGGCCCCTACAATCCATATGCCATCTGGGATAATCGCGGGCAAATTAGTACTCTACAATTCGTTGGGCGGCTTTGTGGGGCCGGTAGTGGCAGGTTTTGTTCTACTTGATTTGGTCGGCCTCTGGAATAGTATAAAAATCATTGCTGTTCTGTATGGCATCTTAGCTCTATTGATTGTTTTCCCAGCATCCGGAAAAAAGAAAATTATTCAACTTTTATTACTAGTTACATTGATTTTCGGAATATTCGTGTTGAAAAACCCACCTCTTGTACAATTGAAAACAGGAGAAAAAGTACTGGATTATTGGCAATCAAGCGACGGTGTCGTCTCTATAATACAATTGGCGGGAAATTTAGAGATGCGATTAGATAATTTTTATGTGCTCGGGGATTCGAAATCGTTTTTGGTCGAGCAAATGCAGGCCCATGTTCCGCTTATGATACATCCAGCACCTAAAAATGTGGCGTTTTTGGGACTGGGGACCGGCATCACGGCAGGTGCGGCGTTTAACCATGATGTAGAAAATGTAGTAGCCGTTGAACTGGTGTCCAACGTGGTTACTGCGGCAAAACGTTATTTTTCACCTTGGACCAATGGACTTTTCAAAGATAAACGGGCGAATATAGTAGCTGACGATGCCAGAAACTTTCTTCTGGGCGCCAATAAGAAATTCGACGTTATTATCGGAGACCTTTTTACCCCGTGGCATGCAGGTACGGGAAGTCTTTACACCCTTGAACATTTTGAACAAGTTAAAAAGCGATTATCGCCCGGTGGCATCTTTGCGCAATGGTTACCGCTATACCAGCTTACACCTGAGAACTTCAATACCATTGCCGCTACATTTGCAGCCGTTTATCCACAAGTGACACTCTGGCGGGCCGATTTTTCCAAGGACCGGGCCAGTATCGTACTCGTTGGCCAGGAAGCAGGCTCACAGCTTAACGATAATACCTTACGCAAAAATATTGTCCATGTAGTGGGTAAGCAAATTGACCCGGAAAACAACCACATGGCCGGTCTTTTTTATCTAGGTAACTTGGAGGCCATTAGAAATCGGTTGTCGGGTGTTGAACTGAATACCGATGACAGAAGGTCTATTGAATTTAAGGCACCTATTCTATCGCAACAAGCCAATTCGGGCAGTGCAAGCTATATTACAGGCAAGGAGTTGGATGATTTGTTGACCTTATTAAATACTAATCTTCCTGCTGGGAAGGACCCCTATCTTTCCAACTTAGCAGAGGAAGAAATTCGATTTGTAAAAGTGGGGGCGCTTTACCATCGTTATTTGCGATATGTCAGTACCGGGGAAGAAGATAAGGCAAAAAAAATACGGGAACAGATACAGTTCTTGGCTCCGGACTTTTTACATACGGAGACCAAAGCTATTAATGAAAAAAATAAGGGAATACAAACAAACAAGAAATAAAATGAATTACCAAAAAACAACTGGACCGATCAAGGACTATATGAAACAAGTAAGCAACAAACCATTCTTTTTTTCGATTCCAATAATCATATCCATACTATCTTTTAGTCTTTCCTTTGCGCAACAAGATATCATCGATAAGGCCATAGCGGTTTCGGGAACCGAAAAATTGAAAAATGCAAAGGCTTCATTTGATTTTAGGGATTACCAGTATACATACAAAAGAAACCAAGGGCGATTTGAATACACAAGAATCGGCAAGAAAGGCGATGGCACGGAAATACGGGATGTCTATACCAATAAGGGGCTGGTCCGCTATGTGGCCGATACCTTGATAAGCCTTACCGAAAAAAGAGAGAAAGCCTATACCAATTCGGTAAATTCAGTGATGTACTTTGCATTTCTTCCATTATGGCTCAAAGACCCCGCGGTCATTGTAGAAGACCAAGGTAGAAACTTGATAAAAGGTAAGGAGTACTATAAAATCCGTATTACTTTTAAGCAAGAGGGCGGTGGCGATGATTTTGAGGATGTGTTCCTCTATTGGTTCGATGTCAAGGATTATAGTATGGACTACCTCGCCTATAAATACTTTACCGGCAAAGGGGGAATGCGGTTTCGGGAAGCTTACAACCAGCGCAACGTTAATGGGGTCGTAATACAGGATTACCGTAACCTACAACCTAAAATAAAAGACGGCATTGATTTTGATGAAATCGAGAAGGCTTTTGAAAATGACCAACTGGAAGAACTCTCACTCATTCAATTGAAAAATGTGAAAATCAAAACGATACCCAAACCTTAGCTCAGTCTAATTCATTCAAAGACCCGAAGTAGGTTTCCCGTAAGTTCAGTCTGGAATATTTTTAAAGGGTTGCTCGTAATACTGTTCAAGGGCTTTCCGGTTTGGTCAAAGCGTGCGCCATGGGTAGAACAATAGTAAATACCGCCGTCGTTCTCCACAAACCTAACTTCCTCGGTCTGTTGATGGCTGCATATCTGACTGGCCGCCACAAAATTACCTTCTAAATTTTTAACTACGACCACATAGTCCTTCAAAATATAATCGCCGTTGTTCTGTAAGCCATTACCCTCGTTGGAGCTAAGGTCTATCGTAAAATCGATTCCGGTAGGTATCGGTCTCATATCCTCTGGGGAAACGTCTCCGTTACCATCTTTGGAACAGCCTTGAACACACGGAAAAACAATGGCAAACGCGGCACCGGCACCCAAACTTCGTAAAAATTGTTTTCTTTCCATAACAAAGACTTTTTAAAAATAAACGTCTTTTGCTAAAAAATCGTATGCAAAGAACAAATATGTAGTCTTCAGCGCATATTATAGAAGATAGTAAAATCAATAATTTCTCTACAAGGGGGTCTAATTGAGTGTTTGAACGCATCCGATTTATACTGTCCTATACCCGCAAGCGTCAACAATTTTTTTTAGTACTATGCTGATTGTGTTTAGTAAAGAACAAGAATAGCTTTTATTCGAGTTGCTACATTCAACTTTTTTTACAAACATGACGATCGTCATGTTTGTGTTTGATCACTTACGTTACTTTTGAAAAATAATGTCATTTAAATTGAGTGTAACTATATAAAAATGAGATTATTATATATTTTTTAAATTGACAGGTAATTTTAAAACCCAAACGGTTTTTTGCTAATTTTAGAGTATGAAGCGCTTTTTACGTAAAATAGTATCCATCGGTTTGACGTTCGCAATACTTTTTGCGACCACATCCTTTAGCGCTGATATGCATTTCTGTTGTAACAAATTAGTGGATATTGCCGTATTTGGTAAGGCAAAATCTTGTGATGATAAAGTTCAAAAAAGCGAAAGTCCTTCCAAGGAGTGTTCTGTAGGAGCCGAGGATTGTTGCAGGAATGAAACATTTAGCAAGGCCGGTGATGACAACGTTAAAAAGGTTACCGCGGAATTCAGCATCGAAAACTATGTTTTCTTACATAGCTTTTTTTACACCTATATAAATCGATTTGAAGGGCTAGATAAAAACATCGTTCCCTTTGTAAATTATGATCCGCCATGGATAGAGAAGGACACTCTTGTGCTTCATGAAACTTTCCTTATTTGATTTTTTTTCAAACAGATTATTGATCCAATAATCTGTACTTCTTGTTGGCCGACATCGCGTTCTGCCCTCTAATGTCGTACCCTTTATTCCAACGACACTCGCTCCAATTGGTCAAAATACCAAATAATAATGAGTCCTTATGGACACAAGCAATTAGAACATTTAATAAACCCTAAAGTATGGATTCTCAGAGAGAATACTGGATCAAGAATATGGTCTGCAGTCGGTGCCTTAAGGTCATAAAGCAGGACCTTGAAGAAATCGGTGTAGAAGTGCTTTCCCTTGAACTGGGCAAACTATCAGTCCGTATCACTACTGAAATTGATAAAAAAATCGATTTGAAAATAGCGGAGGTGCTTCATTCCAACGGATTTGAAATCGCCAAGAACGAGGAGGAAATGATCGTTGAGAATATCAAGATCACCTTAATCGAACTTGTAACAGACCTTCCTTTACATATTAAGGAAAAGACTTCCGAACATTTGGCGGCAGAACTACATCGGGATTATAAGATGTTAAGCAAGATTTTCTCTAAAAAAGAGAACATTACCATTGAAAAGTACTTTATAAAACTGAAGGTCGAAAGGGTCAAAGAGCTCATACAGTTGCAACAGCATGCGTTCTCAGACATAGCCTATCTACTTGATTATAGTAGCGTGAACCATTTATCCAGACAGTTTAAAAATGTTACTGGATTGAGCATGACAGATTATAAAAACAGCCAAGTATGGGAAAGAAGCTTCCTTGACGAAATTATATAGATAAGAACGAAAATTATGCAGATGTAAACATCCAACAAAAAATAGATTTACTAACAATTCAATACCAATAAAATGAAAAACAAAAGAGACATACGTATTTGGACCATAATAATGGTCACAGGTTTGTTAATTCTCGGGTTCAATGGCCATGCCCAAGAAAAATGGGTAGCCCCTGCAAGTGCCGATAAGATTGTCAACCCCTTAAAGGGGGACACAGATGCAGTGGCAAACGGGAAAAGGACGTACAGAATGCTCTGTGTGGTCTGCCATGGAGCCAAGGGCAAAGGTGATGGCGTTGGTGGCGCAGGATTAAAGCCGCTACCGACCAATTTGACCAGTGCCGAGTTCCAAGCCCAGACCGATGGCGCAATTTTCTGGAAACTAGAGGAAGGACGCTCACCCATGGCCTCCTATAAAACCGCTCTTCCCGAAAAGAAAAGATGGGAATTGATTAACTATATCAGAACCTTGAAACAATGAAAAAGCTAATATATTTTCTAATAGTAGTGGTCTTAGGTACAACTTCATACGCCCAGACCTATAACACGTTTGAACCGAGCAAGACCCAATTTATGCTGCGTGGTTACGGGCATACAGGATTTGAGTATATGGATTCTGGGGATGAAACAGAATCCACATTTTTGGGTGCGGCCTTTGCCCCAATATTTCTTTATAAACATTCAGATAGGCTGATGTTCGAGGCAGAACTAGAGTTTGTTCTTGAAGGGAACGAACTGGAAACCGGTTTGGAATATGCGGACGTTATGTATGTACTTAATAGAAACATGACCGTTAGGGCCGGAAAATTTCTTTTACCATTTGGCACTTTTATGGAACGCTTGCATCCTGCATGGATTAACAGATTGCCCAATACGCCTTTGGGCTATGGGCATGACGGGATTGCACCTTCCTCGGGTATAGGGGTAGAATTAAGAGGGGCATTTGATTTGGGAGGCCCTACTTTGAACTATTCGGTGTACTCCACAAACGGTCCACGTCTCAAGGACGGTAGTTTAGAACCTGAAGAAGCGGGGATGCTTCAATTCGAGAATTATGAGGACACCAATCTTGCCAAGGCTTATGGAGGTCGAATCGGGTTGCTGCCTTTTTCTGATTCTTCCTCAGAAATAGGGTTTTCAGCGTATTCCACTAGTGGAACGGGGGAAGAAGATTCAGAATATGAAGATATAGGTGCCTTTCTCTATGCCTTGGATTTTTCCTTTGTCAAACAAATATCAGGAATAGGCGGCGTAGTTGACGTAAAGGCGCAATACAATAATTCCAATGTGGATACGGCAACTTTTACAGAACTGGAGGATGGTATCGCAGAAGAATACTCTTTTGATAACCAAAGTAATTCCTTTTATGGGCAATTGAGCTATAGGCCGACAATGGCAAGCAACGACTTTGTCAAGAAATTGGAGTTTGTTGGAAGATATTCAGATTTCAATGCTCCCGAGGGTGCCGAATGGGAGGAAAAATCAGTTCAGTATGCCTTTGGCGTCAACTATTGGCTGAGCTGGCGTTCTGTAGTCAAGTTGAGTTACCAGACCACGGAAACAGAAGGAGGCCATGACGGTAATGGAATCACAAATACAGATGGATTATTTCTGCATTGGGCCATAGGATTTTAATCGAATCATAAAAAGCAAAAAAATGAAAACAACATATAAATTATCGATAGTCTTGGCCTTACTGGCCATCACGGGTTTGACGGTGGTTGCGTGCTCTTCAACCAAGAAAAAATATTCGGATGTGCCCACCGAAACGGTAGCGGATACAGCTGATGATTTCAAGATAGAGAAATCAGGTGCACAGCTTTGGGGAGAGACCTGTAATCGCTGTCATATTGCCCCATCTCCAGCAGATTACAACGATACCGATTGGGAAACCATTAGCCTCCATATGAGGGTAAGGGCCAATCTTACCGAAAATGAAAGTAAAAAAATTGAAGAGTTTCTTAAATCAGCAAATTAGGTTTAGAGGTAGATGCTCCCATAGTAATAGATGCTTAGCTATGGGAGCAAAATTCCAAAAAAAGATAACAATTAAATCATAATTAAAATATAACACTATGAAAACAATAACAATCATTATTTCGGTATTCGCAATGGTTATCCTATCCAGTTGCAGCCAGAAAACAGATTCTAATGCTATGCTCGAAAATTCACAAACGAGAACGGCACTCTTTGATGCAATTGCCAATAATCACAGCTATATGACCGAATTCATGGACAATATGAAAGGGAACGACCATGCAATGCAGATGATGCAGGGCAACCAACAGATGATGGGTAATATGATGAAAGGCCAGAGTATGCAAATGATGATGAAAGATAGTATGATAATGAATAACATGATGCAATCCATGATGAAAGATGGAATGATGATGGGCAATATGATGAAAATGATGCATGAAAAAGGCATGATGAGCGAAGATTGTATGGAGTCTTGCATGGATATGATGGCCGAGAAAGGAGTAGATAATATTGAACAGGCCAAATTGGAATTGAGCAAAAGCCAAAGTCATGGCGATCATCATTAAAGTATATAACATTTAAAACTAAAAAATAGAAATCATGAAAGGTCATTGGATATGGATGGTTATCGGTTGCGGACTTCCGTTACTATTAATTTTTTTCGCCCCAGCATTGGGCATTACGGGATATAACGGACTTTTTGGCTTTATCATCCTGATGTTCGTGTTTCATCTCTTTATGCCGCATGGCGCACATGGCCACGGTAGGCATAACCATTCGGAACAGAATTATAAGCAACACGAGTATGGTAAGGACAAATCGTTGGCATCTGAAACCAATGAGGAACATAAGGGCCATAGCCATCATTAAAAAAAGCAGAAACCAATGAAACACACATATCAAATAAACGGACTAAGCTGTGGCGGATGTATAGCAAGGGTAAAAAAAACCATGGAAGCGCACCCGGACATTGAGAAAACGGAAATCTTTTTAAGCCCAAAAGGAAAGACGATCATAAGTATGAAAGAGAAACTTTCGGTAGAAGATTTGCAAAAGCAACTCAACAAACTTGAGGGCTATACCATTACTGAGGTCATTTAAAATAATAGTAACCATAAAATTAAGAACATGTTTTACAGAGATGGATTTTTTTGGGGAATGCACCTTATCTGGTGGGCAATTTGGTTCGTGGCTTTAGGCTGGATTTTTTTTGCGCCGTCTGGCACATCTGATGCAGAAATCAATGAAGACGATCCGGTAACAACGCTCAAAATCCGGTTTGCCAAGGGCGAGATTTCCAAGGAGGAATATGAGCAATCAAGGAATCTTTTAAGATCGGACAAATAGTCCAACAACTAACAACTATTAATCTTTAAATCTAAAACTATGCATTTTTTTGACGGACACTGGGGCGGTATGCACTTCGTATGGTGGATCATATGGTTGATCCTCTTAATATGGATCTTCTTTGTGCCATACGACATCCCTTACCGAAAATCGAAGAAGGAAGACCCTCTCGCAATTCTCAAAAAAAGATTTGCCAATGGGGAAATTACAAAAGAGGAATTTGAAGAATCAAAAAGGATTCTAAAATCCGAATAGTGTCATTTCAACTTTAACATGACACTAGGAAGTATCAGCAACTAGTAACCCTTAAAATGAATCAAAATGAAAACAGAAATCAAAAAAGCAATAGGAATTGTATTGGCCGTTTTCACATTATCGGCCTGTGCACAAAAACAGGAAAGTGCTGTAAAGGATATGCTTAAAGACCCCTCAAAACAAGAGGAAGTCTTGACCTTGATGGTCGAAGACCACGATTTGGGCAAAAAGTATATTACCAAAATGATGGATAATGATCATGCCACGGGCATGATGGTAGACGAACTCGTAAAAGCAGCGGCAAACGATACCATTCTCGCCGGTAAACTGAGCGATATGATTACCGGATACCCTGACCTTATGCTATTGACCACCCATCATTTTATGCCGGTCATTGCCAATGACAGCCTTTTGAGCGACAACTTTTGTGACCACACTTTGGAGCATGAGGAATTGGAAAAAGCTATGCACAATAAGATGGAGTACAAAAAAAGTATGGAAAAGAACCATTAATTAAAATTTTGGTTTAGCACAAAGGGTCTTTACTCCACAAATGAATTTGGAACAACTATTAACATAAAAACAACAATCATGTATCGATTAAACGTAAAAAAACTTGGTTTTGCTTTCGGTCTCACAGGAGCTTTGATTTATCTGGGCTGTATAGTCGTCATGGCTACCGCAGGGCAAGAAGGGAGCATATTATTTTTCAATAGCCTATTGCACGGTCTGGACACGACCAATATTATAAGAATGGATGTCCCCCTACTGGAGGCTCTCTTTGGCATCGTACAAACCTTTATTCTAGGTTGGCTCATCGGAGCATGCATTGCAGGCTTTTATAACGCACAAATTAAGAGGAGATAATCTAAGCTTGTGGATAGAAGAGGCTTTATGATATGGCACTGTATTGACCGCTGGTATGTTGTTTTTTCCTGACAATCTGCTAGCGGAAAGTGCCAAAGAACTGGGTAAATAACAAGGGTCTCACGGAATCCTTATTTGGAAAAAGTGAGCACCGTGTCCAGTAGGCTTTCGTGTATTCCTTAAGTTAAATATTCAATAAACAGTTCGGCGACAGGGAAGACCTGTTGAATCTGGAACATAATTATATCAAATAGAAGATTCCCATGCAATACGTTTGGTTTATATGGTCGTTTATCCTCCTTGCCCTTTGGGGCCTGGTTTACCTCCTGAAAAAGGATTCTAGGAAGGAAATGCTCAAAATGAGTTGGATAACGATGCCCTTCGGGCTTACAGAACCATTGTTCGTTCCTGAATATTGGCATCCGCCGTCCCTTTTTGATTTGGCGATAAAGACAGGCTTCGATATTGAAAGTCTCATCTTTTCATTCGCCATTGGGGGTATTGGTACGGTATTGTATAATCTTATTTTCAAACGTGGCTACGTTGAATTCCCGCACACCGAAAGAAGTCATAGAAGACACTCCCTTCATGTATATATTCTCTTTGTTCCTGTTTTGGTTTTCGGGGCCTTGAGTCTTTTTACCGAATTGAACCATATTTATTGTGGGATTCTGGCCATGTTCATAGGCGGTTTGGCAACGCTTTATTGCAGGCCAGATTTAATAGAAAAGATTTGGATCGGAGGTCTATTGTTCACGGTGCTCTACTTTATTTATTTCGGTAGCATCCTTCCGTTCTATCCCGATTATGTGGAACTCTACTGGAATCTGGAGAACCTGACCCATATATTGGTTATTGGTATCCCCGTTGAGGAACTGTTGTTCGCTTTCACTTTCGGAATGTACTGGTCGGGGCTATACGAGCATTTGTATTGGAAAAAATTGATGAAACCCTTGGTCATAAGTTGATTTGGCAATATGTGAATTAAACATAATTAATCATGAACAAATAAATTTAAAAAGATGAAAATAGTATTAGCAATAGATGGTTCTGACTTTAGTAAAGTCGCCATAGATGAACTTGCAGCGCTGCCGTTGCCTGCGGGTACCGAAGTATGTATTATAAATGTGTTCGAAAATCCCATGTTGGCCGCTCCTGGTGCCCTTCCATTGGGCGGCACGCTTGGCAATTATTATGAAGAAACCGTTTCCAATGCGAAAAAATCGGCAGAAGATCTTGTTAATGAGGGCTCAAAATCATTAAGAAATAATAATAACGCATTGTCTATAACAACAGCGGTGGTCAATGGACTTCCCAAAAGTGCAATTCTAGAAAAGGCGGAAGCCTTTGATGCCGATTTAATTGTAGTCGGGTCTCAGGGTCATGGTGCATTTTCTAGATTTTTGCTTGGCTCGGTCTCCCAGTCTTTGGCAACACATGCCGACTGTTCCGTCATGATAGTCCGGAAACGCGACTCGAAAGAAAAAAATAAACAGTAAAAAGTTAATGAAACAGAATCAAATGTTAAACGGTATCGACGATCATACGTGCAAAGTGACGGAAACAATCTGCTTGCCAAATTCTAGGTTGCCACGGGTAGTTATAGTTGGAGGGGGCTTTGCGGGTCTAGCATTGGTGGAAGGGCTGAAAAACAAAGATGTTCAGGTTGTACTGATAGACCGCAACAACTTTCATCAATTCCAACCCTTATTTTATCAGGTAGCCACTAGCGGCCTCGAACCCGATAGTATTGTGTTCCCTTTTAGAAAACAAATTAAGGGGTATAAGAATGTGAGCTTCAGGCTGGCCGAGGTAAAGGAAATTCAAGCCTCTACCAATACTGTCATAACGGACAAAGGAAAACTTACCTACGACTATCTGGTCTTAGCAACGGGAACAAAGACCAACTTCTTTGGTATGGAAGAAGTGGAAAGAAATAGTTTGGGCATGAAGGATATCCGAGATTCCCTAAATATCCGCCACATGATGCTGCAAAACTTGGAGCAGGCCGCGATTACATGCGATGATGAGGAACGCGATGCCCTCACGAATTTTGTGATTGTGGGCGGCGGCCCCGCCGGAGTAGAAATGGCAGGTGCCTTGGCGGAGTTTTGCAAATACATCCTTCCAAAGGACTATCCCGAGTACCCTTCTTCCATAATGAACATCTATTTGGTGGAAGCTATGGACGAACTACTCATGGCGATGTCAGACAAAGCTTCCTCAAAAACCCTGACCTATTTGGAAAATCTAAACGTAAAAGTGTTATTGAAAGAATCCGTTAGCAATTATGACGGTACGGTAGTGCAAACCAAAAGTGGGAAGACGATTTTAGCAAAGAACTTGATTTGGACGGCAGGTGTAAAAGGGGACTTCCCAAAGGGTATCGATGAAAGGCATGTAGTGAAGGGAAATCGCTTAAAAACCGATACTTATTTGAAAGTAGACGGTCAAGAAAACATTTATGCCATCGGGGATATTGCCGCCCTGATTTCCGAAGAGACCCCAAAAGGCCACCCACAGGTAGCACGGGCGGCCATCCAACAGGGAAAATACCTTGCCTGCACATTGATGGGGATCATCAATGATAAACCAATAGGGTTATTTAGCTATAAGGACAAGGGTTCTTTGGCTACCGTTGGTAAGCGCAAGGCTGTTGCAGATTTAGGTAAACTAAAGTTTGCCGGCTATTTTGCTTGGTTGCTGTGGTCGGTCGTACACCTGTTATCCATTAGTGGGTTTCGAAACAAGTTATTGGTCGGCTTCAATTGGGCCGTAAGCTATTTTTCCTATGAAAAGAGCAATAGGGTAATTATTAGGAATTTCAAACTTAATACTACTGGGAAAACTCAAACAAAGGATAATTCCGAAAATCATTTGGAAAAGGATGTAAACACAAAAAAATCCAGTATTGATGTCTAAACACCATACAAATAACAGCATTATTAAATTCTTCGGCAGCACGGCCAAAGAACTCAATAACAGTGGTGTTGTTCTCTTTATCACGGTCGTCGTCGCAATGGTCTGGGCCAATTCGCCGTGGAAGGAATATTATATCGACTTAATGCAAACTGATATTGCCTTTACCGTTGGCAGTCTTCAGCTATCGGAGCCACTGCTGTTATGGATCAACGATGGTTTGATGGCCCTCTTCTTTCTACAAGTAGGTCTGGAGCTGAAACGTGAAATAATCGGTGGTAAACTTTCATCCCCAAAGAATGCGGTGCTACCTATTGGTGCAGCTATAGGTGGCATGGTACTTCCTGCCCTTGTTTATTTTATGTTCAATAGCTCGGGCGAAGCTTCTAATGGTTGGGGCATTCCCATGGCCACGGATATTGCCTTTTCTCTAGGGGTTCTGGCCCTTGTCGGCAAAAGACTGCCAGCCTCTTTAAGGGTTTTTCTTATTACGTTGGCGATAGTGGATGATTTGGGAGGCGTCTTGGTCATTGCCCTATTTTATACTTCCGGTATATCCGAGATGGATCTACTACATGGGCTATTGTTCTTCGGAGCTTTGATTATAGGCAATTATGCGGGAGTGAGAAGCACTTGGTTCTATGCCATCATTGGTATCGGCGGTGTTTGGCTGGCCTTCTTTTTTTCAGGGGTACATCCAACCATTGCGGGGATTCTGACGGCATTTGCCATTCCAGGTAGGGTAAAAATTAAGGAGAATACCTTTTTAGAGCGTTTAGACCACCTGCATAAAAGGTTTCAGGAAACCAAGTCGATAAAGGGAACACTTATCTCAAAAACGCAATTAGAGATATTGGAGGATATCAAGACTACAAGTTCCGAGGCTGAAACTCCACTTCAAAAATTGGAAAGGACTTTAAACCCAATAGTGGGCTTTGTAATTCTTCCCTTGTTCGCTTTGGCAAATGCTGGAATACATCTTCATGGAGATTTGTTGAAAGTACTATCCAGCCCCGTTAGCTTGGGGATTGGACTAGGTTTGATTTTTGGAAAAGTCATGGGTATTGCCACTTTTTCAAGACTATTGGTCGCATTAAAACTCGCCAAGCTTCCGGAAAACGTGAATTGGAACATGATTTATGGCGTGGCTTTTCTTGGAGGAATAGGCTTTACAATGTCATTGTTTATAAATGAATTGGCTTTCACGGACGAGTCCCTAATATTTACGTCCAAAGTAAGCATCCTATTCGCTTCTATGATAGCAGGGGTAATAGGCGCGGTACTATTATACAGAAACAGTAAAAAATTAATAACAGTTAAATAATAATAAGGATATGAAAAATATTGCAGTAATAGGATACGGAGTCATCGGAAAAAGAGTGGCCGATGCCATCAATGTACAAGATGATATGAACCTTGTCGGGGTTTGCGATGTCATAAGTGATTGGCGCATACAGACCGCCATTAAAAAAGGGTATTCAGTGTTCGCGGCTACAGGACAAGCAATGGGGCAAATGAAGATGTCTGAAATTCCTGTAGCTGGATCCATGCAAAATCTTCTGGGTCAAGTAGATTTGGTAGTAGACTGCACCCCAAAGAACATAGCGGCAAAGAACGTAGAGGTCTATAAAAAACAGGGTATAAAATTCATTCTTCAAGGGGGTGAAAAGCACGAGACAACAGGGCATTCCTTTAGTGCGGAAAACAATTACAAATCCGCTGTAAATCTTGATGCTACAAGGGTGGTTTCCTGTAATACCACATCAATCTTGAGAACATTGACCGCTTTAAAAAGGGCAGATTTATTGGATTATGCACGGGGAACATTATTAAGAAGGGCCACCGACCCATGGGAAAGCCATTTAGGAGGTATAATGAACACCATGGTGCCCGAAAAGGAAATTCCAAGCCATCAAGGGCCCGACGCGCAAAGTGTCGATCCCGATTTGGATGTCATTACTTCAGCGGTCAAAGTTCCCCAAACCCTTAGCCACATGCATTATTGGAACGTGAAGCTAAAGAAAGAAGCATCTAAAGAAGAAGTGCTCAACGCCTTTAAAACCTCTACACGCATTAAGCTAATCCATTATGATCAAGGATTGGTTTCCAACAATACGATCAAGGAAATGTTTATGGATATGGGAAGACCTTGGGGCGATATGTATGAGGTAGCCCTTTGGGAAGATATGCTAAAGGTTGTGGGCGATGAACTTTTTTATGCCTACGTGGTCGATAACCAGGCGATCGTAATCCCCGAGACCATCGATGCCATTCGGGCACTTACCGGAATCGATTCCGATGGTAACAAATCCATCGCAAAGACCAATAAAAGTCTAGGTATTAATCAATAGCAACAACAATGAAAACATACGAAAATATAGTGGAACAATTAGGGGACAAAGCGTCCTTCTATTTGGACCACGTAAGCGAAAAAATTACCAAGGATGAACTACAACTGCCCGATGCTGATTTTGTCTCTAAAGTTTTTGCCAATAGTAATCGAAATCCACAAACGCTTCGGAGTCTTGCCCAATTGTACGGGCATGGCAATCTGAAGGATACTGGATATTTAAACATACTTCCCGTAGATCAAGGGGTCGAGCATAGTGCCGCTTTTTCGTTTTATAAGAATCCCGATTATTTTGATCCTGAGAATATTATAAAATTGGCCATTGGAGCTGGTTGTAATGGGGTAGCCTCAACTTTTGGGGCATTAGGTCTCTATGCCCGTAAATATGCCCATAAAATCCCCTTTATTGTCAAGTTAAACCACAATGAGTTATTGTCCTATCCCAATACATATGACCAAAACGTGTTCGGAAAGGTCAAGGAAGCTTGGGATATGGGCGCAGTTGCTATTGGGGCGACCATATATTTTGGATCTAAGGAAAGTAATCGACAGTTAAATGAGATTGCGGAAACCTTTGCCGAGGCCCATAGCCTCGGTATGGCCACGATATTGTGGTGCTACACCCGTAACGACTCCTTCAAAACGGATAAGGAAGACTATCACACCGCTGCGGATTTAACAGGTCAGGCGAACCACCTAGGGGTAACCATACAGGCTGACATCATCAAACAAAAGTTACCCACCACAAATTATGGCTTTAAGAATCTGCAATTCGGAAAATATGACGATGCCATGTACGAGGGCTTAACAACAGAGCACCCCATTGACCTATGCCGGTTACAGGTCGCCAATTGCTATATGGGTAAAATTGCATTGATCAATTCCGGCGGGGGCTCCAAAGGAGCATCCGACTTGACCGAAGCCATTACAACCGCAATCGTAAACAAGCGCGCTGGGGGTTCTGGTCTTATTTTGGGAAGAAAAGCTTTTCAAAGACCTTTTAAGGAAGGGGTGGAATTGATACATGCGGTCCAGGGCGTTTACCTTGAGAAAAGAATCACAGTGGCATAATACAGATATAAGCATGCTCGATACGGAAATAAAATCATTAAAATCCCTAAACCACTACCTGCGTAAACTGGTAGAAAATAGGCTTTGGCTCAAGGTTATCATTGCCTTGTTCCTAGGTGTCGGGGCCGGCCTGTTGTTAAGCCCCCAAAACGGTTGGATCACCAAAAGTACGGCCGATGTTTTAGGGAATTGGCTGGCCTTGCCGGGAATGCTCTTCCTGAAACTGGTGCAGATGATCATGATTCCCTTGATCGTGGCTTCCATCATTACGGGTATCGCTAGTAACGATAAGGATAACTTGAAAAGGTTGGGTGGTGGCGTACTCTTATATTTCATATCGACAACAATTATATCGGTAACCATAGGCACCGTACTTGCACTGATCTTTTCCCCCGGAAAATATCTGCACCAACAGGCGGAAGTCGATCATACAAATGCATTGGCCGACGCTGCCAAAAGTTCGGAACTATCCTTTGGAATAAACGATATTCCGAATGCCATAACCAATTTACTGCCCGAAAACCCATTGGCCTCCATGGTAAGTGGCGAAATGTTGAGCATCGTCATTTTTACCATTATCATAGGGGTCGCCGTATTGTCGCTGACCGACGACCTGCTTAAACCTGTAAAATTGCTCTTAGGGGCCATACAGGAAATCTGTATGACGGTGGTCAAATGGGCCATGTTATTGGTTCCGGTCGCCGTATTCGGTCTAATGGCACAGCTTACGTCGAGCGTTGGCCTGAACTCCTTAACGGGTCTGGGATTTTATGTGCTCGTGGTACTGATGGGATTGCTCATATTGCTCGGCATTTACATCATGCTGGTCAGCATACTTGGCCAGAGCAACCCTTTTAAATTTTTGCGAAAGATCACGGATGTACAGCTTTTGGCGTTCTCAACAACAAGCTCTGCCGCGGTAATGCCCTTATCGCTGAAAACAGCGGAGGAAGAACTCAAAGTGGATGGGGCCATCAGTAATTTCATAATCCCCATCGGGACTACCGTGAATATGGACGGGACGGCCCTCTATCAGACCATAACGACCTTGTTCATAGCACAGGCCTATGGCCTTGAAATGGGCCTTCTCAATGTCATCGTTGTCGTAGTTACCATAGTCGCCGCTTCCATCGGCACCCCGGCCATACCGGGTGGTGGCGTGGTGATTTTGGCCTCTGTACTATCCAGTGCAGGAATTCCTGCCGAAGGAATCATCATCATCATCGGGGTCGAGCGCTTGCTCGGGATGTTCCGCTCTGCGATCAACGTTACCGGAGACCTAACGGCCTGCATGGTATTCGATAGGTTTTATGGAAATAAGCCAGGGGGAACCAAAGTGAGCGATGTAAAAAGGACTACCGAATATTCAACTGTTTAATTATTAAAAGAAACGGATAATGATAAAATCAATTAGCAAAATAGATCTTTCCCCGAAACCGGGCAAGGCATACTGGGTAAACTGTCACAGGGAATGGCGGGAGGAGATCATTTATTTTATGATGGTCGACCGGTTTCATGATAGCAATAAACGGCATTCGATGAATTTCGATATCCGGCATGCCGGTTTCGGGAACGAAGAACAGCTGCAAAAGCCTTTTGGGGGCACCATCAAAGGCATCACAGACAATATCGATTACATCAAAAATTTGGGCTGTACGGCTATCTGGTTAAGTCCCGTGTTTGAAAATAACCCAGGATCCTACCATGGCTATGCCATCCAGAACTATATGGACGTGGACAAACGCTGGGGCACCAAGGAAGAACTGGAACAATTGGTGGACAAGGCACACGGGCTTGATATAAGGGTCTTTTTGGATATCGTTCTGCACCATTCAGGCGATAATTGGTCCTATCCTTTTGATTATGATTATTTCTATGCTGGTGGCCAACGGTTTCCACTAGGAGGTTGGCGCCAGAAGGACAGGCCGCTTCCAGTCGAACTGGCAGACCCCGAAATGTATAACCGAAAAGGGCAGATCAGGAATTTCGATGCGTATCCCGAGACCCAGGAAGGCGACTTCTTTACCTTAAAAACATTTAGGAACGATGGTTCTCCCGCCAGCGAAAGTTTACTGGATATATTGGTCAAGATACACTGTTATTGGATACGCGAGACGGATGTGGACGGTTTTCGTTTGGATGCCGTCAAACACATGAAAGGAAACGACATTAGCCGTTTTTGTTCCAACATAAGGGAATATGCCTACACCTTGGGCAAAAGAAACTTTTTCCTGTTTGGCGAAATTATCGGTAATGATGAGATGGGCAATCCCTATATAGGCCCCAAAATGCTGCCGAAGGACCGGAATGTATATTACGGGCTAGATTCCATTTTAGATCATCCGTTGCATAGTGTTTTGGCAGAAGTGATAAAGGGTAATTCATCCCCGAACCGATTGATACAACGGTATTCGGATTTGCAAAAGAATGCCCTAAGCCGAGGCGAATATGGGGAATTCCTGGTAACCTATATCGATGATCACGATCAGGTGGGGATGGACTTTAAGCACCGCTTTGGCCATAATGCCGCTCCCGAGCAAATTGTTGCGGGCGTGGGCTTTCTTATTTGTGCCCTTGGCGCTCCATGTATTTATTACGGTACTGAACAAGGATTTGAGGGCAACGGAATGGATGACCGATATATTAGGGAAGGAATGTTCGATCCTGATGATAAGGAGACGAACGTATTGAACCAAGATTCATGGATATTCAAGAGAATTTCGGTCTTGGCACATCTTAGACAAAAGGAAGCCATTCTAAAGTTCGGTCGAATGTATTTCAGGGAAACTTCAAAAAACGGACTTGATTTTCAGTTTCCCGATTGTGAGGAATGTCTTTTGGCATTTTCAAGAATCCTGCATCAGGGCGAAATTCTCGTAGTCTATAATTCTTCCCCAAAGGATACCAAAGAAGAATATATAGCGGTCGATACCAATATCAATGAAGAGGGTATACTTATGGAATGCCTCTATGGTAACAAGAAAAATATCAAGATAGAAAAAAATACAGATAAAGAAGCTGACCGCCTTTTCATCAAGGTAAAGCTAAAACCCATGGAGTTTTTGATGTTCAAGAACAATTCATTCAAATTTTAATTAACGGCATTATGGTTATGAAAGAACAAAAGATCGATACAAGTAAATTCTACGGATTGATGCATACTGACATCGAGGGAATCGATGCCCTTATAGAACTGGCCCTGAACATCCGTTGGTCATGGAACCATGCCTCGGATAAATTATGGGAACATCTAGATCCGGAACTATGGGAATTCACACGCAACCCATGGGTCATTCTACAGACGGTTTCACGGGATCGGTTAGAGGAGCATTTGACAGACCCAGTTTTTCAGGAAAAACTCAATGATTTATTAGAGGCAAACGAACAGGCGATTTCCGCTCCCTCTTGGTTTCAGCAAAACCATCCAAAGACCGCGCTTACCACTATCGCCTATTTCAGTATGGAATATATGCTTAATGAGGCCCTACCTATTTATGCCGGTGGCCTGGGCAACGTGGCAGGCGATCAACTAAAAGCGGCCAGTGATCTGGGCGTGCCTGTTGTCGCTGTGGGATTGCTTTATGCCAAAGGCTATTTCCGACAGGAAATAGGCAAATATGGAACGCAAAATGCCTTGTTTCCCTATAATGACCCAGGACAATTGCCCGTTACACCCTTACGCTTACCGAACGGGGAATGGCTTCGTATAAAGGTATCGTTGCCCGGTCATCCGATTTGGCTCCGTGCATGGCAGGTACAGGTAGGAAGGGCGAGACTCTATCTTTTGGATAGCAACGACGCCGCCAACTTGCCGATTCATCGTGGAATTACCGATGAGCTGTATGGTGGAGGGCCCGAACTGCGCATAAAACAGGAAATCATATTGGGTATAGGAGGATACAGATTACTAAAAGCCTTGGATATAAAACCCGAAGTCTGCCATATGAACGAAGGCCATGCGGCCTTTCTGGTTCTGGAACGTGCCAATGATTTTATGAAGGCAAACGGAACTTCTTTTGAGGAGGCACTTGCCGTAACCCGTACGGGCAACCTATTTACGACACACACGGCGGTTGCAGCTGGTTTTGATCATTTCAGTCCCTCGTCAATGGAATACCATTTAGGCGCTTATGCCAAAAAACAACTGGGCTTGGATTTTAATGATTTAATGGCCCTAGGGCGGGCCGACATCAATAACCGATCAGAAAGTTTTAACATGGCCTATCTGGCCATTCGTGGCAGCGGGGCGGTAAATGGTGTTAGCCGTTTGCACGGTGAAGTAAGCAGAAATCTTTTTAACAATCTTTTCCCGCGCTGGCCAGTAGAGGAAGTTCCGGTAGGCCATGTAACTAATGGGGTGCACATGCCATGTTGGGATTCCAAATATGCAGATGAAATCTGGACGGAATCCTGCGGAAAGGATCGCTGGAGGGGCGAACTCGCTGACCATACAGCGCATATTTCGAAACTATCCGACGAAAAATTATGGGAATTTAGGACTCGCTCCAGAAATCGCCTTGTCGATTTTATAAGGGCAAGGTTTGAGAGGCAGGCAATAGTCTTGGGCCTACCGTCGGAAGTGGTCGGGATCGCAAACCAAGTTTTTGACCCGGACACCCTGACCTTGGGCTTTGCCCGCCGATTTGTGCCTTACAAAAGACCGGACCTCTTATTACACGATCCCGAACGTTTGGTCCGAATTCTTAATAATTCGGAACATCCGGTACAATTGGTCTTGGCCGGTAAAGCTCCGCCATTTGATGAAGCTGGAAAAGGATTGATACGAAAATGGGTACAGTTTATCCAACAGCATAATTTGTATAAGCATGTCCTTTTTCTAAGTGATTATGACATGATGTTAGCGGAAAATTTGGTCCAAGGTGTTGATGTGTGGCTAAATACCCCGAGACGGCCCTGGGAAGCTAGCGGAACCAGTGGTATGAAAGTACTTGTAAATGGCGGCCTCAATTTATCGGTACTGGACGGTTGGTGGGCCGAGGCCTATACTCCCGAAGTGGGCTGGGCCTTGGGCGATGGCCAAGAACATGGCGACGATCCGGCATGGGACGCTCACGAGGCAGCAACACTATATGAGATACTGGAGCAGCAGGTCGTCCCCGAATTCTACGCACATAACAAAAAAGGAGTATCGGAAATTTGGGTGGAACGCATGAGAAAAAGTATGGCGACCCTAACGCCCCGTTTTTCCACCAACCGAACGGTTCGCGAATATATGGAGGACTTTTATCTGCCAGCGGCAATCAACTATAAAAAATGCGCAGCTAGAAAAGGAGCTAAAGGGAAAAAAATTGTTAGCGTAGGAAATGAGCTCAAAAACAAATGGAATGCCATACAATTTGGGAGCGTCGAAATTGAAAGTGCACGTCAAAAGCATCACTTTAAAGTACCGATATGGTTGCCAGAAATAAACCTTAAACATATTCAGGTAGAACTATTCGCGGAAGGAATCAACGGTGGAGCGCCCGAAAAAATCAAGATGAAATTTGATTGGATGGGGGAAGATGGGGCACATAACTTTTATGCACAGGTAAATACTTCCCGACCTATCAATCACTATACCGTTCGTATTGTACCCAGTTACGAAGGCATTTCCGTGCCGTTGGAAAACAACTTGATACAATGGCAGCATTAAAAATGGAATTTTAAATAAAAAGAAAAATGGAAACATTAGAATATCATGAAACTATATTAAATAAAGTCAGCTTCGACAAGAAGTTGTTAAAGATGGAACTGAAAAAGGCGGTTCGCAATACCACTTGTTCCCAACAGCCAGCGCTTCTTGAATGGTGCGGAGAACACCTTGGCGAGGAATACAAAAAAATGGCTGCCGGTTTTATGGAAAACAAGAGCTGTGCTTTTGAAGAGCAAGATTCATGATTGGTATGAATAGTCATTTTGGTCACAAAACCGAGTTATCAATATTCTAATTATTAAATACCTAGAACAAAAAATGCTTCCGGAAAATACAAATCTTCTAACCATCAATGGCGGTTCATCCAGCATCAAGTTCGCTATGTATAAAATGGTCATGAACCCAGAGCCCTTATTTTCCGGGAGTATCGACCGCATTGGATTGGATGGTACCACATTCAATTTTACCTACCCTGACAATGATGAAAAGATAAGTTATAAGATATATTGCCCGGGCTTTTATGAAGCTGCCATATTTCTAGTCCTTTGGCTCAAAAAACAACCTGGTTTTGATAGGGTCACATGTATTGGACATCGCATTGTCCATGGTTTGAACCACACACACGCAGAAGTAATAAACGCGTCTTTACTAAAGGAATTAAAAAATATCCGTGATTATGATCTAGATCATCTTCCTGCAGAGATCGAAATCATCGAACTATTCAAAAGTAGATGCCCCGACCTGTTACAGATAGCATGTTTCGATACTTCCTTTCACACAACGATGCCCCGTATTGCTAAAATACTGCCCATACCAAGGCGATTTGACAAAGCAGGTATTCAGCGGTATGGTTTTCATGGCTTGTCCTATACTTATCTCATGGAAGAACTCAAAACAAAAATGGGAGTTGAGTCTGATGGGAGGGTCATTCTGGCCCATCTTGGGAATGGAGCCAGTATGGCAGCCGTTAAGGATGGAAAAAGCATTGATACCACCATGGGCTTTACCCCCACAGGTGGTTGCGTCATGGGCACACGGAGTGGCGATTTAGACCCCGGCGTGGCTTGGTATATGATGAACAGCGAAGGAATGAACACCAAACAGTTCAATCATTTGATCAATCATGAATCAGGTCTTCTGGGAATTTCCGAAACAAGTGCCGATATGCAAGATCTGTTACAAAAAGAAAGCTCGGACGAAAGGGCGGCAGAGGCAGTAGCCCTTTTCTGTTATCATATACAAAAGTGGATCGGTTCGTTTATGGCCGTGTTGAGAGGCCTTGATATATTGGTTTTTTCCGGGGGTATCGGCGAGAATGCACCTATAATCCGTTCAAGAATTTGTGAAGGCTTGGGCTTTGCCGGAATTGAATTGGATGAGGACAAAAACAATCAAAATGAGTTTCAGATCTCCATGATAAATGGCAAAGTAAAAGTATTGGTAATGCCTACAAATGAAGAGTTGATCATTGCAAGAAACACAACGGATTTGTATAACAAGTCCAAAGACAAAGAAAGACAGCTATACAAAGAAAGACAGCTATAAAATAAGTAAGACATGGAAAATCAAAATAGTAAAAAAGGAAAAATGGAAATAGCTCCGGAACTTCTGGATAAAATGGATGCGTACTGGCGGGCGACCAATTACCTATCCGTAGGTCAGATATATCTACGGGATAATCCCCTGATGCGGCAACCGTTGAAAGCGGAACATATCAAACCCATGTTATTGGGGCATTGGGGTACTACACCGGGCCAAAACTTTATTTATGTACATCTAAATCGAATCATTAAAAAATACGATCTGAACATGCTTTATGTGTCCGGCCCCGGACACGGAGGGCCGGCACTTGTAGGGAGCACCTATCTTGAGGGAACCTATAGTGAGATCTATCCGGCCATAAGCCAAGACGAAGAGGGATTGAGAAAACTGTTTACCCAATTTTCCTTCCCTGGCGGTATTCCCAGCCACGTCTCCCCCGAATGCCCCGGATCCATTCACGAAGGAGGCGAGCTAGGCTATTCGCTTAGCCATGCTTTCGGGGCGGCCTTCGATAATCCGGATCTGATAGTGTCCTGCGTGGTGGGCGACGGGGAAGCGGAGACAGGTCCGTTGGCGACCGCATGGCACTCCAACAAATTTCTGAACCCGGTTATGGACGGAACGGTACTTCCTATTCTGCACCTTAATGGGTATAAAATCGCTAACCCCACGATTCTTGCCCGAATTGGACATACAGAGCTGGAACAACTTTTTTTAGGCTATGGATGGAAGCCCTATTTCATCGAAGGCGATGATCCTATGACAATGCATCGGAAAATGGCGGAATTGTTGGACCAAGTGATCGAGGAAATCAAAACGATCAAGGAAAACGCCGCCCAAGGATCTGCTACCGAACGTCCGCAGTGGCCCATGATTATTTTGAAATCCCCCAAAGGGTGGACAGGCCCCAAATTTGTGGATGGCTTGCCCGTAGAAAACCATTTTCGATCGCATCAGGTTCCGTTGCCCGATGCCGCCAGTAATCCAGAGCACTTAAAGCAATTGGAAGATTGGTTCAAAAGCTATAGGCCCGAAGAGTTTTTTGATGAACAAGGCCTTCTTTTAAGGGAATTGGCCGATCTGGCCCCTGAGGGCGAAAGGCGAATGGGTGCCAACCCACATGCCAATGGAGGTCTTTTGTTAAAAGACCTCCATATGCCCGACTTTAGGAAGTATGGTTTGGACGTATCGCTACGTGGAAAGATGGGAAACGGGGATACCCGCGTTCTGGGAGAGTTTGCGAGGGATATTATCAAGCTGAACCGGTCGCAACGGAATTTCAGGATCTTTGGACCGGACGAAACACTTTCAAACCGTTTGAACTCGGTTTTCGAGGCTACTAGTAGGCAATGGGAAGCGGAGACCATGGATACCGATGAATTACTTGAAAAAGACGGCCGTGTAGTGGAGATGTTAAGCGAGCACCAGTGCGAAGGCTGGCTTGAAGGTTATCTCTTGACTGGAAGACATGGGCTGTTCAATTGCTACGAAGCATTTATACATATCATCGATTCCATGTTCAACCAACACGCCAAGTGGCTAAAGGTAACAGCGGAACTGCCCTGGCGCAGAAAAATTGCTTCCCTCAACATTCTTTTGGCCTCGCACGTTTGGCGGCAAGACCACAACGGGTTTACCCATCAGGATCCCGGGTTCCTTGATGTCGTCATGAATAAAAAAGCCGAAATAATTCGGGTATATCTTCCGCCCGATGCCAATTGTCTTTTATCGGTAATGGACCATTGTTTTCGCAGTAAGCATTATGTAAATGTGGTTGTTGCCGGAAAGCACCCCGCACCGCAATGGCTTCCCATGGAAGAAGCGGTCATACATTGTGCCAAGGGAATCGGTATCTGGACCTGGGCGAGCAATGACAACGGTACGGAACCCGATGTGGTCATGGCCTGTGCGGGAGACGTACCTACCTTGGAGACCTTGGCAGCGGTATCCATATTACGTGAAAAATTGCCAGACCTGAAAATACGCGTGGTAAACGTGGTAGATTTGATGAAGCTACAAACCGATACGGCGCATCCGCATGGATTAACCGATGCTGATTTTGATATGTTGTTCACAAAGACCAAACCGGTCATATTCGCGTTTCACGGCTATCCCTGGCTGGTGCACCGTCTTACCTACAACCGTACCAATCATGTTAATTTTCATGTTAGGGGCTACAAGGAAGAAGGCACCATAACGACCGCTTTTGATATGACGGTATTGAACGATATGGATCGTTTTCACTTAGTGCAGGACGTATTGGACCGATTGCCAAACTTGGGCGATGAAGTGGCTTATCTAAAACAGGAAATGCAGGACAAGCTGATCGAGCACAAGTATTATATCCGTAAAAACGGGTTGGATATGCCCGAGATCAGAAATTGGAAATGGAAAAACTAATTGGCTTTATAGACCACTTAGCATCAAGTGCAATAAAAATTAACTACACAGAATGAAGACAACTGTATTTAGCACCCATAAATTCGAAGAATCGTATTTGACATCCGCCAATGACGGCAAACATGAATTGAGGCTATTAGAGGAACGACTGTCCGAGCATACCGTTCCCTTGGCAAAAGGCTCGGAGGCCATAAGCTTATTTACAGGCGATGATGCATCCGCCAACATACTAAAAAAACTAGGTGCGTTCGAAGTCAAATACATAGCTCTTCGTTCGGCAGGCTACAACCATGTGGATATGGAAAAGGCGAATGAAATGAACATCAAGGTGGCTCGTGTTCCTGCATATTCTCCTTACGCAATAGCAGAACACACGGTCGCACTAATATTGGCTTTGAACAGAAAATTGATAAGGGCTCATAGTAGGGTACGTGAACAGAATTTCTCGTTGAACGGACTCACAGGGTTTGACCTGAATGGAAAGATCGTCGGTGTAATGGGCACAGGGAAAATTGGGGCCGTACTCATTAAAATACTTCACGGCTTTGGCTGCAAAATTTTGGCCTATGATGTCAACAAGGATGAAGACCTAGTAGAGAAATTTGGTGCCCGCTATACCGACTGCAAAACGTTATGCAGCGAAGCGGACATTATAAGCCTTCACGTTCCCCTCACATCAGAAACAAGGCATATCATAAATGCCGAGCAAATTGGGGTCATGAAAAAAGGTGTTATGCTCATCAATACGAGCAGGGGCGGCCTGGTAGATACCAAAGCGGTCATTGAAGGTTTAAAAACAGAAAAAGTCGGATATTTTGGGATGGATGTTTATGAAGAAGAGGAAGGATTGTTTTTTGAAGATCATTCCGATGAGATACTTCAGGATGACGTAATTGCGCGTTTGATGACCTTCAAGAATGTTCTAATAACGAGCCATCAGGCATTCTTGACCGATACCGCATTGACGAACATTGCGGACACTACCGTATATAATCTGGATTGTTTTGAAAAACAAATCGAATCGGGAAACGAAGTCTCCAATGAATAAAGGACAGGCTCCAATTGTAAGCTTTGAAATACATATAAACCTAAAAACAATAGCACTATGAAAAATATATTAGTACCCACTGATTTCTCCGAAAATTGTAACAAAGCCGCCGATTTGGGCGTTGAAATGGCCAAATTATATAATGCGGAAATTCATTTCTTTCACTTGATACATACTCCCGTAGACTGGGTCAAACTCGACAAGCTAAAGGAAAAAAGATATCCTAAGACCTTGAAGGAAATCGGATCGGCCAAATCTGCATTGCGGGAATTGGAAAAAAAAGCGGAGAAGGAAAACCTAAAGTGTCGCACCTTCTTGGAGTACCAGATTGAGACCACCAATATTTTAAAACATTCCGGTCATTTCCACCATGATTTTATTATCACGGGGAGTAGCGGCACCAAAGGCACAGCGCGGGAACTGTTTGGCAGCAATGTGGAAAAAATTGTACGGAAATCAGATGTCCCCGTAATCGTGGTTAAAGAGGACGAAGTTTCCTTTCCTTTTAAAAACATTGTATTTGTTTCTGATTTTATGGAGGATGTGAGTGGTGCTTTCGAACATGTAATCTCAATCGCAAAAAAATGTAATGCACATATTCGTTTGTTGCGCATCAACACCCAAACGGATACCAATAGCATCGCGGCAGGATTAAATCCGATTAAGAGATTCTTGGAAAAGTTTCCCGATTTGAAAAATTATTCCATGTACGTCAATAACGAACCCTCTGTGGAAACGGGTATAAACACGTTCCTAAGACACGAACCTGCGGATCTGATTGCTTTGTCCACCCATGGTAGTACAGGCTTTTTGAGCCTGTTTTCCAAGAGCATCGCCGAGGGTGTGGCCAATCATTCGGCACTTCCGGTAATGACGATCAAAATTTAAAAAAAAGCATAGATAGTACGATGTCGAATAACTTAAATCAAATACGAGAAAAGCCCTTTTACAAGTTATTGTTGGGAAGAACGGTATTGCCCCTCGTTACCATTTTGGGTATCGGCATCTTGTATGTTGTTTTAATGTCAATGGTCGATCATAAATCTTTGCCATTCCACATTATAATTGCAACGGCGGCCTTGGGTAAGACCATCGTGATTACGATGACTACCTTGAAGCGATTGTCTAAATTGATAAAAATCTGTCATTCATTGGAGCGATTGCTTTGGGTTTTTGGGCTGATAATCGTCATAAGCATATTCTCCTTTGCAACCGATTATGCCTGCCTTTTTCAATTCAGCCATACCACATTTGAAGGAGTTCCCGATTATTCAAATTCGTACTTGTATAATTTGTACCACTTTTTCTACTTCAGTGTGATTACTTTTTCAACGGTAGGCTACGGCGATATTGTTCCAACTTCCGATGAAGCCCGGTTCGTTGTCATGCTCGAAATATTCTTAAGTTTTTTCCTAATCGTATTTGCTTTGGCCAATATTAAAAAAATACACATCAATGGATAAGATACATATCATAAAGGCAAGCGGGGAGAAAGCTCCTTTTGAAATAGAAAAAGTGAGACATTCATTAGAACGAGCCGGTGCCAATAAATTGTTGGTCGAAGAGATAGTTCGAGATATTGAAAAAGCAGTTTACGAGGGAATGACCACCAAAAAGATATATCAAATGGCCTTTAAAATATTAAAGAGAAAATCTAGGGTAAGCGCTTCAAAATACAAACTCAAAAAAGCACTTATGGAATTGGGACCTACAGGCTATCCATTTGAAAAATTTGTTGGGGCCCTATTGAGTCAAGAAGGTTTTGATACAAAAGTCGGGGTAATCGTTCAAGGCAATTGTGTTCAGCACGAAGTAGATGTGATTGCCCAAAAAGACAATAAACACTATATGATCGAATGTAAATTCCATAGTGACCAGGGCCGATTTTGCAATGTGAAAATTCCGCTCTATATCCAATCCAGATTTTTGGATGTGGAAAAACAATGGGAAAAACAGCAAGGCCATAAAACCAAGTTTCATCAAGGGGGTGTTTATACCAATACCCGCTTTACCACAGATGCCATACAATATGGTACCTGTGTTGGGCTGATACTTGCAAGTTGGGATTATCCGAAAGGGAACGGTCTGAAAGAACGCATAGACAGATCCGGCCTACATCCCTTAACCTCTTTAACAACATTGACAAAGGCCGAGAAATCCAAATTATTGGATAAAGGCATTGTGCTCTGCAAGGATATTAACGAAAACCCATCACTATTGGAGCAAATAGGTATCGCTAAGCAACGACAAAAAAAAATTCTCGAAGATTCGGAAGAATTATGCACAGCGCATTAAACCAACAAACATTAATTAATCCTAAAAAGAAAACATTTGAAAACGGAAGAACTGAAAAAACAGGAGAGTATTGACCTAGAGCCATTTTACCAAGCATTGGAGGATGATTCCAAATTACTTGAAGAAGCTTTTGAAATACTATTGGAGATGGTAAGCACCGATCCGAAATCTGCCAAGAATATGGCAGCTCTCATTAAAAAGGATTTTCATGGTCTCTATAAAGAAATAGCGGAGTTATGCCAATCGAACCAAGATAAGGGGAACACGCCTTCCTGTTGTGGGGGACACTAGACGGGTACTATAAATGAAAAACAACAAAATAAACATTCACTTTTTAGGAGCTGCTGGAACCGTTACCGGTTCAAAATATCTCTTGGATACCGGCGAACGCAAAATCTTGATTGATTGTGGTCTTTTTCAAGGGTTAAAGGAACTACGCTTAAAAAACTGGGAGTATCCTCCCGTTGAAGTCTCGGAAATTGACGCGGTCTTGCTCACGCATGGGCATATGGACCATACAGGCTATCTGCCCAGATTGGTCAAACATGGTTTTAATGGCCCCATCTATGGAACGTACCCCACATTGGACATTGCCAAAATCATATTGAACGATAGTGCCAAGATTCAAGAACAGGAAGCCGAACGTGCCAATAAGGAAGGTTATTCCAAACACAGCCCCGCCGAACCACTTTATGACTTAAAGGATGTTGAAAAAACCGTTCCTTTTTTCAAGGGAGTACCGCCCGGCCAATGGCTGCCCTTAATGAAAAACATAAAGGCTAGATTTCAGTACAACGGCCATATCCTAGGTGCTACCTACATTGAATTGGATGTTCTCGGAAAACGTTTTGTTTTTTCAGGGGATATTGGCAGAACCAACGATTTATTGCTATATCCACCGCTGAAACCAAAAAAGGCGGATGTTCTTTTTATAGAATCGACCTATGGCGGCAGGTTTCATCCCGAAGAGGCGAGGGCACTTCCCGAAATTGAAAAATTGGTAAACAAAACCATCGAAAGGGGCGGAAGCCTTTTCATACCAAGTTTTTCCGTAGAGCGTGCCCAATTGATGATGCTGATATTTTGGAGGTTGTTAAAACAAAATAGAATCCCCAAAGTGCAAATGATTATGGACAGTCCGATGGGTGCAAATGTATTGGAACTGTTCCATCGTACTAGGGACTGGCATAGGTTGGAAGATGCTGAGTGTGACGAAATGTGTTCCTATTTTACTGTGGTTAGCAGTTATCGTGAAACTATGGAATTGAGAAGCGACGATAAACCTAAAATCATCATCGCCGGAAGTGGAATGCTAACAGGAGGTAGAATGCTCAATTATCTCGAAACACAAGCACAAAACCCCAATAACACCTTGCTTTTTGTGGGCTATCAAGCGGAAGGTACTCGGGGAAGAAAATTGTTGGAAGGCGACAGGGAATTAAAAGTGTACGGAAAAACAGTATCCTTTCAAATGGAGGTGGCAGAAATAGAAGGTCTTTCGGCGCATGCAGACCATGCCGAACTATTGGATTGGCTAAGCAAGGTCGAACAAAAACCGGAACGGATATTTATTGTTCACGGAGAGAAGGAAAGTGCGGAGGCATTGCAAAAAGGCATTAAGGAAACCTATGATTGGGGTTCTGAAATTCCTGAATTATATAGCATAGAATCCGTAGGAACTAATCAAAACAACTAATGGACTTGATTATAGGAATACTATTGTGGGCATCACCAGAACTATTAAAAATAAAATAACGAAAAGAGTTATGGAAGAAATATCGAGTACTTTAAAATATAAACACTTGGGCATTTATACACAGAATGAGCATGTGGTCTATATGCGGGAAGATTGCCATGTCTGTGTTTCCGAAGGTTTTGAAGCATTGACCAGAATCCGTGTATCCAATTTCAGTACGTCCATCGTTGCCAGTCTTAATGTAATAACATCGGATGTACTGCTAGCCGGAGAGATAGGGTTATCCGAAGCGGCGGCGAAAAAATTAAAAGTGTCCGGAAATGAAACACTAAGGGTGTCCCATTTAGAACCTATAGATTCCTTAAGCCACGTACGGGCAAAAATCTACAATCAGAAACTGGATTATACGGCCTTCGATGAAATCATTACCGACATCGTTGAAGGAGATTACTCGAACATTCATCTTTCGGCCTTTATTACGGCTTGTGCCGGAAATAGATTGGATGTCAATGAAATCTCGGAACTCACAAAAGCCATGATCGCTTCTGGAAAACAATTGGACTGGAACAAGGAGATTGTGGTCGATAAACACTGTATCGGAGGTTTACCGGGTAATAGAACCACTCCCATTGTTGTGTCCATTGTTGCAGCACATGGGCTTACCATGCCCAAAACCTCCTCCCGGGCCATTACATCTCCGGCGGGAACAGCCGATACCATGGAGGTATTGACCAATGTTACCCTCTCTTTGGAAGAAATCAAAGCTGTTGTTGAAAAAGAAGGCGGATGTTTTGTTTGGGGGGGTACCGCACAATTAAGTCCGGCAGATGATATGCTCATCAAAATTGAAAAAGCCTTGGATATTGATAGCGAAGGGCAGTTGATTGCATCCGTGCTTTCTAAAAAAGCGGCCGCAGGTTCTACCCATGTGGTCATTGATATTCCCGTCGGTGAAACGGCCAAGGTTCGTACCAATGACGCTGCCATGAAGCTTAAGGAACATCTCGAAGTCGTGGGCAAAGCTGTTGGCCTTAATACAAGAGTAGTTATTACAGATGGTACACAGCCTGTCGGCAGAGGTATTGGCCCCGCGCTTGAAGCAATGGACCTCCTTAGTGTACTCAAGAATGAAGTTGATGCACCGAAAGACCTAAGAGAAAGGGCAGTTCTATTGGCGGGCGAGCTGTTAGAGCTTTCTGGCGAAATCGAATTAGGAAAAGGGAAGCAAACCGCCAGAGGGCTATTGGAATCAGGTAAGGCATTCAACAAATTTCTCGCTATCTGTAAAGCCCAAGGTAATTTTAAACAACCCCTTCTAAAACCTTATAAATTCGAAATAAAAGCCAAAAAAACAGGTGTTTTACGACGTATCGACAATAGAAAGATTGCAAAACTCGCCAAACTTTCCGGTGCGCCCCAATCCAAATCTGCCGGTATTTTATTGAACGTTCATTTAAACGATGAAATAGAAAAAGGCCAGTTACTCTATACGCTCTTTGCAGAATCGCAAGGGGAGTTGAACTATGCCTTGGAATATTATGAGAGCCATGACGATATTATAACAATAGAATAAAAAAAAGGACAAATGAAAACTATATTATTCAGTCTTCCGGGAAACCAAGAACTCACGGAATTGTTAGCGGAGAAAATGAAAGCGGAAATCGGGGAATGCACCATACGCAAGTTTCCAGACGGGGAATCCTACACGCGTATCCTTTCCGATGTGAAAGACAAATGTGTGGTCATGGTCTGCACCTTGCACGAACCCGATGAAAAACTATTGCCATTGTATTTTTTAAGCCACACCGCAAAATCTTTGGGCGCTATGTGCACTTGCTTGGTGGCTCCCTATTTGGCCTATATGCGACAGGACAAGGTCTTTGATGAAGGGGAAGGCGTCACCTCTAGCTTTTTCGGGAAATTGATTTCAGGTTTTGCCGATAGCATCACGACCATTGACCCCCATTTGCATAGAATACATATGTTGGGCGAGGTATACAATATTCCGAACAGGGTCATTCATGCAGCGGACGAAATCTCCAAATACATCAAGAAGAACATTCATAATCCGGTACTTATCGGGCCCGATTCCGAAAGTGAGCAATGGGTTTCCGATGTGGCAAAAAAAGCGGGAGTACCCTTCACGGTGTTACAAAAGGTCCGCCATGGCGACCGTGATGTTGAAGTTTCTGTTCCCGATGTAGATAAATATAAGGAAGCGACGCCAGTTTTAGTAGACGACATCATTTCTACGGCCCGGACCATGATAGAAACTACGGAACATTTGAAAAGTACGGGAATGAAACCTGCAATATGCATTGGTATTCATGCCGTATTTTCAGGAAATGCCTATCAAGATTTGTGGGACGCTTATGTGGAGGACATCATTACCTGCAACACGATTCCACATCAGTCCAATAAAATTGATTTGAGCGATGTGATCGCCAAGGAAGTAAAAGAGTTGATGCACCACATATGAAAATAGGATTACACTTAATAGTATTCGTTTTTATGATTTTTTCCGCATACCCACAAGATAAAATGCTAATCGGACAATTGTCCGATAGAAGGGTGGTACGGGAAAATTTTGATAAAAATGGAGACTTTCTGAACAAGCAAACTTTTAAATCCGGAAAGCTAAAAGTAGTCAATGGTTACTATGAAATTATTGTCACAACCGAGCTTTTTGATAAAAAAGGTACCCCGACCGATAAATATACCACCACTTACCGATGCAAACCGGATGAATCCAGTATTTTGGTAATGGCATTTCCGTTTTCAAACCCAAAATCAAAGGAAACCGAAATCAATACAGTGTCCAAAAATTTCAAAGAACTCTATGATCTAGCGAACTTGGAGAATGTTGAACTCGAAATGAGCTTTGATTCGGGATTGTTGAACTTCCTTGGTTCCAACAGTAAGATTAAAATTTATGACCGCGTGTTGGAATCTAACGGAAATGGGAAAATAATCAAATCCAAAATCAATATTAAGGCCTATGCCATTGGTATACGAATTAAACAATTGGACTATGTTGCAAGTGAAAAACTTACAAGTGAGAACTTGTTATCATTCCAGAAATTTACCGAGAAAGACGGCAGCTATTTTACGATGACATACAAATAATAAATGATGAGAAACTATGACACCCTATCAGAGGCAATAAATGATTTACAGATCAGGGGATATACCTATGATTTTAATTTGGCCCCCGACTGTATAAAATGTGCTTCATTGGAATTGGAAATCCATCCCGAAGATTTTGATGTGGATGAAACCCATCGTTTTGAAGGTATGAGCAGTACGGACGATAACAGTGTTCTTTATGCCATTTCATCAAAAGATGGTATAAAGGGGCTTTTGGTAGATGCCTATGGGGTCTATGCTGAAAATATCTCGGAAGCAATGCGAAAAAAATTACGATAACCCTTAAATAGAATACTATGGACAATCACGAAGAGCAAAAGAACAAAAAAATGGACCATTTCAAAATGAATCACGACAAAGATGACCATTCAAAAATGGATCACTCGAAAATGGACCACTCAAAAATGGAAGATCCAAAATCCGACGACCATAGCAAGATGGATCACGGTTCTGGCGACCATTCAGGTCATAATCCAGGTCACGGTCAAATGGGACACGACCATCACAAAATGATGATTGCCGATTTTCGAAAACGGTTTTGGGTAACGCTCGTGCTGACCATTCCCATATTGTTCTTCTCGCCAATGATACAGGAGTTTTTCGGATATGAATTTCTCTTACCAGGAAACCCATATATCCTATTTGCACTTTCCACCGTAGTGTATTTCTATGGTGGCTGGCCATTTTTAAAAGGATTTTGGTCAGAAATAAAGAAGGGTTCACCAGGAATGATGACCCTAATTTCTATGGCTATTAGCGTCGCCTACTTTTATAGTACCGCTACAGTATTCGGTTTACGTGGTGAAGATTTTTTCTGGGAACTTTCAACACTGATCGCAATTATGCTTTTAGGCCATTGGATAGAAATGAAAAGTGTGCTAGGTGCATCAAAAGCCTTACAGTTATTAGTAAGTATGATGCCAGCCGAAGCCCACAGGGTAAAGGGTGATACTATAGAGGATATTCCCTTGGAAGATTTGTTAAAAGACGATGTGATTTTAGTAAAGCCTGGTGAAAAAGTTCCTGCTGATGGGATTATAGTAGATGGTTCGAGTTACTTAAATGAATCAATGCTTACAGGGGAATCCAAGCCCGTGAAAAAAGATGAGAACGACAAAGTAATTGGTGGCTCAGTAAACGGCAATAGCACCTTAAAGGTTAAGGTAGAACATACCGGAAAGGACAGTTATCTCAACAAAGTAATCACAATGGTTGAGGAAGCGCAAAAGACCAAATCTAAAATGCAGAACCTTTCTGATAGGGCCGCAAAATGGTTAACCTACATTGCGTTAGCGATTGGCTTTGGGACATTAGCTGTTTGGCTCATTTTAGGCTTCCCTTTTGTATATGCCTTAGAGAGAATGGTAACGGTTATGGTTATCGCTTGCCCACACGCATTAGGACTTGCCATTCCGTTAGTTGTTGCTATATCTACCGCCGTATCTGCCCAAAATGGCTTATTGATAAGGAATCGAACAGCTTTTGAAGAATCCCGAAAAATATCAGCTTTATTGTTTGATAAAACCGGAACATTGACAAAAGGTGATTTTGGTGTCACAAGAGTTGAATCGGTTAAACAAGAATATTCAACAAAAGAAATCTTAAGGCTTTCAAGTGCTTTGGAACAGAGCTCGGAACATCCTATTGCAGTTGGAATTATAAAAAAGGTCAAAGAAGATAATATTACAATCCCGAAGCCAGAAAACTTTAATGCCATTACTGGTAAAGGTGTAGAGGCCAATGTGGAAGGTAAGCAAGTGAAAGTAGTAAGTCCGGGTTATTTAAGGGATGAAAAAATCACTATACCTGAAGATGCCTATAGTGACGCTGCTGAAACTGTTGTTTTTATATTAATCGATGGACAGCTAGCAGGATACATTGCTCTTGCCGATGAAATAAGACCAGAATCTGCGGAAGCTATCAAAATATTCAAAAAGAATAATATCAAAGTTTTGATGGCCACAGGTGACAATGAAAAAACTGCAAAAGCCGTTAGCGATAAATTAGGTTTGGATGGCTATTATGCCGAGGTACTACCCCATCAAAAAGTGGAAATCGTAAAAGAGTTGGAAAGCAAAGGAGAGTTTGTGGCCATGACGGGCGATGGGGTCAATGACGCACCTGCATTGGCACAAGCCAACGTTGGAATAGCTGTGGGCTCCGGCACCGATGTCGCTGCGGAGACTGCGGACATTATTCTAGTGAACAGTAACCCACAGGATATTGCCAATTTGATTTTGTTCGGCAAGGCCACCTACAACAAGATGATCCAGAACTTGATATGGGCCACCGGCTATAACGTGGTCGCCATCCCATTGGCAGCAGGTGTTTTGTACTCATCAGGCTTTGTACTGGGTCCCGCAGTTGGTGCCGTGTTTATGAGTTTAAGCACCATTATTGTAGCCATTAACGCCCAATTGTTGAAAAGAAAAATTGGGAAAAAGTAATGAATAGAAAGGACAAACTCAACAGGATATTTTTAGTTCTGTTAAGTTTATTTGTGGTAATGCTCGGGTACGGTATTTTACTGCCTACCCTTCCGTATTACACGGAAAGACTGGCTCTAAAAGACAATCTGGATACGGACCTTATCAACTTCCATATAGGAATGTTGACCAGTATTTATCCGTTGTTCCAGCTCTTGTTCGTTATCGTCTGGGGCAAGCTTTCCGATAAATACGGCCGTAAACCTATAATACTATTGGGGCTTGTAGGTTTTATAGTGATGAACTTGCTAACGGGTCTTGCCACTTCCCTGTCGATGCTCTATATGGCCCGTATCATAGGGGGCATCTTTACGTCAGCGGTCATTCCCGTCAGTAATGCCTATTTAAGTGATATTACCTCAGAAAAGCGAAGGACCAAAATAATGGCCTGGTCCGGGGTCGCTATCAGTTCCGGTGTGATATTTGGCCCTGTTCTGGGGGGATTTCTGTCGCAAACGAACCTTCACTATACATACTCTTTTGGAGTGTTCCACCTAGACCGTTTTTCGGTTCCCTTTATTTTGGCCGCTCTTTTGGGCTTTGTGGTATTGCTGATAATCATAAAATGGCTAAAGAATACGGAAGTAAAAAGTCGTATTGCTTCTGAGGTAGTCAAATTCAGTTTTTCCCTTAGTAACTATTTTATCATTTTGTTGCTTTTATCCTTTGTGATGCAGTTCGTGGTTACCCTGTTTGAGACCGTGTTTTCAATTTATGGGAAGGATGAGTTGGCCTTTACAACCAATCAGGTGGGTATTGGTTTTATGCTTTGTGGTTCCGTGATGGCCGTTTTGCAACCGGTATTCGCAACCTATGGCAAAAAAATATTGACCTCTAAACAGCAAATAACATTGGGGTTATTGATATCGGGTGTTTCGTTAATCGTCTTCCCTTTTGTGAGTGGTGAACTATACATTTATGTTACTATAATAATTTTCGCAGCCGGGGGAGCCATGGTGACACCAAACCTGCTTTCGGCAGTTTCTTTGATATCCAAGGAAAACACGGGAAGGAATATATCCATTCAAAGTTCCACGAACAGTATCGGTCAAATTTTGGGTCCGGTATTGGGGACTTGGCTGATTGCCGGAGGGTTTTATTATCCTTTCATCATTGCCGGAGTAACCGTTTTGGTTTCTATGGGATTGGTTTATTTTTTGAAGCAACAAGATAAAGAGGTTAATCAGATCTTATTGGCCGACCAGCATAAAAAAGGGTAGCGATGGATTATAAATGGAAAATTGAAAAACATACTAAAACAGCGTTTCAAAATGCTAAAGACAATTCAAAATATGTTGAATTGGTCCGTTCGGGAGAAGACTATTTTTTAAGGCTGGAAAAGTTAATCGATAAGGCGGAAAAGGAAATCCATTTACAGACCTACATTTTTGAAAACGATGAAACAGGAAACCGTATAGCCTCCTGCTTAAAGAAAGCCGCTCAACGAAAAGTAGAGGTATATGTCTTATTGGATGCCAATGGTAGCGCTGCATTACCCAATAGTTTTGCCCAGGATTTGGTACAGCATGGTATTTTACTTCGCTTTTTTTCGCCATTATTCTCCTTGAACAATTTTTATATCGGTAGGCGGATGCACCATAAAATTGCGGTCGCCGATGAAAAAATAGCACTGATAGGCGGAATCAATATTGCCGATAAATACCGCGGAACCAAGGCTTCTAAACCTTGGTTGGACTATGCCGTTCAGTTGAATTGCCCGGCAGCTAAGAATCTACAAATATTGTGTAGCGATTATTTTTATAAAAGGGGAAGCTCAAAAAAAATACCACCCGTGTTACATTCGGCAGGTAGCGCACTCGTGGGAATTTTACAAAACGACTGGCTGCAGCGAAAAACGGAAGTCTGTGATGCCTACACGAACGCCTTCATTTATGCCAAAGAGGAAATAGTAATCGTGAGCTCGTATTTTTTACCTGGAAACAGATTGGCAAAGGCTTTGAAAAAGACGTGTAAAAGAGGAATAAAAACAACGGTGATCTTAGCGGGTATTAGCGATGTGCCGTTGGTGCGTAGGGCCACCGAACATTTGTACTCGTCTTTTCTAGACCATCATATGAGAATTTTTGAATGGAATAATTCCGTAGTACACGGTAAAGCTGCGGTGGTTGACAACAAATGGTCTACCATAGGCTCATTTAACCTGAACAGTCTTAGTTGCTATGGCAGTATTGAAATGAACGTAGAAGTTCACTCGGTCAATTTTGCCAAAATTCTTCGGGCCGACTTTGAAATGGTTATAAGCCAGTGTAGCGAAATTACAAAGGGGAGTCTAAGACAAAGAGCCGGTATATTCAATAAGTTGGGTAATTGGATTTCTTACCAAATGGTACGCACAGCCATGCTTTTTCTAACCTTTCTTCCGCATTTAAGGTTTTTGAAAAATTATAGGTTATAATATGTTGGCAAGTGGTTAAATGGTTTCGCCTCTTTATCTGTCTGTACGGACAAGGCGATAAATCATGAGGCACAACAACTTAAAAAAGGAAATATATAATCGATGATGGAATACAAGTGGAAACTACACTTTGAAAAACACATAAGCAATCAGTAATATTCAAAAACAATAGCAATGACAGATTTAACAACTAGTGCGATTGAGCGCGTCCTCAGAAACAATTACCTCGGCCACTTGGCCTATCTATGGCAAGGGAAGCCTTATTTGATTCCCATCACCTATTATTTTGATCCTGCCGACAATACGATCATTAGCTATACCTCGGATGGCCATAAAATCAATGCGATGCGAAATAACAACTCGGTTACCGTACAGGTAGAAGAAATACAATCGATGTTCAATTGGGAATCGGCCATGGTGCACGGCACATTCGAAGAACTTGAGGGCAATATTGCCAAACAAAAGTTACACCTTTTTACCGAAGGCGTGAAGAGCATTATCCGTAGAAAAGAACGGAGAGAGGTTGAGTTTATCAATGAATTTTCGAGCAAATTATACGAAAGGGGAAATCCGATTGTCTATCAGGTCAAAATACTTGAGATTTCAGGAAAACGACGGGAAACGTAAAGGCAACATCGCTAATTGGATAGACTTTTTTGGCCTTGACAACCCAATAGGTCTAAATTCCAATGCGAGAATCTTATTTGTATTTTGAAATTATATAGTGAATGGCCATTTAAAACAACTTGGAACCTATCTAACTATAGTTCTGTAAAATAGATGTACTAAATGTTAGGATAAGATGTAACTTTATATCAATCAAGTAATGCCAAAACAAACAATTTACATAGTGTCACTTTCCTTGTTGGTTATGTGGTCTTGCAAAAAAGACGACCAAAGTTCACAACAAGTCAACCTTTTGTTTACCGAAAATAATTTAGCAGGAGATTGGAAAAGGATTGCAGAATTTAGAGGGCAACCAAATGATTCATTGGGCATATTGGAGCCCTTGGAAGATTTGTTTGCCCAATTCGAAAATTGCCGAAAAGATGATATTCTCAGATATGTTAAGGGTAACGAGCAAGAAGATAACCGCTATTTCTGGGGAATCGGGGCAATTGCCTGTCATAGCCAGATATCAAAAACTTTCACTGAAATTGGCACTTGGTCTCTCGAAGAATCAGGAAAACTGAGCCATGTTAATTCTAATACAAGTGAATACCATATTGTAATTCAATTAAATGCCCAACAATTACTTGTCAGAAGTGAATCGGATGAAAACGAGACTGGTGGGACTACGTTTGAATTTACGGAGTATGAACGTATAAGATAACATTTATAAAAATATCCAATTGATATTACCTACCATAAAGGGATATTGAATTGTTCTTGAAATTGGCGATGAAAAGCATTCCCTTGTCAAAGTGAATATCTGTTGGATAGAAAATGGCTTCCTTTAATATTTGCAGCAACTTTCCTTGATAATCAAAAATTAATATCCGGTTATTTTCTTGGTCGGTGATGGCTAATTCATTAGTGCTCAAAGCAATGCCGGAGGCCACGTTTATTTTTTCATTTAAGCCGATAGTCTTGATGTGGTTTCCATCAAAATCAAAGACCTGAACCCGATGGTTGTACGCATCGGCCACGAATACCTTACCATCCTTTAGTTTTACATCTATTGGATAATACAATTGGCCCTCATTATGGCCTTGCTTTCCAATAGTATAGCTATAATTTGGTGTCTGAACGATGATACGATGGTTATAGAAATCGGCTACCAGAATGGTATCCCCATATACAGAAACACCCGCCGGGGCCTGTGGTCGTTTGTTGATTTTCAACGGACTGGTTTTACCTTTTTTATATTGCCAGATGGTGTCGGTCAAGAATTCGGGTATGTAAAGTGTTTCCTTATCCATATGGATGTTCATCGGCCGTTGTATCCCCGTGATGGAATCCAACACCTTTCCATTCAGGTCGATTTTATACAAGCGGAAATAATCCGGATCTGAAAACCAAATGGCCTCCTCGTCCTTGGCCAAAGCCAAGGGGCGGGCTTCTTTGGGAAGTATAATTTTCCGTTCGAACTGCCATTGTTCTTTCGTTCTTTCACAACCAGATGTGAGAAGAACCAAAGCAAAAACCGAAAAAATGAATAACTTTCTAAAGTTCATACCAGTAGTTTAAAATCATAAGAGCAAGAATCAGCAAGGTAAATGTCCAGTGAAACCAAGTGTTGATAATGCGTTTCCTTTTGTCGTTTTGGCAGGTTTCCTCTCCACTGCATTTTCTTGAATTTTGAAAATTCCTTAAATGGGCGAACCCAAGGGCACCGGCCGAAAAGATGGTCAGAGAGGGTTGGGCAGGATGTACCCATTCAAAAGTTGAGCCCAAGAAACCAAATCCCGCGCCGACCGATAGCAGAGCAGGCAAAAAACAGCACATCAAGGGAAGAAGGGCGGCAACCAAGCTGCTTCCCAATACCATTTTGGAAATAGTCTTCATAAAACCTATTCGATTTTGGTTAGTACGATGGACCATTGGCCAGAGAGGTTATCATCTTCCTCATCCTGTACCGTTCCGCTTATGGTTGCTGTTCCAACGGTTAATTTTTGTAACAACGCCTTAGGAGTATCCTGCGATACCGAAAATCGTTCATTAGCGGTCTCAATGTACCATTGGCCATCTTCTTTCGTTGCGTTTCCAATTAGGGTCACTTCAGCTTTTTTTGCCGAAAAACCGTTCTTTTTTACCTCTTCCTGAATGCTACGTAATTTAAGTCCGTTCTCGGCAGCCAATCCCATATATGCCTTTCCGTCATTGAGGCTAACACGCACTTCCTGAAGCCCATCCATCTTTTTCAGTCCCCGCTCTAGGCCATAGGCGCAAGGGGCGCAATCCATTCCATACACTTCTTGGTCAACTTTGGTAATTTGCCCCGATGCTGTGCCAATTCCGAACAGACCTATTATCATAATTCTAAATATATTTCTCATTTTATACATTTTTAAAATTCTTGCTTTATAACCAATAGCTTAAGTTTATGGCCAATCGATACCTTTCTTTCACTGCCCCAAGTGTCAAGTCCTGTACGACCGGAAACATCGCACCGAACGATATTCCCCAAGCACCGTAAAGTCCCAGAAAAGAGGGCCCGACCAATACTTTTGTGCTACGCGAATCTGTAAAGTCCATTTGCCCCTCAAATTTATTGTCGCCAGGGAATTCGGCCAACGATTCTATAAAGATGCGCCAATCGGGCTTTGGGTAATCGCCCATAAATATATTGGGGCGATACCCCACTACCGCACTGGCGTAGGGCAGGTCGCCCAATTGTTCGCCATCTTTCTCAAAATAATATTGATAACCACCCCCAATCCATCCATACCAAGTACGCGAGGCATAGCCCGTTGAAATGGCAGCGTGTACCGAGTTGCCCACGTTGACCTGTCCCCTGACATCATCGGTTGGTGCAGAAACGCCCACGATGGCGGTGGACTCAAAACGCTTCCCCACACCAAAAGCATTCGAGAAAAACCGGTACCAAAGGGAAGCCTCAATATCACCGTTGGCGGTCATATTGCTATTGCCCCTTGTCCTTGGTGCATCACCCAACCGTTCTATCATCGTGGGGGTGGTCAGGTTGATCTGCAGGTCTTCCGTAATGCCATAAGAGAACAAGTAGCGCAGCATATATGACGTTTCGGTCTCCGTACCCAGGCTCATCCCGGCCACGTTCAAATCAACCCCGCCTTTGGCAAGGGTCGGGGTCTGTAGCCCATAGAGCGGGCCGTGGCCTTGGGCCATCGCCGTTCCTGATATGGCCAATAACACTATCAATTTAAAATAGCCAATGTTCAGCGATATTTTCGGGAATATTTTGCTAATCATACTTGACCTCTTTTTTAATTATGATTGTCCAATTCCAGCTTCCACCAATTTCGCTTCGGTGATGGCCGAATCCTTACAGCAATCCAAAAGTTCACCGCTCACTACCACAGCGGGAACTTTCTTTATCCCATATTCAGCTATCTTATCAAGACAGGTCTTGTCTTCACATTGCTTGACCAGATCATAGGTCGTTACCTCACATCTACCACAGGCCAGTTCCCTGATCATTTCGACCACCGGATCGCAGACCGGGCAATTGGCCGTAAAAACTTCTACTTGACGTTTCATACTTCTGTTTTTTTTTACTGTTTATATTTCCTTGACTTGTCATTGGATCCAAACAACGAATCAAATGTAGGTCGGTGGGTAGGGTGGTCTCCAAATAAAATTTCAAAAAAAATGACCCACATCGTGTGGGCCATCAAATCGGTTGTGATTGTGGGGGTCAATCATTTTTGTGGTTTTCGAGCTTGGCCTTTAGCGCATCAATTTCCTTCATCTTTTCGGTCAGGTTGTCCAATTCCAAATCCGGAAACTGTTTTCTTATAAATTCGATACGGTCTTCATTACCACAATTTCCGGGGCAGGCCTCAACGGTTTCGGATATTTTTATGGCCAAAGCTTTTCGATAAACTTCGTCCAATAACAGGAAATGGGCTTTATCCAATCCTTTCTGTGCTGCCTTGAACTGTATTAAAATCTTCTCTGGGTCTGTATCTTCATCGAGCATTTTAATGAGGCCACCAATTTGCCCATTGATACTTTGCAACCTCGTTTTTATGTCCTTGCTTAAATCTCGTGGTATCATCGATTTTAAAATTTTGGCAATATATAATTGTACTGGGGGTGCTCTACAAATTTATCCTGAAATTATTCAACAACAACCAGAGCCTTCTTGTATTGGTGGGCAGGCAACCGTCCCATAAGAGCAAAAGACACAGCAATCGCCTTCCTTTGGTCTTAATATTTGATTGCAGTTTTCGCATTCATAGAAAAACTGACAGGCCGTTGTTGGCATTTCCTCCTCTTTCGTATGTCCACATTCGGGACAGGTAATGGTTGAATTTAAAAGGATTCTCTCGTAGTCCATATTATTTTTTCTGAAACAGGTTATAAATAAAATTTTGCTCTGTTTTAAAAGGGGTTTTGTGAATTTTTTCAAAGGATTCCAATAGGGTGAAATCTACTTTAAACAATTCCTTTAGTTTTTCAGGAGAATATTGGGTAATCTCCAATCCACTACATCTTTTTGGACCGGTGGTCGAAAAAGTTGCCAGTATAAAATATGCTCCCGTCTTAAGGGAACGACCTAGTATGTCAATATACTTTAAGATATCTTCTTCCCGTGTGAAGAAATGAAAAGTAGCCCGGTCGTGCCATAACTCAAAGTCTTGGGTCGGTTCAAAATTCAATATGTCCGAATTTATCCACTGCACCTTTGCGGCTGACTTGCCTAATTTTGATTTGGTACGCTGAAGTGCATTTTCTGAAATATCAAGAATGGACAGGTTGTTATAGTCATTTTTCAACAAATGACTTATAAGGTTTGAGTTTCCCCCGCCAATATCAATAATTGAACTATCTTTAGGTAAGTCAAGGGAAGCTATAATATCCAATGAAGTCGAGGGTTTCCCTTCAAACCAACTTACTTCTTCATCACTTTTTCCGGTATAAACCTCTTCCCAGTGCTTTTTAGTGTATTCATCACTTTTCATAAATTTTGATATTTTGTTAAAGCATATAGGGAATATCCGAGGATAATGTTGGATAAGAAAAAATCATCGTCCTTAAATCGTTGATTCTCATCTTGGTCTTTATCGCTATTGCGAACAAATTAATGGTTTCCTCGGCGTTGGGACCAATTAAATGTGCTCCCAGTATCGTATGATCTTCTTTATCGACAATAGTCTTAAAGGCATATTCCTTAACATTCAACCGCTCTGCGTTGAACCAATTGCCCACCTCGTTATAATTGACCTGATATTCGATTTTTTGTGATTTGGCCTCTACCTCGGTCAGACCTACGGCTGCTAATGTTGGCAAAGTGAAAACCACGGAGGGCATCGGTGGATAGCTCACTTTTTTCGTGTTCCCCTTGATGATATTCGAAGCTACAATATGTCCTTCCATAACGGCTACAGGTGTCAGGGGCAGTCCTTTTGAATCTGCCGCATCTCCGGCCGCATAAACATTTGGGTTCGATGCGCTTTGAAGATATTCGTTGACGGCAACCCCTTCTTTTGAAAAGGATATTCCGGACTTGTCCAGCTCCAAATCAAAAATTGCAGGCGGGCGACCGGCCGAATTGAAAACGGTTTCCGTTCTAAATGTCATTTCTTTACCGTCGGTAGTTCCTGTAACTGTATAGTGGTTATCTCTCTTTTCGATTTTAGAAACTTTGGTCGCTAGAACCAGTTTTATTCCCAATTCCTTCGTGGCATTTATCAAGTGTACTACAATATCCTGTTCAAAGTTTTCCAAAGGTCGTTTGCCCCTATGTACAATAGTTACATCGGCACCACAACGGGCGGCGATATGTGCAAATTCAAAGGCGATGTAACCTCCACCAATAAAGAGCAGGGATTGGGGCAGCTCCTTTAGATTGAGGAAATCGGTACTCGAAAGTGCCAAGTACCCACCTTCAAAATCCAGTACCTTTGGTTTTGCGCCCGTTGCAATCACAATCTTGTCGGCTTCGATAGTATCTGTTCCCAACTGTAGGGTATTTTTGGACAGAAATTTTGCCGAAGAATGATAGGTGTCTATATCATTATGCCTGTATCCTTTTTCTATTTTGGGCGGCATTGCATCCACAAAGGATTGTTTGAAGGCCATAATATCCCGCCAATTGACATTGGGAACCGTATCGATACCCTTATCCTTTAAGCGTATTGCAAAATCCCTTACTTCTGTCGCACCGATGATTACCTTTTTGGGGTCGCAACCTCTTAGCGCGCATGTTCCACCATAGGGCAGCTCGTCAGTAACGCCTACCTTAAGGCCTTTGGAAGCACATTTATTGGCAATGGTCATCCCTGCCATCCCGGAACCGATAACAAAAACATCGTACTTTTTCATCTACTCGTTTTCTTTGTTTTCACCATCGATTACTTTATAACCTGTGCTGTTTATCGCTTTTTGGATTGCGGCCAAATCGGTTTTGGTCTTATCATATTCCACTACGGTATTCGCACCTTCGTAACTTGCCTTGACCGATAGTATTCCGTCCAGTTTATTTACCTCGCTCTCTACGTGGGCTTCACACCCTGCGCAGGTCATTCCCTCAACAGTAAAAGTGTACTTTACGATATTGGATTGCGAGACATAAATAACATCCTTACTGGGCTGTGCATAAAATAAATTGGAGTAATAGGGGAATGCCAGCATCAATCCTGCGAAAACGGTAACTATTAAAAGAAAGCTTTTGGATTGCCAAAAGGAGGGTTTTACATCATCCTCACAGGCACAGTCAATTTCCTCCTGCGTTTTTGGTCGTAGTTTCTGATACCAGGCAAAGACCAATACGAAGATAGTGATGCCGATAAGATAAGGTCGAAATGGTTCCACCCAAGAAAAGGTAGATGCGATGCCAGTGGTTCCGGCAATCAATGCCAAAACCGGGGTTATACAACATATTGATGCCGCTATGGCTGTCAATATTCCTGCATAGGCTACCTTGTTCGAGGTTTTTCCTGTTTCCATTTTATGCTACCTTTTTATTTTTCTGAATTTTGGTAAATACATTTTCCAATACCTCATTGTGATTCTGGACCAATGAATAATACAGGGTCTGCCCCTCACGTCTTGAAGTAATCAATCCCACATCCTTCATTTTACGGATATGCTGCGAAATCGCAGGGACACTCATTTCAAGTATATCGGCAAAATCGCAGGGACAAAGCTCACCTTCCTCGTTCAACAGGAATAGTATCCTTAATCGCGTTTCGTTACCGGCCAGGGCTAGCACTTTGCTGATTTCGACAATCGCCTCTGAGTTTGTTCCCAAGGTTTCGCGACAGCGCATTAACTGCTTTTGGTCGGCCTCCGCACGTGTACAACTTAATTCTGGTGCCATAGTACTGTTTTTGACAAAGGTATAATAATATAATTATTTAAGCAAATACTTAAATAATATTATCCATCGATGCTCTTTTAAAATCACACCTTACTTAAGTACATTCTACCCGATATGAAATGAAAGCCGCTACGTTGAATATTTTATTAAAAATAGGTGCTAAACCCAAAATACCATGAAGCCGTTCTTGAAGCCGGATTGTTGAGAATATCCTGTTGCCACTGGTATCTGTAGTTAATCCTTAGAACGGTCTGTGGTGTAGGCCTAAAGCTTATTGCAGGTGTAATTGCGAATAAATCATCCCCAATATTCGTATTGGTCTGGCCAAAGTTGCCAATATTGTAGTCCACATAATCCGTTCTGAGCGACAGGCTGAGTACGGCATCTTCCCAGTCCAATACTTCGGTCTTTAGTACCGGTTGGACAATATCCACAAAAAAACCAACTTGCCGATTGCCAAACTGCTGGGTAAAAGTGTCCGGAACATCGAGCCATATGTAGGCCATCTCACCGATAAACCTTGTCCCCGTTTTTTTAATGGCTGTATTTAAATCCAAGGCAAGAACATCTACCCTCCTTGATTTGGTATCAACCTGAAGCCCGTCAACTTCCTGCCTATTGTAGGTCCCGCCCATATAGGAAATACCCAATTCCCCTAATTTTCTATGCTTGATGGCGAACTTTCCATTGATGAGGGCATTGCCGCTAAAATTCTCCTCGAATCGCGAGGAATTTTCCTTGACCGAAGCCAAAAATGTTCTTTCTTCCTCGTTATCTATAATGCTTGTATCAAAGCCATTGGTGAGATATGCTTCATAGCCCAAGGTCCAAGCTCCCTTATATGCCTTTCCATATATACCAAATCCGGCATTGGAGAAAGTGGCGGGCAACAAATTGGTGCTGACATCTGGCCGCTCGACGAACTCCCATTTTGGTCCGTCATGGTTTTGGTTAAAGGATCCTATTGGGTTCAGTACGATGCCTCCCCTAAGGTTCAACAAGGGGTGCAAAGCAATGTCCATGGAGGCGAATTCAATGGCAATTTCCTCTGTCCCGTTTTCAAATTCCAGTTCGGTCAAGAATTTAATTCGCTTTGAAATGGATGCCGAAACGAAAAGGGTCAATCTTCGGGCCTGAAAAGAAAGCCCCTCCGACAATCCATCCTCAATACTGTAGATTGAGTTCGCCTCTAGATAACCGCCCAGATTGACTGGAAATTTATCGAAAGTCAAAAAAGGACGGTCATAAACCGCATCCATATTCATCGATTCCTGAATACTGTCCCTGTCGCTAGTTTGCGAGCTAAGGGTTAAAACGTAAATGTTCATTAAAGCAATGGCTGCATATATTTTACGAGACATGCACATAGATATTCTCATTATCGGCGGTTATTTCAAATGACTTTAGATTTTCTTCGGCCAGTCCTTCTAAAACTCTGCCCGAAGGGTCGAACTCACTGCCATGACATGGACAATTGAATATGCCGCCGCCGATGTTGAGTTCACAGCCCCTGTGGGTACATTGCATCAAACTGGCCAGATAATCACTGTTTTGTGTTTTGAAAATTCCTATGGGGTATCGCATGGAATGGCTCTGGATGACCACAAAATCACGTTCAATCTGCTTTTCACCTTTCACCTGCTGAAACTCACCCTTTGAAACTCGTAGCACTCCCCCTTCTTCAACGAAGGATGCATAATACAGGCCTGCGCAACTACTTAGTAAAGCGGAGGAAGCTGGCAGGACTGCAATCAGATATCCAAATTGTTTAATAAAATCTTTTCTATGCACCTATAGGGAATTAATGAATTTTATCAGTTGTGATTTTTCTTTTGGGGTCAGGGACAAATACTGGGCTTTTGAATTATCGGCCTCACCGCCGTGCAATTCAATGGCCTCTTCAATGCTCGAAGCCCTTCCGTCATGTAACAGGAACATTTGCCCGCCTTGGGAATTGCCCGATAACCCAATTCCCCAAAGAGGTGGGGTTCTCCATTCCGAAGTCCCAACATTTCCTTCGGTGAATCCATCATCCAATTCCGGCCCCATGTCATGTAACAACAAATCCGTGTAGGGATGAAATTCCTTAAAGGATAACGATTCAATTGGGGAAAATCCTGTGGTCAAAGTGGGTGTGTGACAGGCAGCACATTGTATGGATTGAAAGAGTTCTTTTCCAGTAATAATATCGGGATCCGCCTGATTTCGGGGTACGGGTGCTTTCAAAGTCTTGAGATAGAACACGACATCATTCAAGGTTTGGGTGCTTACCTCTGGGTCTTCTTCTAGCCCGCTGAATGGGTCAATAGGGTCATAAAGGGATGTAATTCCTATGTCCTGGTTATATGCGCTGACGCTTTGGTGCAACAAATCATAACTACCCGCTTTCTTTCCAAACCTGAAGATATAATTGTTTCCCTGGGGAACACTATTATTCCGAATCTTGGTGAATTCAGGAGGAATATTGTAGTGAGGTCTTCCACTAATACCGTCCTGATTTGCATCAGAAGGGTCTGCGAGAGCCAAAATATCTGCGTCAGGGACAGCATCCAACAAACCCAATCCCGTTACCGCCGGAGCGACCAATATGGAAAATGGGAAGCCGTCCGGCACGGTCTCCGGTTCAAAACCCGGTATGGCTTTATTTTGAATTTGGTTCCTGCCATCACCAAGGGATAACATCGAGGGTAAGTTTAAGTTATTGTTGCCAAACCTGACAAGTTGATTGAAAGGATGACCCTTGCCATCCCCTGAATGGCAACTTTCACAGCTGGTACCAACAAACAAGGGGCCAAGGCCTTTTTCAACGGTAAAAACATCATCATTGAAAGCAATATCGCCAGCTAAAAACAGTTGTTGCTCGCTTACGGACAATCCGTCCAATGGCCCGTCCAACAGCTCAAATTCCATAGGTTCTTCCGGACCCAGATTTTCACAGCCAAGTAGAGCGATTAAGGACAGGCTAATAAAAAAATAAATGATTTTAGGCATTGCTACAATTATATTTTTGTAAATATAAATATATTTTTAGTTAAGCCTAAATTTAAGTATAATAATTTGTCAAGAAAGAAGTGTTTACATCTTAAAAGGGTCGTGGATTTAATTATGCAAATCCCGTACTATCGGATATTGATAGTTGGCCAGAATGAACATTTATATTTCGATATTTACTATGGGCTTATGCCCACTTCATCTTCTGCAACCGAACGGCATTTAATATAGCTAACAAAGCCACACCCACATCGGCAAATACCGCTTCCCACATTGTTGCCAATCCGCCTGCACCAAGGATAAGCACAATTACTTTCACCCCGAATGCCAATCCAATATTTTGCCAAACGATGCTTCGGGTTGAACGCCCAATTTTAATTGCCCTGGCAATTTTACTTGGTTGATCGGTTTGGATGATAACATCTGCCGTCTCAATGGCTACATCGCTACCCAGACCGCCCATTGCGATACCTACGTCACTTGTCGCAAGTACCGGAGCATCGTTGATACCGTCGCCCATAAATGATACCGTGCTATCAGGTTGTTTCTTGAGTTCTTCGACCTCGTTCAGTTTATCTTCGGGTAGCAGACCGCCCTTTGCCCAATCGATTTTCAATTCTTCGGAAACCTGTTGGGTAATGGAATCCTTGTCGCCAGAAAGCATTATAATTTTGGATATTCCAGCCTCTCGTATTTGCTCAATAGCTTGGTGGGCATCTTCCTTCAACTCGTCGGCAATGGTTACATAACCTGCAAACTTTCCGTCAATGGCGACCATCACGATCGATTCGACAATAGAATCAGTCTCTTCAGGGACATTTATGCCATTGGAGGTCATCAATGCTTTGTTCCCGACCAGAACCTGCTTTCCGTTGACCGTACCTTTAAGACCTTTTCCGGCAACTTCGGAAACCTCGGTCGCTTCAAAATCCGCACCATCCGACTTGTACTCCAAAATTGCTTTTGCGATGGGATGGGTGGATTGTTCTTCCATCGCCATCAGATATTGCATAAACTCCGCTTCCGAAAAAGCGGATTTATTGACCACTTTCTTAATCTTAAAGACCCCTTTGGTAACAGTTCCCGTTTTGTCCATTACCACTGTATTTACCTTGGTCATGGCATCCAAGAATGATGCGCCCTTGAACAGAATCCCATTACGGGATGCCGCACCTAGGCCACCGAAATAACCTAGGGGAATGGAAATGACCAATGCACAAGGACAGGAAATTACTAGGAATATCAATGCTCTATACAACCAATCCCTAAACACATAATCATCAACAAAAAAATAGGGCAAGAAAGTCAGGCCAATAGCAAGGAAAACAACGATAGGCGTATAAATCCTTGCGAACTTTCGGATAAACAATTCCGTCTTTGATTTACGTGCGGTGGCGTTCTGTACCATGTCCAGAATCCTGGCAATGGAACTATCCTTAAATTCCTTGGTCGTTTCCACTTCGATGACACCATCGAGATTTATGCTTCCTGCAAATACTTTTTCTCCGGTCGCAATAGTGGCAGGCTTGCTTTCGCCTGTTAAAGCTGCGGTATTAAACGACCCTTTCTCTGAAAGCAAAATACCGTCGAGAGGTACTTTCTCGCCCACGCGCACTTGAATTTTCTCGCCAATCTCGACGGTTTCAGGATTGACAGAGACAAAATCATCATCACGATAGGCCAAGGCTTCATTAGGGCGTACGTCGAGCAAAGCCTTGATGTTTCCCTTGGCACGGTTGACGGCGGCATTCTGGAACAGTTCGCCTACGGCATAGAACAACATCACGGCCACACCTTCGGGATATTCACCTATGGCAAATGCCCCCAAAGTAGCAATAGACATCAAGAAAAATTCCGTAAAGAAGTCGCCTTTTAAGATACTATTCCAACCTTCCTTGATTACAGGAAAACCTACGGGAATATAGGCTACCGTGTACCAAACGATTCTGACCCATCCCTTAAAGAAAGGAAAGGCATCGAAATAATCAATGGCGATACCGGCTATCAACATGACAAAGCTGAAAATCGCGGGTAAGTAAGTTCTGAATTTGGATGCTTCTTCCGGACTGCTGTGATTATGGCCGTCATCGTGACTGTGATCGCCCTGGTGTTTCTTAGGGTCTAAATCGCGTAGGTTTACTTTTTTCTTTTTCATAGATTATGATGCCATCCAAGCCATAGCCTGTGCTTTGTTTTCCAATTCAAAATATTTAGCGTCACTGCCCGTAAAGAAATCGGTAGCACTTGCTGCCCATTCCTGCCATTTCTTGTCACCTACAAATGCCATTTTTCCATAATCGTCGATATGTGCGGCATCAGTTTTTATATCTTCCCAAAAACCTTTGAGCGTGTAGCCTTCAAAGTCATCCATTTCAAAATAGAAGTCCACTTTATGGCCCTTATCGATGATTTGATGTATGCGGTCGTGAACGGTCTTTAAATTTTTTTCGTTCAATTTGCCCGACAACCTTGCGGCAATCAGGTTTTCTTTTTTCGTATCTATAAACTGTATCATAACTCATGATTTTTCAATGGTCAAAGTAAAGGTTTAAAGCGTGCAACGGAAGTGCATTTATTGCCCACTGCATTTCTCACAAATGCCTTTTAGAACCAAATTGGCATCCTCTGCGATGTACCCATCGGGAAGGTTGATGTACGGAATCTTATGTTCTGTCAAACAAACGGTCTCACCACAATTGACGCAGTGAAAATGAAGGTGTAGGTCTCGTTCCAATTCACAATTGCAGCCTTCCTCACATAATGCATACTTGGTCATGCCCGTGCTATCATCTATCTGATGTACTATGGCTTTATCTTCGAAAGTCTTAAGAGTTCTGTAAAATCAGAATCCGCATGTCCTGTTAATTGCCATAGATACTCAATAAAAAAATCCTTTTAGCTATTAGAAGCGAAACATGGGATTGTATTTTTGGCAAAAAGCCCTGAAATTTATCAGGGCTTTTTTGAATTGCTTATACAAGTTGTATATTTAATTATCAACTATTAGCTTAATCAATGTCGGCTTACCTTGATTCATTTCTACACCAAGGAAATAGACACCATCTCTTAATGTAGATGCGGGAATATCGTATGTACCGTCAGCGGATAGCACATCAGGTGCGTTGTAAACAGCTATATATCTTCCACCGACATCGTGCAAATAGATTTTTAAGACCACCATATCTGCTGGTGCATTGATGACTCTTATTTTGGCAACACCACCTTTTGAAGGATTTTCTGCCAAAATGACTTCCATTTTACCAGAGGTACCGTCGGTCACGGTAATGGACAAGGTGGCCGTGCTTGTACGGTTTCCCTCATCTGTGACAGTCAAGGTTACGGTATAAGTGTCAGCCTCATTATATGTGTAAATTGGATTCATTTCGGTGGAAGTCCCTCCATCTCCAAAATCCCATGCATAGGCCACAACCCCAACATCATCGCTAGAGTTACCACCCGTAAAAGTGACCTCTAGAGGTGCGACACCTGTTAAAGGAGCTGCTTCCGCGACTGCAACTGGAGGCATGTTTCCACCTTCAGAGCTGACCATAACAGTTACTTCATCAAAACCTGTTTCATTTTCATCATCTATGACAGTCAATCTAAACACATAACTACCTAAAACCAGATCACTAGCCGTCAGATCCGCAGTTGTTTCCCCGACCAAAGTGGCTGTAGTGGGACCGCTCACTTGTGTCCATTGATAGCCTGTAATCGAGCCACCATTGGGGTCGGTTCCTGAACCATTCAATGTGATACTATTGGAGGGAAGTACAACCGTCTGATCTTGACCGGCATCGGCAATAGGATCGTTGCTAACCGGTGGAGGCGTTGTATTTTCATATATTCTGGGTCCCATATGCTGTAACCAACCATTTGAAACCACATCAAGGTCACCATCATTGTCGATATCGGTAACCCTGGCACCATCGTGATGTTCTAAATTGAGTGACCCATCATCAATAATTTGTGTTTCCCAATCCCCTGTACTACAAAGGTCGTTCTCGAAAACAATCAATCTGCGGTCGGCCAACCACTCACCCACGACAATATCCTGATCTCCGTCAAAATCGAAATCAATGGCAAAAACGCTTAGACTTCCTGCAATATCGGTTGCAAGAATATTTCTTACCCAAGGCTGCGTTGGGTCCGCAGGTGCGGCAAACCAGGCAAATTCAGAGTTGTTCGGGTTGCTTCCCAATCCCAATTGGCCAACAACGGCATCCAAGTCACCATCCCTATCAAAATCGGCCAATTGTGCACGATCCGGAGTGGTAACGTAGGTAATTCCCGTGGAAAAAGTTTCCCAAGTACCCCCGCCATTATTCCTAAGCCAATTGACACCTTGAAAGAGATCCAGGTCACCATCTCCGTCTATATCACCGGCTTGAAGATCTTCTCCCGCAGAATCGGGGCTGATATCCACCAAACTCCACATACCTGTTGTCGGGTTCGCCGATGGAGTGAGCATTTGAACTGGTGATCCCGTAGATTCGGCACCATTCCAGTTAATGGCCATTTGATAACCGGCACCAAAATCGCCTCCGGCCAAACCCGCTAGAAATGGTTCACTATAATTGGTATTCCCAGCAGGTATATTCGTAAATACAGTGAAATTACCAGAACCATCGTTCTGAGCCCACAAAAGCTGGGCACTTTCATATTCGTTATCTGGGGCAATACCCAAGGCGGTGCCCAATAAATCAATATCTCCATCCCCGTCAAAGTCATGCACGTGGACCACATTTCCGAATGTTCCACCAATTGTACTTTTCTGCCAGTTACTGGAAGCCGATCCAGAATTTTTATACCACCAGCCACCAGTTACTATGTCCTTCAGTCCATCGCCATCCAAATCATCATCGGCAAAGGTATATACAGCAGTGTACGGGTTTTGATCTAGTTGATGAACTATCCAAGAGTCAGGAAAGTCAGTTTCATTACAGACCGATTGTTCTGTAACCGCAACCATCACTTCATCAAAAATACCTGTGGGCGAGTGATTGGCAAAGAAAAGTTCGACACGAATCGTATGACTGCCTATACTCAGATTGTCAAGTGGAATTGGGTCATGACTATAATAAGGTTCGACCATAACCCCATCTATATAGTAATGTATATGAGTGTCACCCTCTTGAATTGTCCAATTTTCCACCATGAATGCGACTTCGAATGGCTGATTGACACTCCATCCATTTTGGGGCGAGGTAATCATTATATCAGGTGTCGATGCAAAAGCATCTGGAGGTAATATTTCTATTGCGGACAATTTTGGATTTTCGTTGATCGATGTTAATGTGATACTCGCAAATCCATCAGTAATGGAAATATCGTCCAACTCCTTCTGGAGCGCTGTCGCAGGATCTACTTCTGCGGAGATGTCAAAATTGGTCAGTACGGGATTCCCTTCTATAGTCACGTTAAAAACACGTGTGCCGGGGCCACCAGGTACACTACCAATTCCAAAATACAGTTCGGCAAAATGTAAACGAATATCATATTCGCCAGATACGGGTACAGGAATTTCATATGAGAAGCTGCCGAAACGTTCTGTTTGATAAAGTTCGTCTTGCGTCGTACCATTTATGGGCATAGAGGCACTGAACAAGCTTCCACCTGTCGAATATTGATCCGCGATAAAAGTTTCGGCACCATATGTCAATTGGGGACCTCCCACGTTAATTCTAATAGAACTTATGATAGAAAATGAATAATCTTCTGTTACAATTGGTATACCAGAAATGTTTTGAACATCGTTAACGGTTAGATTGTAGGTCGTATCACCACTCAACGGAGAAACCGTTAAAAAAACGGTCAGTCCATCTGATTGCAAAACCGCGGAAGAAATGGCAATGCCATTGTCTATCACATAGTTTGAAACTTGATTCGCAGTAGCCGCGGTAACATACTCCGAAAATTGGACTTTGACCTGTGTAGAGCCCATTGCTTCAACAGAGGATATCTCAGGTGGAGAACTGTCGGTTGACACTCCATCTCCGATAAATTCCACATAATTCAGATTAAAGATATCTTGCGTGCCGCTAGTACTTTTAAATACAAAGAATAGATCATTTTTTCCGACAGGTGCCGAAAAGATAGATTCCACGGCCTGCCAATTGCCCAAGCCACCGGTTGAAGGTACCGTGGTGGTCGCCAAAAGAGTTCCTGTAGGGCTTCCCAACCTAAATTCTATGGTACCACCGGCAGTTGCTGCCGCCACCTTGTATTTAACAGCAGTCATGTTCAACAAATTGCGTTCTGAAAAAGAAATATACCCATTGTTGTCAACACTCAGGGCTTCGGATCCGCCCTCCAAAAAATCGGTATTTGTGATTATGGTGGTTCCATTTTGAGTGTCGAAGTACTCGGCTTCCTTGCGCTTTGGATGTAATAGGATTTGATCGAACGCCGTCAGCCCCCCCTGATCCGTGTAATTGGCATTCAAAACGTAGAAAATGTCCATCTCCCCCGTAATATCATGTCCGTCGTAGCCCAAATTAAAATTCTGGGTACAGCCTGTCATGGTTGCCAAATCATGAAAATGATTTAGGTGGCCAAGAGCAGGAACCACATTAACATCGTTGCAGTCAATTCCAGAACCGGTAGAACCGTCCTCGGTATCGGATACGATCAAATCTATCGATACATCATCTCCCCAACCGATGAATCCGCCGTCAGGAGGTAAATTATAAGAAAAAGTGGCGGCGGTATTGCCGGCATAGATAGTGATATTATTTACCCCAAATGCACCGCCTGGGTCGGTAACTGTCAATTTCACATTAAAGGTTCCTGCCGTATTGTATACATGGGTCGGGTTTTCGTCGTTGGAATCTGTATTTCCATCGCCATCAAAATCCCATTCATACGTTAAGGGTGTATCCCCATTCGGATCATTCGTTCCGGCACTGGAAAAATTAACCGTCAAGGGCAAAGGGCCACTATTCGGGTCAGCACTTATCATGACAGTCGGGGGTGCATTTGAAGTAATACCCGTATAATCAACCCTGATTAACTTACCAGTACCTGCATTTTGCGGGCAACAGCCAGCGCCGTAAGCCAAAATATACATCTTGCCGTCAGGGCCGAATTCCATGTCGATAAAACCGTCGCCAGACCCAGAGGGAAATACGGCCGGTGCGAACAAATCATTACTTATAATATTTCCTTGCGCATCCATTTCAACAGCCCAAATTTTACTGCTATTGAAGTCATAATAAAAGAAAATCTCATCGAACTCTACGGGAAATCTTTGGTCATCGGTCAGCGCACCATCATAATAATATCGAGGGCCGGCAAAATGACTTTTATGGAAAAATTCGAGCCAAGCCGGTTGGGCAGGAGGTAGAACAGTGGCCCCTGTATTCCATGTGGAAGTATTTTCAGGGGCAGCCGGGTCGTTGTAAAATGGTGACGGAGTACGATAGGCAACTTGATAGGCATCGTTGTCGACACCTGAAAAATATGGCCAGCCATAATTCCCCGATGCCTTTGTCAAGTTCATCTCGTCCAACCCTTCCGGGCCTAGAGCACTGGCGGCATTTGCGTCCGGGCCAACTTCTCCCCAAAACAGCCAATCCGTATTTTCTTTGTCGACAAAAATTCGATAAGGGTTTCTAGCACCCATAACATAGATTTCGGGTAGGGTATTCGGAGTACCAGCTGGAAACAGATTGCCTGCAGGTATGGTATAAGAACCATCGTTTTGGGGAGTTATCCGAAGGATTTTACCCCGCATATCGTTGGTATTGCTCGAGCTTTTCTCGGTAGTGGCAGAAATACTCGTCTCATTATGGGAGGCGTAGGCATCGCTGTAGTACGAATTGTCGCCTACTGCGATGTACAGGTTACCTTGCGAGTCAAAGGCCATATCCCCACCTGAATGGTAACTGATAATCCGTTGAGTACCCCACTCCAACATTACAATCTCGGAAGACATGTCCAGAACATCACCGTTCATGGTAAATCGGGATACCCTATTGGTCGACTGACCGAGCACAGCATAATGTAGATAAATGTAATTATTTGTGATAAAATCCGGGTCGAAAGCAATACCCAACAAACCTTCTTCGAACTCATGAAAGACCGGTACCGTTCCCGCTGAAACAGAGGTCTGGGTATCCGTTTTGTAAATTATTACTTCGCCGTACCGATCAAGGATAAAAATGCGCCCGTCCGGTGCGAATTGCATGGTTGTGGCATTGGCTAATCCTGTCAGCAACGGTACTTGTTGGAAATCGTCAGGCAATTGCCCTTTAACTGAAATGGAGCTTAATAAGGCAAGTGCCAATATCAGACCACCTACAATTTTGTTCGAAATGGAGCAAAATTTAGAATAATGGAGATGAAATATTGAAAAGAAAGCTGAGTTGCAAGCGCGAATAGTGTAGATTTTTTTCATAATCAATAATAGTTATTGCAATTTTATTAAAAGGCACTAATTGCAGGGGAAGTGGCATCAACTTACAAAGGTAACTTAATAACAACTTTAGGCCGAAATACCCCACTGATTTTCGTTAAAATCAAGTGTTTTTCGATAAATTACTAACATTCTCTTTATGATGTACTTAAAGTAAAAGGGTCTTTCCACTTTTGGTATCCTAGTATTAAAAACACTCCTTTTCAATTTATAGAAAATGACGGATTCAATATTGAAAATATATATAATTTTCTTTAGCTCCACTTCATCTTCTGCAATCGAACTGCATTGAATATCGCCAATAACGCCACACCAACATCAGCAAAAACGGCCTCCCACATCGTTGCCAAACCGCCTGCGCCGAGAATAAGAACGATAATTTCGCATAGTAAGCTATACCTAATATTTATTGGAGCATCTCATAGGTAGAAAGGCTACTTAACTATCAGCAATGGGGCCTTGGAGGCATACAACATTTTTTTTCTTAGCCCCTTTTTGAAAAGTGCCTCAAAAAATCCGTGTTCCCTGTAAAGCAAAACCAATAGGTCTATTGGGGTTTCAGTCAAAAATTTATCGATACCCTCTTCGGGTTTGTCTTCCTCGATAACTGTAAAGAACCATTGCTTAGGTACAAGAAGTTTGCCAAATCTTTCACGAATAAATGCTTTCTCCGGAACCCTTTCCTGTTCGTCCGCTATATGTACAAAGTGCAACTGTGCATTATAGTTTTCCAATAATCTGGACAATATTTCAAAATCTATTCTATTATCCGTACTATCCGTATCCACTGCGACCCCGATACGCTTATATGCAGTATAGCTGGCATCTTCAGGTACGGCCAGTACTGGACAAGATGCCTTTTGTGTCACCTTTTCGGTGACGGTTCCAATAAAAATTTCATCAAATCCTGAAGACGTGCCCTTGGTACCCATAACGACAAGTCTGGTATTCATTTCCTTAGCCAGGCCAGAAATCACATCGACCGTTGCCCCGAAACCGACCATTGCTTGAAATTCCAACTTGTCCAGTTCAGGAAAGCCTCTTAGAAACTTATCCAATTTTTCTTTATTGATTTTCTCCTCGGATGCCGTGGTATCTGCTACATTGTGTGCCATAGTTGCCATACCGATAGGCGTACCGGATGGATATGCCACTGAATAGGCGTGGACAAAAACCAGTTTTGATTTCAATTTTTGTGCTAGCCCAATTGCGTAGCTCACCGCATTTTTTGAAACCTGTGTAAAATCTACAGGTATTAAAATTCCGTCATCTTTCATATCATTTTGTTTTTATTGATTTGACTCCATTAATCTTTCTTTTTAGGTTTAATTATTCAATTGAAAAGTAGGTAAAAACCATATAGAATTGCATCTAGAAAGGCAATTGTCAGCACCGCAAGGAACATTGCCACAAAAACCAACAGGCAATACCCTTTCTCCTTTCTGGTTCTTACTTTCCTGTTTATTGAATTCTCCTTTTTTTCCTCTAGTCTCCGCTTTCTCCTTTCCCGTGACATATTATACTGTGCTTTACTAAAATCAACGCACCAATGCTATCCCCTAAGGTCATAAAACCATTCTTCTGCACGTTTGATTCCCTCCGTAATGGCCTTCTCACGAGAATACCCATTCTCCTTTACCAATTCTTGTGCAATTTTGAGGGCCTTCTTCCGAACTGACGGCTGTAGGCCATCAAGTTTTGTTTTGAAATCTTCAAATGTCCAGTCCATATTGTATACTTTTTTTAGAGCTTTCGCCCTTCCATCTCTGCTTTTACAATGCCGCGTTCAAGGTCTTCCTCCTTGGAGCATTGGTTTGTCGTATAGTATTCTTTAGCATACTTTACGGCCAATTTGTGGATGTTTTCATCCAGCATATTGAGCCTCATCGAGCAATCTTTAAAAAGTTCGTCTTTCATCTATCAAAAAAGTTTCAACACGTAAAAAACCATGACCAGTAAATAAACTATATATGCCGCATCAAATACAAAAATCTGCCAACGAGAGAAACCGTGCAGTTCCTTGCTTTGGTGCACAAATAGTGTGTAAAGCAGCGGCATAAGCCCGACAAAGGCCATGTTGACCCAGAACAGTTCAAAGTCCTCAATGGGGGTGGTTACCAAAGCCAGCGGAAAAAATGCCACCGTCATCGTTACGGCATTGTCTGCAATAACACTGGTGGTGCCCGCTGTCACCTCGCCCCCTTTTACCACGCTCCAGGTCTTGAATATTTCCGGTGCCGTGGTCATTATGCCCGTGATGAAAAGGCCTCCCACGATTTCAGAAATATTTAGGGCAGAAACAATATTTTCGGTCGCCTTCACTATGAAAAAAGCGCCAACTGCTATCGCAAAGGCCCCGGCAATCGATAACCAGACCTGTTTTTTGTTCCATTCTACTTTTTTGCCCTTTTCCTTGCCTTTTATGATTGCGTGGGTCAAGAACGCAGCATAGGCCGCCAGCATAATCCACCCGTCCACAGGTTGCAGGCCACGCCAGGGCTTTGGCAGAGTTAAAATGGCCACAAGGGCGATAATGCCCAGATAAGGAAGGGACAGTACGGAAACCGAACGTTTGTTCAACGCCAGAATGTTTTTATCAAGATGTTCTTGATGTTCCTTGTTGTTCTTGAATTGTTTCCTGGAAGCAAAATAAGCTATGGTCACCATCAAGGGAATGGAAATAATATTGGAACCCAATAAGTTGCCCAGGCCAATATCGGAAACGTCCCGTGCCGCACTGGTTATATTGATGGCAACTTCAGGACTGGCCGTTACAAGGGCAAGAAAAGCGGCTCCAGCGGATGCGGTAAGCCCCCATTGCTTGCGGAGCAACTTTAAAGGAGTCAACAATCGATCCGCACCCCAGTGTGCTGCCCAGGCCGCTAGGCCCAAAACGAGTACCCATGGCCATATGTTCATAATTCTGTCATTTTAACATTTCTCTCTTTGCTAGGTTCGATATGGATGTGCACGTCAAGTATCTCGGAATATGACCTGAACAATCTCTCCTTTACTTTGTGTGCAATATCATGGCCCTCGGTCACAGTTAATTCCCCATCGATCCAAATATGCATATCGATATGAAAGGCCGTTCCCATCTTTCGGGAATGGCAGCGCTCTACCCTTACCACTTCAGGAACGGCTTCGGCCAGTCGGATAACCTCATTTCGAAATTCGGGCTCAACAGCTTCGTCCAGCAACTCCCTTACCGATGACCTAGCTATTTTATAGGCATTGAACAGAATAATGCCCGCTGCAATGAGTGCCGCGAAATCATCCGCTATCTCAAACCCTTCGCCACCGATCAATGCTATGGAAATCCCTATAAAAGCGGCTATCGACGTAATGGCATCACTCCTATGGTGAAATGCATCGGCCTTGACGGCCGAACTATTGATTTCATCACCTGTTTTCATGACATAGCGATACAACGCCTCTTTCGTGAGGACAACAAATACCAGTATGAAGAGTGTGAAGGGTGCAGGAGTTTTGTGGGGTACCAGAATATGGTCGATGCTGTCCCTTATGATTATACCACCTGCAATGGTTAGGGCTATGGCAATACCCACCGCCACCAGGGCCTCTATCTTACCGTGTCCGTAGGGATGGTTTTCATCCGGTGGCCTTGACGACCATCTCAACCCGGCCCATAATAGTGCGGATGTCAGCACATCCGCCCCGGATTCGATCGCATCGGCAATAAGGGCATAAGAATGCCCGAACACCCCGCCCAAACCTTTGATCAATGCCAATAATGCACTGATCAAAATACCTACGAGGGTAGTTTTGAGTCCTATTCGGGATATGGCATTTGGATTCCTTTCCAAAATCTTTCTTTTGCTATTTCTTTTCTTCCCAATACGTTATTTGGACAATTTTAAAATTCTAATGGCTCCTCGCATCACAAAGGCAAATACAATACCGCCTATGACCAAATCGGGCCATTTACTGTCTAAAAAATAAACCAGCACCCCTGCCAGTATTACCCCGCCGTTCACAATAATGTCGTTTGAGGTAAAGATGGCACTTGCCTGCATATGCGCTTCCTTGCTTTTGGCCTTGTTTATCAACCATAGGGAAACGAGGTTGCCGATAAGGGCGAAAATGGAAACGATAATCATCCATTGGAACAAAGGGGTTTCGCTACTGCTCAAAAACCTTCTCACGACTTCCGAAAATCCCAGCAGGGCCAAGGCCATTTGAAAATAGCCACTGAACTTCGCCACTTTCTTTTTTCTGGAAATAGCGCCGCCTACGGCAAAAAGGCTCAATGCGTACACAATGGAATCGGCCAGCATATCTAGTGAATCCGCAATAAGGCCCATCGAGGAAGAAATCCATCCCGTGGTCATTTCGATAACGAAAAACCCAAAATTGATGTACAAGACCCACCAGAGTATCTTCTTTTGTTTGGTCTCGTCTTCGGCAATAGGTGTTTCCGCCTTTTCTGTTCCCAAGAGTTTTTCCCCCAGCTTTAATGCACCCAATGCCACATTTATTTCTTGGGCATTCCCCTGATGGTACACATCTAATTTTCTTTTCGGAATGTCAAAGTCCAGATATTTGATTTGAGGATTTGACTCCAGTTTCATCCTTATCATCTGTTCTTCGGAAGGGCAATCCATTTGACTTACCTTAAAAGTGCTTTTGTTTATAGTGGACATTTAAATAATCTGTATTAAATTCTAAGTTTGGTGTTTTAAATCTTTACTTATTATGGTATTCCATATATTTTTCCAAAATCGATTTTAAGCTCTCCAAATAATCAGCGAACGATTTATAAGTCAGTTTTGCTTCATCATCTATGGGAATAGTTATGGGATTCTCATCCAAATAGCGATAGAGTTCGGGATATTCGTGTTCAATCCTTACTGTCAATTCGTTGATTTCTTGGGTTAGTTTTTGAATTTTCCTCATCTTCGTTTTTTTATATTTTTATATATGCAACGCCCTGTCTTCGGTAGCGGCCAAGCAGGCTTCCTTAAAGGTTTCTGAAAATGTGGGGTGTCCGTGGGACATTCTGGCAATATCTTCTGCCGCTGCCCTGAATTCCATCGCCACGACAGCTTCCGTATAACTATCGGCTATGCGCGGACCTATCATATGCACGCCCAAAATCTCATCGGTTTCCTTGTCTGCAATCACTTTTATAAAGCCGTCAGTGTCCATACTTATCTTGGCCCGTGCATTGGCCTTAAAGGGAAACGAGCCCGTTTTTATTGCTCTTCCTGCTTCTTTAAGTTCCTCTTCGGTACGTCCTACACCGGCCACTTCGGGCTGTGTATAGACAATGTTTGGTATGAGGGAATAATTGATATGCGGCTTTTGTCCCGCAATGCGTTCGGCCGCAAAAACACCTTCTTCACTGGCCTTATGGGCGAGCATCGCCCCACGGACTACATCTCCAATGGCATAGACCCCTTTTACATTGGTCTCCAGGTTATCATCTACTTTTATTTGTCCTTTTTCGTTGGTTTCCACTCCCACGTTTTCAAGGCCAAGACCTGATGTAAAAGGTTTTCTCCCAATGGCCATCAGGCAATAGTCTCCTTCCAACTGCATTTCCTTGTCGTCTTTCCTGTTCTGTGCCGTAAGGGTTACTTTATCATCTGCTGCCAAAGCTTTTGTGACCTTGTGTTCCAGATAGAACTCGATATCTTGTTTTCTTAGGGACCTGTACAATTGATGCCCTACGGATTTGTCCATTGTATAAATAAGCCCATCAAAATACTCTACGATGGAAACCTTTGAACCTAACCTGGCGAAAACCGAACCTATCTCGACCCCAATGACACCACCTCCAACGACCATCAAGTGTTTGGGGATTTCTTTAAGGGCAAGGGCTTCCGTAGAGGAAATAATCCTTTTTTTATCTATTTCTATGTTGGGCAAGGATGCAGGTTTTGACCCGGTGGCGATGACCATTTTATCGGTTTCTATGGTTTGTGTTTTGTCCTCGCCCTTAATTTCAATGGTGTTTTTGTCCTTGATGTTTCCGTGGCCTTCATAAACGGTAACCTTGTTCTTTTTCATCAGGTAGGCTACCCCGTTGATGATTTCCCCCACGACGTCTTGAACCCTTTGGTTCATTTTTACAATATCTACATTCGCCTCCTTGACATCAATGCCGAAATCCTCGAATTGGTGTTTGAGCTTGTGGTAATGTTCCGATGCTTCCAGCCAGGCTTTTGAAGGGATACAGCCCACGTTAAGGCAAGTGCCGCCAAGGGTACTGTACTTTTCGATTATGGCCACTTTAAAGCCCAGTTGTGCAGCACGTATGGCACACACGTAGCCACCTGGACCGGAACCAATAATTGTTATATCATATTTTTCCATAATTGTATTTTTTTGGTTAAATAAGGTGGAAGAACCTTGAACTTGACTCTTGGGCGCAAGGGTTCAAAGTTCTGGAACTCCCACCTGTTATTTTTCCTTACATTTCACGCATATCCCTTTTAATACCAAGTTGACATCGTTTATTTTATAATCATCTGGCAAACTTTCTTCTGGTATTTTATTTGGCAAACAGATTGTTTTCTTACATTCGGTACAATGAAAGTGCAGATGTAAATCTGAACCATACTTACCTTTAACGTTTTCATTAGAAATCGCAAATTTTGCCACTCCGGTTCCATCATTTATCTGATGAATAAGTCCTTTATTCTCAAAAATCTTAAGGTTGCGATAAAAGGTCGTTCTGTTTGCTGTCTTATTGGTTTCGCTCTTTTCGGCAAAGACCTTTTTTAAATCGGAAAAGGACACGGCACTTTGCTTCCTTCTCAGATACCTGTATATCTTGGACCTCATTTGAGTAGGGCGAATACCGTGACTTGACAATATTTTTTCCGTTTTGTTCATTTTTTAATCTTGATTCAAAGGCAATCTCCTTTATTGAATTTATTTTTTGTAGGCGAGCAAACGCAATGCATTGACCACCACTACCAACGTAGAGCCCTCGTGAATGGCCACGGCTATCCCTATACTTGCCCAACTCATAATTGTCGCAGGAATTAAAAGGGCAACAACCCCCAAGCTAACCCATAAGTTTTGCTTGATTATCGCCTTCGCTTTTCTGCTCAAACCGATGGCAAAAGGCAAGGTTTCCAGTTTGTCTGCCATTAGTGCTATATCTGCGGTTTCTAAAGCCACGTCGCTTCCCGCCGCACCCATTGCAATACCAACGGTACTGTTTGCCATAGCAGGGGCGTCATTGACCCCATCACCTATCATTGCCAGTTTATTTTCCTGTTCCGCAAGTTTTTTGATGGCCTCCACTTTTTCTTCGGGAAGCAGGCTTCCGCGTGCTTCGGTCAACCCAATTTCCTCGGCTACAGCGTCGGCCACTTTCTGGTTGTCTCCGGTAAGCATTATCATTTTCTTGATGCCTATTTCCTTTAGTTGGGCAAGGGTCTCCTTGGCTTTTTCCCGTGGGGTGTCCATCAGCCCGAGCATCCCTATAAATTCATCGCCCCTTTTTATTAGCATCGTGGTCTTTCCTTCCCCTTCAAGAGTTCTTACCTTTTCTGATACATCGCTGGGAACGCCCTTATCAATACCCTCAAAAAGCTCAAGATTGCCTATGTAAATGGAATCCCCTTGATAGTTTGCCTTTATGCCCTTGCCTTGTACGGCCTCCAAATCATCGGCATCGGGAATTTTGGCGTCCTTCCCAAGCCGTTCCATTCCGTCACGTACAACAGCCTTTGCCAGGGGATGGTCGCTCAGTTCCTCAACCGCAATAGCAATTTCCAACAGTTCATTTTTATCTATGTTGCCAAAACTTTCGACATCGGTAAGTTTTGGTTTTCCTTCGGTAAGTGTTCCCGTTTTGTCAAAAGCGAGAGCGGTAAGTACCCCTAAGTCTTCCAAGGGGCGACCGCCTTTTATCAAAACCCCGCCTCGTGCTGCTCTTGCCACACCACTCAATACAGCAGATGGCGTAGATATAGCCAAGGCACAAGGACTGGCTGCCACAAGTACCGCCAGGGAACGGTACAGGCTTTCATTCCACGTTTCATCAATGACCAGGAAAGCAGAATTCAATAGTATGACCAATAAGATTACCGATGGCACGTAGTACCGCTCAAACTTGTCGGTCAATAATTGTGTGGGCGATTTTTGGTCCTGGGCCTCTTGAACCATAGTGACCAAGCGGTTGAGGGTAGAATCTTTTGCCTCTTTAATCACCTTTATTTCGAGGGTGTTGTTGCCATTGATGGTTCCTGAAAAAACACGGTTCTCGTCGGGAATATCGCTTTTTGCTGTATATTCCTTATCGGGATTTTCTATTGGTGTTTTGTCCACAGGAACGCTTTCCCCAGTAATGGGTGACTGGTCTATACTACTATTGCCCTTTACAATAACACCATCAGCAGATATTTTACTGTTTGGGCGTACCACGATGATATCACCTATCTGTAACTCTTCAATACCTACTTCAACAGTATCGCCATCCTTCTTTAATAGTGCGGTTTTAGGCGCTAGGTCTGTTAACGCTGCAATGGATTTCTTGGCCTTGCCCATCGCATAGTTTTCAAGTGCGTGACCCAGACTGAAAAGGAAGAGCAACAAGGCACCTTCTGCCCATTCACCCAAATAGGCGGCTCCTGCAGCTGCGACCAGCATCAGGAAATCGATTTCAAATTCGCCTTTGGACACTTTGGTAATGGCCTCCTTTAGGGTAAAATAACCTCCAAAAAAGTAGGCTGCAATATAGAGCCCAAAAGGGATGTTAGCTGAAACCCCTGAATACTTTTCCAACAGGAAACCTGTTATTAGTGTGACCCCACTTAAAATTGCAAAATAGAGCTCCGTGTTTTTGCCGAAAATGCCACCGTGGTCGTGATTGTGGCCATCGCCTTTGCTGTGTTTTTCCTTGTCTTTCATATTATTAATGGTTTTGTTATCGTTAATTAAGATTTAATCCACTTTTGGGCTTGTGATTTCTCGGAAATATCAAAAAATTTAACTTCAGACTTTATGAAAAAATCAGTTGCCTTCGCGGCCCATTCCTGCCATTTTTTGTTGCCCACAAAGGCCATCTTGCCATAATCTCCCAAGTGAGCCGAATCAATCTTTAGGTCTTCCCAAAAGCCTTTAAGGGTATAGCCTTCAAAATCTTTCATTTCAAAATAGAAATCCACTCTATGCCCTTTTTCTATGATGTTGTGGATAAGCGGATGCATCTTTTCCATATCCTTTTCTGTAAGTCTTCCACTGATTTTAGCGGCAATTAGGTGTTCCTGTTCCAAGTTTATTATCTGTACCATATTTGTATATTTTTTTAAATCAATCTAATTAAAACAATTGTGCAACGGAAGTGCAAATAATCCTTCCTGCATGGCCCAATAACCTCCCGTTTTTAGTTGTACTGTGCCTTTTCCTTACCTATATACACCAGGGCTTCGGGCAAATCGAGTTCGCGTGTGGCATTGCCCGTGCGTATATAAAACCGTGACCGTCCCTCAAGGGTCACATATACCGGCATTTGGGCTGGTAAAATCTCGATACAGCACACTTGCTTTAGACCAAACCCAAAAAATGCTACGTTCACTAGCGTACAAAGATGGGTTCCCAGTTTTAGAGCGATCAATTGCATCAAATACTGCTCAAAGCCATCGCTGTCCGGCTTTTTAAGCGTATCGAAATCCTGTTGCAGGCCCAGAATGGTTCCCCCGTCATCAACACCTATGAGCAACTTGCCCCCCTCGGTATTCATAAACCCGGCAATGGTTTTTGATATGATAAACTCAAGTTGTTTGTTGACCTTGCCCTGCTGCACGTCCCATCGCAAGCTTGACTTGAATTCCACCCGGCTGCTCTCTCCCTTGTTTATGAGTTCGAGAACGGTTTGCCTGTCCATCCGTTGCCTGTTCAGTTGAAAAATCTTTTTTCTGAGGAAGAACATCAGGGCAAGGCTGCTTCCCATTGTCCCGAACAACAGGTTTCCAAGAATTTGGTCAACATCGGCAACGTTCCATGCGGTTTTGAAGGCCTCGCCAAAATAGCTTGGCCAGTGACCGGAATCGCCCGACCGGTCAAAGAGAAAAAGGGATAGGCCCAAGGGTTGCAGTATAAAGACCCCAAAGGCAAAACCTGCCAAAAGCCATATCCCTATTTTACCTCTTTGCATCGATAGGGGTGTTATTATCGTTCGAGCCAGTTGTTGGCCATATCTCCATCTTCCGGCCCGAAAAATTTTATATGAGCCTCGCTAAATGGCAATAACGATTCGGTAAACCGTTCTTGCCATATTTTATCGCCTACCAAGGCTATTTTCTTAAACCGTGCCTCTTCGGAAAATGAAAAATCTAACCTCTCAACGCTACTTTTCCATACCCTTTTTTCGGGAAGGCCCATTTCCATATACCAAGCGGCTTGTTCATTTTCTTTTAAATGTTCGTTAAGAGCTTTGATCAGGGTTGCCCTATCATCGGTATCCAGCTCTTTATCTGCGATGGTATATATGATTCGGTCTTTTTTATAGATTGCTATCATCGTTGTATTCTTTTAATGTTCCGCGCCTGAAGGCTAATCCAAATTGTCACTGCATTTATTGCATATACCCTTTACGACCAGATTGATATCCTCTGCCATATATCCTTGGGGCAGATTGACCTGTGGAATTTTACGGTCGGTCAAACAAACGGTCTCGTTGCACCGGGTGCAATGAAAATGCAGGTGCAGGTCGTTGCCCACCTCACATTCACAATTCTCTTCGCAAAGGGCGTATTTTATAACTCCTGTACCATCCTCAATTTGGTGTACGATGGCGTTTTCTTCAAAGGTTTTCATCGTCCGGAAAAGGGTGCTCCGTTCCGATTTCTCGAAAAAATTCTCCAGCTCTCCCAAACTGATGGCTACCTCGCTTTCCAGCAGCTTTTTATAGGTTAACAGTCGCATCGGCGTGGGCCGTATTCCCTTGCTCTCCAGTTTTTTGACAATTCTTTCCATTTTAAAAGGGGTTAAAGGTCATAGCGTTTTAAGGATTCGCCTGTTTTGATCTGGAAGGCATCCTCAATATTAGATAGATAAATAATCCCATCGCCCGGGTCGGGCGTTTTTCCGTTTTCCGTAATAATTTCGATTGCCATTTGTGCTTCCTCATTTTGGCACACCAGCTCCACTTTTACCACCGGGCTATCGGATACGTGAAAATCCAATGAGGGTTTCGCGCCTTTTGCCTTGAACGCCCCGGTACCCTCCGCTTGTGAAAGCGTCATACTTTTAAAACCATTGTCGCTAAGGGCTTCGATGACCCTTTGGATGCGGTTTGGTTTTACAAATGCTTTTATTTCTTTCATTATGATACTATTTAGATTTTTAATCGATTGTGAACCGGGCCTGCTTTCTGATTTTCAACTAACTAATTAAGACGATAACAAACCCGGAATCAAAACCTTTATCTATATTGTTGTTTAATGTCCGTGCTCCAGTTCGCCCTTGACCATTTCCGAAGAAAGGGTGTAGGCCCCGTTTGTTACTATTTTGACATTTTCGGGCGTTCCTGCAGGCAGGTTTACTTCTACAAAACCCAAGTCGTTGACCCCTGTACTCACGGGAATGCGTTTATATTTCATTTTATTTTCTTCTGGTGCCCCATCCTCATCCACGATAAAAACATAGGACTGTTCGCCTTCTTTGACAATGGCTTCCTCGGGTACTGCAAAGCCCGATTTCTCTCCCTGCACGATTCTTCCTTCTGCATACATTCCTGGTAAGAGGTCGCCATTTTTGTTATCGATATCCGCGTGGACGTGCAGGGCTTTTGGATCTTCCTCAAAGGTTTTACCTATCGAGTGCACTTCTGCAGTTAACAGTTCATCCGGTTTCGAGGCAACGGTAAAATGGATTTTTTGACCTACCTGAACCTTTGGGATATCCTTTTCATACACTTTAAGGTCCAAATGGAGTTCTGAATTATCGCTAACCGTAAACATTTTTGATTGTGGGGCCACATAATCCCCCAGGCTTACCATTACTTCATCCACAAAACCGGATATAGGTGTCGATATGGGTATGGCCGAGTAGATCTGTCCTTCTTCCACCTTGGAAGGATCGATACCGAGCAAGCGCAATTTTGATTTTAGGCCGTTGACACTTGAGGTAGTGGAACGGAACTTTGACTGTGCCATCTGAAATTCCTTCCCGGAAGAAACGCCTTTGTCGTACAAGGTCTGCTTTCGCTCAAAATCCTGTTTAAGGAAAACGAGTTCATCGTTTTTTTCTTGGTACTCCTGTTGCATACTGATAATATCGGGATGTTCCAAATAGGCCAAAACCTCTCCTTTTCGCACTTCATCTCCTTCGATTACTTTGATGGAACGTACATTTCCGCCTACGAAAGGACTAATATTGGCCCTGTCCTGAGGATATAGCTCAAGCCTTCCGGTTACCTTGATATTGTTACCGAGGTTTCTTTTTTCCAAGGTTCTGGTCTCCAGGTCAATGGTCTCTATTTGTTGTGTAGAAAGTACTACAACACCTTCTTCTCCTTCTTCCCCGTGGCCGCCTTCCTCTTCGCCGTGGGCTTCTTCCCCACCTGCTTCGGTTTTTGATACACCTTCAGCTTCATTATGCCCAAGTTCAGATTTTGGGGCATCGTTACAACTCATGAACATAAGTGTAAATAATACGGTGCTTATTAAGATTATATTCTTCATTTTTCCTTTTTTAAGATTATAGATTGCCCAATTGATATTGCAGCTCAATGGCCTGCTGGTTATACTGATTTATAAATTGTAGATGGTTTTGTTTGATTCTTATGGCACTGTTCAGGATCGTGATATAGTTCACATAATCGATTTCCCCTTCCCTTGAGGCCAGTTCCGCCGTTGCTATCTGTTCTTCCGCCAAGAGCAAAGCCCCTTCTTGATAATAATCAAGCGTCTTTTGGGTCTTCTCCAAGGATTTTAAAAGTTGGGAAACCCTACTTTCGGTTATGGCCTTCTGTTCCAGATACTGATTTTCGGCTACCATTGCGTCTGCTTTGGCGGCTTTGACCCTGGATTTTTGAGGGAAGAACCAGAGCGGAATGCTGATACCCGCCTGATAGGTGTTGAACCCTGATACATCGTCTACGATCTGCCTTCCGTACGTGAGGTTGAACTGGGGCAGGAACTGTGATCTTTCCACGCCCACGTTTGCTTTGCTCACTTTGGCATTTTGCAGTGAATATTGCAATATTGGGTTGTCGGCCACTGATGTGGAATCCAAAACGGCCCGATAATTTAGCGGTGTATAGGATCGGCCCACCGTTTCGATGTCTTGGTTTATACCCAAATATTGCTTTAGCGCGCGCTTTGCAATCTCGATATCGTCATAGGCCTGTTGTCTGAGCACCTGTATCTGTTGATACTCCGAGGACGCCGCAATAAACTCCAGTTTTCCGGTTTCACCCGTATCGTAACGTAGTTCCGCGGCCGTCCTGAAATTGGCGTAAACACTGTCCAACTGTTCCGCGAAGCGCAATTGTGCCTTGTTATAATTGATACGGTCATAGGCCTGCATCACGTTACGGATCAACTGTTGCTCGTTGAGGGCATAGAACTTTTCGCCGAGCTGAACACGCTCTTTATAGAACTTGGATTTTGAAAACCCAGAGAGCAAATCAACATTTTGCTGCTGCACCCCGATCGTGGTCTGTACCCCGGGCAGGTCATTGCCATATTCTTCCTTGCCCGTAAAGATTTGGGTATTACCCAGATCGAAACTTGTTCCTTTCATCGCCTGCTCGCGCTCGATAAAAGCCTGGCTTTCCTTAAGCGATGGATAATTCTGTTTTGCTAGGGAAATAGCCTCCTCCAATGTTACGGTCTGGGCGATTCCACTTTCCTGTGCATTTACTGTATTGGAAGTGAAAAATCCTCCCAAGCACAATAGCACCACCAGAACTGTTGTGCTTTTGTTGATATAGCTTGGATCATCTCCTTTACCGTTACGCTCTTTGCGGGCTTCCAGCCAATAATATAATACCGGAAGGACAACAAGCGTTAAAAACGTTGCCGTAAGCAATCCGCCAATAACGACGGTTGCCAATGGTCGCTGCACTTCAGCACCTCCCGAGGTAGAAATCGCCATTGGTATAAAGCCCATAATAGCTGCCGTTGCCGTCAACAAAATTGGGCGCAAGCGCTCGTGAGTTGCCTCGTATATGCGTTTTTTTAAGTCTGTCATTCCACTTTCCTTTAATTCATTGAATTTGTTGATCAGTACCAATCCGTTCAATACCGCCACTCCAAAGAGCACGATAAAACCGACACCTGCAGAAATACTAAAAGGCATTCCCCTTATCCAAAGGGCAAATACACCACCAATAGCTGCCAGCGGTACTGCCATATAAATCATAAGTGATTGCGAGAACGAACTCAGCGCAAAGTAGAGCAATATGAATATTAGGAAGAGTGCAATGGGCACTACGATCATCAATCGGTCGGTCGCACGTTGCAGGTTTTCGAACGAACCGCCATAGGTCACAAAATAACCAGGTGGCAATTTTACTTGTGCTTCCAGTTTTTGCTGTATTTCCTCGACCATTGATTTTACATCGCGCCCACGAACATTTACCCCTACCGAAATACGACGCGAGGTATTGTCCCTTGAAATTTGCATCGGGCCAGGTTTGTAACTGATTTCCGCCACTTCTTTTAAGGGTACTTGGTTGCCGCTGGGCAGGTCTATATACAGATTTTTAAGGTTGTTGATATCCTGTCTAAATTCCTTTGCCAAACGAATGACCACATCGAACCGTTTTTCGCCTTCAAAGATTACACTTGCCTGCTCTCCAGCAAATGAAGCACTCACATAATCATTCAGCTTATTAACCGTTATACCGTATTGTGCCATTTTCGCGCGATTGTATTCCACTGTCATTTGTGGTAAACCGCTCGTGGCCTCCACATTGAGGTCCGCTGCGCCGGGAACGGTTCTGATGACGGCGGCGATTTCTTGCACCTTGTCAGCTAACACATCCAAATCTTCTCCGTACAATTTTATAGCCACGTCCTCCCGAACACCTGTAAGCAGTTCATTAAAACGAAGTTCAACAGGTTGCGTAAATACGAAATTTACACCGGGTACTACTGAAATTTTTTCCTGTATTTTTTCTATGAGTTCTTCCTTGCTATCTGCTGAAGTCCATTTACTTTTATCTTTTTCAAGAATGATGTAACTATCGGCTATGTCCATAGGCATTGGGTCCGTAGGGATTTCGGCCACGCCAATCCTTGAAACTACTGTTTTTACTTCTGGAAATTCATTGATTAAATTTTGAAGTTTTTTTGAAGCCTCAATGGATTCTGTAAGACTGCTCCCCGGTTTTATCAAGGCCTGAAACGCAATATCGCCCTCATCAAATTTTGGGATAAATTCGCCACCCATATTGCTGAAAATAAATCCTGCAATCAACAACAACCCGACCGCAACAATAACGACACCAGCCCTAAACCGAAGCGCGAAATTGAGAAACGGTACATACGCCTTGTTTAAACCGGACATTATTTTATCACTGAACCTATCAATCTTGTTTTCAAATTTGGCAAACCAACTGTTCTGATTTTTAGCAGGTTTAAGGAACATTGACGAAATCATTGGCACGTAAGTAAGACATAGGATAATCGCTCCTAAAACTGCAAATCCGAAAGTAAATGCCATTGGACGGAACATTTTTCCTTCCACACCGGTCAAAAAGAGAATCGGTGTAAATACAATAAGGATAATAAGCTGACCGAAAAATGCCGAATTCATCATCGTACTCGCCGATTCATAGGCGATTTCATCCATTTCAGATTGGCCAATGGCGGTTGTGGTTTTTTTCATCCGTTGATGAATGTGGAATACCATTCCTTCCACAATAATCACCGCACCATCCACAATGATCCCAAAATCGATTGCTCCCAAGGACATTAAATTTGCCCACACACCGAATTGTTTCATCAAAATAAAGGCAAAGAGTAATGATAGCGGAATTACCGACGCCGTAATCAAACCGCCACGGAAACTTCCCAAAAGCAGGACAAGCACAAAAATCACAATCAATGAACCTTCAATAAGGTTTTTTTCAACGGTGCTTGTGGTCCTTCCAATAAGTTCACTTCGGCTTAAAAATGGTTCAATGTAAACGCCTTCTGGAAGTGATTTTTGAATTTCATCGATACGCTTTTGTACATTATCTATAACAGTGCCAGGACTTTCGCCTTTCAGCATTAAAATTTGTCCGCCAACAGTTTCGTGTCCATCTTGGGTAAACGCACCATAGCGCACTTGATTCCCGTAGCCCACTTTTTCGGCTACATCCCTAACTAAAACAGGGCTACCGTTCTGTGAGGTAACAACCGTATTTTCTAAATCGGCTAGACTACGAGCCAAACCTTCGCCGCGGATAAAATTTGCTTGGTGGTTTTTCTCGATATAAGCACCGCCCGTGTTGGCATTGTTCACTTTCAGGGCTTCAAAAACCTGATTCATTGTAATGCCAAAACTTTTTAGTTTATCAGGATTTATGGCCACTTCGTACTGCTTAACATAGCCACCAAAAGCATTGACCTCGACAACTCCAGGCACTAATGCCATTTGGCGTTTAACAATCCAATCCTGAATGGTACGAAGCTCCATAGCATCGTAATTATCTTCGTAACCTTCTTTTACCTTTAGGGTGTATTGAAAGATTTCTCCCAAACCTGTAGTAATGGGGGCCATAAATGGCGTACCAAAACCTTCGGGAATTTCCCCGGCGACTTCGGTTAATTTCTCTTGTACCAATTGCCGAGGAAGATAGGTGCCTGCTTCGTCCTCAAAGACGATGGTAACCACGGACAGTCCAAAACGGGATACTGAACGCAGCTCGATAACGTCAGGAAGGTTGGCCATTGCCAACTCAACAGGGTACGTTACAAATTGTTCAATGTCTTCAGTTCCTAAATTTGGTGCAACTGTGATAACCTGTACTTGGTTATTAGTAATATCGGGTACGGAACCCAGATTTATAGTGGCCATAGACCAAATGCCCGTGCCCACAAGAGCCACTATAAAAAGCCCAATAATGAACTTGTTATTAATGGAATATGAAATGATTTTGTTAATCATAGAAAGAGATTTAATTCAGTTTAAACTTCGCAATACAAGAGATGCAATGCATTTATGATGCGATGCTTGCTTTGAAAAGCATCACGTTAGGACATAGCTATCCTTAAAAAAACTGAATTAAGCTCTAGGTGGTTGTAATACTGAAGATACTACTCCATCGGAAACGCTCTCGAAGTGCGAGAAGTTTTCCTGTGAAATAGGATTTGGTAAGGGTGTGAAAGCGATTATACCAAAATCAATCGTATGTACGTGACAGCAATGGCATTGGCAGAATGGGGAACACAGCTCACAATCTTGATCGTGGTCGCCATCATAGTCCATTACCGAAACGACCTGGGCATCGTCTTTAGCCGTTCCCGAATCGCCACAGGGCACTACATTGAGTGCCAAAAAGTAAAAGGACAATATGATTGTTAAAAATTTCACGGTACAAAAATATAAAAAAATTGATGCAACGGCTATGCAAAAACTTGAAAGACTGAAGAATTGGCAATTTATGATTACGCATCAAAACACAAGAAATAATCCTTTGGTGCTAATTCAACTACCATACAGATTCATCATGTTTCAATTCAGGATATAGGGTATTCAGTAAAGGTATACAATCAACTTTCTGCGTTGGATTCGTAGCACGGAAATTTGTCAACTTTTTTTGAAAGGTTTTCTTTTTGTCCAAAAGCATCAATTTTTCCCAAATACCATATTTCTTAAAGGCTTTTTCGATATAACTCCAATAGTTTGTATAACTATGTATAGCATTGTTCGCAAAAGCTACCCATTGATTCTTTTGATATCGGTATCCAATAATCTCATTTCTTTTTGCACTTTCAATTATACAGATAAGAGGTTTATGTTCGAAAAGTTCATCTATCACATAACAACCACTAAGCTCATTTGCCAAATGAAAAACTATTAATGTCGATTCGTATTCAATAGGGTCTGTTTCGATTTGGGCCAATATTGCTTCGTCCTCTTTCTTTAAGTTATATCCTTTTCGGATAAGTCTTCTTAAAAGCCACATCTTATGCTCAATAGCTATGTTTTCAAACATAGTTGCAAGAAGCGTTTTGTCGTCTTTGGATTTTTCGTTTAAGTCGATTTCCAAATATGAACTATCAATCATGTGTTCCAAGAAACCGATATGACCCTTTTTTGCTATTGAAAACCAATGGTGAATTCTTGGTTGACCATCTTTAGGTTTAAACGCATCGGATTTATTTAATATCGATAGTTCGAATTCATCTAAATTTTCCATTTGTTCTTCGATGGAAGAAAAATTATACCCTTTGTTTTTCCATAAGAATCGCAGGTCATCGATTATAGAGTTTGCTTTTTCTTCAGCCACTACCTTCTTTCGACGCTCTTGATTTTTGACTTCCTCTTCTCTTTCCTTTTGAAGACGTTTGGCATGTTCTTTCTCTCTAACCTTGAGCTTTTTCCCATAGTCAAAATAATAAATCTGATAGGATTCAACATTGAACTTGAGTTGTCCAAGACTGACGGATTTTTCTATCCATTTACTGAGCAATTTATTATCCTCCGTTAGAAATGGATATTTGTACGTACACAGCAATCTAAAAGGTTCTGAAGCTTCATCCAGTTTGAAAAAGTTTTGAAAATCCGTAAGATATTTGATATCGCGTTCCATTTGTCGCTGGCCATGAACGTCAAAATCATCCAATATCCAAATCAGAAAAACTCCTTTCCGTTTGTAAAAATCATGACGGTCATAAATGTAGCGCAAGGATAAATCGGATAGCTGTATTTCGAAAACGAGTTCTTTGTCCAAATATTTACAATACACGTCGGGCCTACGTTTTTCATTTCCAATAGAAATAAAGGTATTATCTACGCAGATGGAATCAACACCATCTAAATTGAAAAGTTTCTCGGCTATTTTGTTTTTAAGTGTTTTATGCCTTGCACTTTCTTTTCCACGATAAAGCTGTGCCAATTGTTCCGTTTCCTCTTGCGATAGGTTGGCCTCCTTTAAGTAACAGAACGCCGCATTTGGTTGATGCTTGAAATGTAATCTGTCATACTTACTACCGGAAACGTTCAATTTTTGGTCACACTCGCAACAGTAGAGTTCCACTTCATCCCTATGATACTGCCTGCGAAGCTCAAATGAATTTTTAGCGGTGTCAAAGACGTCATCGGCTTCCAGAATCTCCCCAGAAGTTTTGTCAAAAGCTACTTTTATACTTCTTTGAAACGACATCTCTATTATTGGGCAATTATAAGGTTCGAAAACAAGTTTTGTAACTCATGTTTATTCCCATTCATTTTCTCCAATCGAAGTATCGCCTCCTTTAAACATTCCATAAAATCCAATTGTTTCTGTACAATTGGTAGTTCTTTAGTATAGATATCCTCAGGATTGACTCCGTTTTTGGGATATCTTGTCCGCGAACTATGTTGAATGGTCAGTAAGGCGCAAAAGTAAAATGTATGGTCTATAAATATAGAATCAAATTGAATTGGTATCAGGTGATGCATTAAATTTTGAAAATACATTTGCGACTTTTTTTTATCCGCAAGCATATTCAAAATTTCCCTTTTTGTTTCCAAAGCTTCCTTCGTACCTAATTCCCCAAAGTATCTTGCCATGGCCTGCATTTGTGACCTAAGTATTGAATTGCTATTTTCCGGAAAGGCATATTCAATGGTTTCTAAGCCCGTTAGGATTTCTAAAACGCCATCCAGATCTTCCAATGTAAAATTAACCAAGTCGCAATTTTTCAATCTGTCTATACCACAAATGGCCTCGGAAATTGATTTATGGTGTTTGGCAAAGCTCTTATTGGAAAGCGGCTCCAGATCTTTCGGCATTGGATAGCGTTCAAGAAGCTCTATTGCGGCCTTCATTTTTTCTTCTTTTTGCACCATAATCTTTCTTGGAATTTTAAATTGATCGTGGGATGTCTCCTCGATTTCCTTTTCGGTAAAATCGCCAGAGAAAAGAGCCGCAGCTTTATTGGCTTTCTCGCTTGCCTGTTGGAACAGAAAATATGAATTTCTATACTTTCCGTTTCGGTGGAGCAAGATGGCAGATTCCAAATCATTAAGAGCGATATTTAGCCATGTATTGATTATTGTTTGCATAAGAGGTGTACGTGTAACCTGAATGATATCTATAAATATATTGATATTTCTTTCAGTTAATAATCTATAAGCCAATATGTCAATGTACTTTCTTGAATTTACTTCTCATAGATGAATTTGTTTAAGGAAGCTTACTATATTTATTCATGAAAAATCTAAATAAATCCTTTGAAACAAGACTTTTTTATAATACTTTTACCGTATATAAAACCGCATACAGCGTATGTATTTTATAAAAAAAAGCGATTATTAACTCGCTGTCAATTAAAGAGTTATGAAACCGCGGGATAGAGCAGTAGGTAGCTCGTCGGGCTCATAAACCGAAGGTCACTTCTATGAGTCTGTAAATGTCCGTTCTATCCATGGAGCAAATTTTGACTTGCCTTAAGGAACACAAGAAAGTTCCGAATTACGAAAAACTATTTGAAGTTGACAAAAAACTTCTAAAGCCAAAAAGAAAATTCTTTCCCATTTCTTTATGTAAGACCAGTTCTAAAAAGCTTAAGTAAATCTATTTTTTGAGCCATCATCGATGCTATTCATGTACGAATAAAGTGGATTAGGATTTAGTATTCTTTTTGCCAACTCATCAATACCATTCCGTTACTTAACATGAGAAATAAAAAATCAAATAGAAATTCTCAACCTTTTTGCCCGTTCTTCAAATGCACGTTTGCCCCCTTCTAGAATGTTGCAAACAGCATTTCGAATTTGGGGGTTTTCCAATCCTCCACTTTCATATGCAATGTCTGGAAGAGAACCCATTTTGTGCTCTCCTCTAGAGGCGACAATGACCTGATCTGCATCAGTATTGACAACAAGGTTAGCATTGTGAGTGACTATAATTATTTGCCTCCTGTTTTTGGCTTCTTTAAACCTATCGACCAATTCGTCAAAGATTGATTTAGGATCAAGATTTTCCTCTGGTTGATCAATAATCAATGGCCGTTCATCATCAATATCTATCGATAGATAGAGCAACAATAGAACAATCCCTCTCGTTCCCGGGGAGAGCTGTTGCACATCGACTCCTTCATATTGGAGACCATAGTTCACACTCACATGGCCAATACTATATAACCAGTTGGAAATCTGATCGTACCAATATTTTTTTGTTTCCCGATTTTTTCTAGCATCTTCGAATGCATGCTTCCAAAAATCTGGCCCATATTTTGATCGAAAATCCGCCATTGCTTGAGCAATTTCCTTGCAAGAACCTGTTTTCCATACTTCTTCGAGTTCTCTTTTGATAATTTCTGTAAGGGTGCCAACACCCTTAAAGGGACCTATTCTCGATCTATCGATCAATCTCTCACCGGATTCAGCCCATTGTTCAATATTTACAATGCGCCTTACTGAAAAAGTCAATTTGGACAGGGTGCCATCCTGAGAACTAAGCCTCTCCTGCAAAGGGCTGTATAATTTGGATAATAGCTTTTCTTCCTTTTCAATTTGTCCGATCAATAGCTCATAAGTGCTCTTTCGTTTAAGGAAAAGCTCTTCAATTTTTTTTGGAGCGGCTTCCGCTTTTTCTATTTCCTTGTCTCTTTGTTTGAGTGCCGACTCTAAAACGGCTATTTTATTGGAGAGGTCCGTATACTTTTTTCGTTTCTCATTATCTACTCCAATCACTGCTTCCAAACGCCGTTGTTCTTTAATAAGCAATGAATAAGTATTCGAGGATAAATTATCGTAAGAACTCAAATAGGCCTCTGTTTTTTCATTAACTTTTTCCACCTCATTTTCAGTTTGGCCTTTGTGCTTCTTTATCTCCTTTCCTACTTCAATCAACTTTTCATTCAATAGAGATTTGACATCTCCCTTATAGGTTAAAGTGAATTTTTCCCATTGTTCGTCGGTCAGATCGGCTTCTGCATATTCTTCTTTAAGAGCATTAAGTTGAACTAGCGAACTATCATTTTGAAATTGTTCAGCCTCCTCCCTTAAACCTTGGAGTTTTAATTCTTTTTTTTCAAATCCTGCGATCAATTGAGACTTTGTCTCTGCGGCTTCACGAACCTTGTCAAGTTTTTCAAGAACCTCTTTATTGTCAGATGGAGTGAGTTTTTTCCGGTCCTCCTTCATCCTAGTTATAGCATCATTTTCTATAGTCCTTTTCTTTTTCAACTCTTCGATATTGCGTGCCAAATCATCTTGAACAGATATTTCATCACCAATTTCTTGAAGCAGTTCCTGATATTTGTCAATACCGCGTCTAATGGACTCTGTTTTAATTTCTCTTAATTCCTTAAAAGACCTTGTTCCTAGGCGTTCATCCACACCATGGGCATCAAAAATAACCTGTTCAATCGCATTAACAAGTTCATCGGCCAGCCCATCCGAAGAGCAGAGATATTCAACAAACTGTTGAGATAAATAGCGAACTCTGGGCTCTTCACTCTCGACTGGTAATTTTTGAACATCCACGGGAAATTCCTGGTGTTCTCCATTACCCCAGTTAATCGTGCTTGTTGTTTCTGTTAGAAGTTTTTGGGCCCGTTCAAGGAATGATCTCTTTGTATGGCTTTGGTCGACACTTCCCGCCCCAGCGGCTATCATTTCCACCAATGCGGTTTTACCTGATCCTCTAGCCCCAATGATTGCAACCAATCCCGAGTTTATACCTATCTCCTGTGTTTTTAACCAATCTGCATTTTTAACACTTACTTTTTCAATTGTATGGGAAGGATAGCCATCACTTGGTATTTCCTTCCCAATATAAACCCTTCTTTCAGGTTCAAAACAAATCTGTCGTAAGGTCTCAAATTTTAAATCACCTCTAATCCAACAATAGCGGTCTAAATCAGGGTTTCCTACGTGCTCCAAATCATGGGCATCGCTCCCATGTAAACATGGTTTAAGGCCGTTGTACTTCTCAATGATTGCTTCTTTGGAATCTGTCCCTTTTCCACACCAATATTCCCTATCACCTGGTCTACCAGAAAACACAATATGTGCCATGCGTTGAAGTTCTTCCCTTAACGCTTTTAGTCCATCCTCCTGAAGTTGAGCAGTACCATCCCCTTTACTTGCGGGAATTGCGACTAAAATGTTCTCACGCGCCCATTTATGATTACTGAAAGCCTCTTGAAGATTGTCAGATGAAACCTTGAATTGTTCTATGCCTGTTTTTAACAAATGCTGGTTATCAGTAGTTTTCTTTAAATAGGCAGCGCCCAATTTGATTAGTTCGTCATTCGTGCAACCATAGATTTCACTATCATACTTAAATTTTAAATCCCTAAGAAATCTCTTTGTTTTGTCAATGTGTTCAGGATCTTCTGGACTTACCAATAAATGCAAATTTATCGGAGACCCTTTTCCTGCATTAACGGCAAATCGAAGTTCTATGTTAGGAAAAAGTAGTTTTACATTAGGTAATTTTCCGGCATTGAAAATTGGCAAGATTTTCTCATAACCGTCAAGAACGTAGTATTCGGTAATACCTAAAGCTTTAATCGGAGGGGAAGAAATGTTTATTCTTTGGACAAATTCATCCAATGCATTTTCACCTTTGTAATTATCGTTCTTTAGTGTCCCCGGAATATGGATATGAGGATCCCACCTATGCCAAATTGACCCAATTGGGTTAAATATTTCGTTCATATATATTCTTTCAAAATATGATTGGGCCTCATCACAAAATACCAAGTATCCAATTAACAAACAAATAGACAAGAACTTCTACCGAATATAAATTTAATTGAAGTATAATCAAATTATTCGCTTCAAAGTGTTTTAATGCTTTCAGCAACTGTTCTTAATCTTTTTCTCCAATCTTCAATTTTATCTGGACAATACTGATACAACCCAAGTTCACTATAAGCCGATGCTATTTTAATTTGCCCTTCAATTTCTTTTTTGACTTTATCAGCGGAATCTAGCCTTAATGGTGGAGCATTCTTAAATAATCTTTCATAAGCCTCAACAGTACTTTCAAAAATTTCGCAAGCTTCCTTTGATTGCGTATCCATTGTCATTGTAATTTTTATTTTTATCCCTTGAGTCGTAAATTGGATGCTTTTTGTGAAAATATGGCATAATGCATATTTTAACTAGGGTCTTTGCCAAAAGTCACTTTTACAGTTTGAACATTTTTTCGTTTCAGGTTTCCGCTTAAAGAGCCCGTTATTGGAGTAATTTTGAACTCTCCACTTATGCTAGACTCCTTTTCGACAACAAAACTGACTTCTACTTCCAACTTTTGTGTTTTAAAAGCTTCAGTTATAATTTCCTCAGCGTCTTCATCAGATATATTCTCTAAATTTTCATATTCTAAAATATTAAATAGGACAGTTTTATCTTTCAAATCAGATGTTAACTCCTTTATTGCTGTTGAGGAAACACAGTTTGAATATGCTTGGGAGACAATAAGATTTCTAATAATATTAAAATTCTCAGTGCTTTCATCTCTCACTTTATCCATCAATGGACTAAAAATCGTGTCCCTAACAAAAGTTATTACAGATTTGTTTATTTTCCCTTTTTTCTTTTTTGATGTTATTTTAAACAGAACTAGGTTTAATTCAATTCCCGCCTCTCCTTCCGATGTCCCTTCAAGGGTTATTGTTGCACTTGTAAAAGGAGGTAGACAGTCGTCCAAGTCCTTTTCGCTTGCGTAAACCGCCCTACGGATATCCTCTACAAGCAAACGTATTGGTTCACTATTTTTCCTGAGTTCGCGAAGTCTTTCTTCTTCTGTAAACCGGCCATATTGAGCTGAAATTGGTACTGAAAAAAAGCAAAAAATGAGAAATAAGAGTAGAACAGTAGCTTTCATATTCGATAATTTTTAAATATTCAAAAAATTAGGAAAGCCGATTTTAGGGTAAGAAATACACACACCTCATTTCGAGTGGCTTTCAAAATGGGGGAGTTCTCCAATTTAGAAAATTTATTTGAAACCCCATTACAGGAAATCCTTATAAAAACTGTGGTTCTCCCCTATGTATATCTGCAAATGAATGCCCCGCATTACTTCAATCTTTTTGAAATTTTGATTATCATTGGGGAGAATAAAGTAATCACTCATTAGAATTATTTCTCAAAACCGAACTAATACCGAACTAATGAAATTAAAATTACATATAATTAATTCAATATCAATTATTTAAATTAAAATAGGCGATACACAGAACGTGTATCATACCATGAAAGAGTAAATTTGGTTCCTAGATAAAGAAATTAAAAAAGGTCGCATAAATGCGACCTTTTTTGATGGTCATTCTTTATTCAGGTATATTAAAATAATAATACAACTCCGCTCAAAGGAGCTAGCATAGATGAAGATTAGAATAGATTATTTCGTTGTCGGTATTTTTATCGTCATTCTTTTGGCCTATCTGTTTCCAACATTGGTTTCCGAAGAAAATGTTTTTCTGCTAAATAAAATAAGTGCCATTGGCATTTCTCTTATCTTCTTCTTTTATGGACTAAAACTGAGCCCGGCAAAATTAAAATCGGGTTTAGGTAATTTTAAGTTGCACCTACTTATTCAAGGAGCTACCTTTTTACTATTCCCCCTACTCATATTACCGTTTAAGCTACTTATAACCACTGAAGAACAAGAAACGTTTTGGCTGGCTTTCTTTTTTCTGGCCGCCTTACCTTCAACAGTAAGCTCTAGTGTAGTGATGGTATCTTTAGCCAAAGGGAACATTCCAGCAGCTATTTTCAACGCCAGTATTTCAGGGATCATTGGTATTTTGGTAACCCCTCTATGGATGGGATTATTTATAGATAATTCAGAACTCAATTTTGACTTGACCGATATCTATACCAACTTAATAGTTCAAGTTTTGCTTCCCGTCTTTTTGGGCATGGCCTTGCAGCGATTTTTGGGTGCTATAGTGCAAAAGAACTCCAACAGGCTTGCGACTTTTGATAAGGCCGTTATTCTATTGATTATCTATAAGAGTTACGTTAAATCTTTCAACGATGGCCTATTCAATGGTGTTTCACTTTTTGACCTGTTGCTCTTGCTAGTTGGTGTATCGGTACTTTTCACAATTATTTATTTGCTGATTCGCCAGATATCGAAGATTCTCCGATTTTCAATGGAAGATAGAATTACCGCTCAATTCTGCGGAACAAAAAAGTCATTGGTACACGGAACCGTTTTTTCAAAAATTTTATTCGGGAATATGGCCATTCAAGGTGTTATTCTTCTTCCTTTAATGGTTTTTCACATTCTACAGATGATTATCATCAGTGCCATTGCATCTAGATATAAAGATAGACCTGTAGAGGCCAACCGAGGGTAAATTTTCGTTAAGTCATTCCTCTATAATTTATCATAAAAAAAGCGCCCCTTAAAGGGCGCTTTTTACTACTACTAACTAAAAACCTAAACAACCAATTATTTTATTACTGCATATTCGAATAAAAGTACAATGATGAAGCCTTTGACAAATTATTATTGACCGAAGGAGCAATATTTCCACCGGCATCGGCATCGGTAAAAGCCATCACCCTACCGCCTCCATTAGCAGCCTCGGCAATAAATACCGTGTTGGACGCCGCATCGTATTCAGCAGCTACAGGATTACCAAGATAAGTGCTAGAACCGGCGATTCTTGTTTGATTATTGGCAACCGCCATCGTACCACCGTTGGCCACAGCATCAAACTTTGAGGTAAAATCAGTTACGATATGAAAACCTCCATCACTATCAGAGGCGGCATCACCAACATCTGTCAAGATCATGGTACCATTATCATAAGCAATACCGTGTGTTCTTACAATACCCTCAATGGCAATTCGCTTAGAGGCAGTTATAGCCTCGTCGGAAGTATTCATAGCAGTGAATTCGGTAAATACTGCCAACTCACTCGTTTTATCGACAACCGCATATAAATCATCACCAACCATTTCTATACCCCATAGCGCAAAATCAGTCGTTACAACATTTCTTAAGGTCAACTCGCCATTCGATCGGGTATAAATGAAGATTCTTCCGTCAGGTGTTGCCTCATTTCCATCAACATCGGCGTTATCAGAAACAATTACAAAATCATCATTTACCGCAATATCTCTAGGACTTTGTAAATCGGCAGAACTAGAAATTGAAGCCGTAATCGTCCCACTTAGCCCCAGAACCGAAATGTCGGAGAATACATCAAGCTGGTTTGATGAACGTGAGGCCTGAATTATCTGGTCGGTATCATCATCATAGTAAATACCTTCAGCAGCCATATCACCGGTAACCAAAGTACTTACTTCGCCGTTAGACATATTGTAAATTGTTACATTACCGTCAGTGTTATTTGAGGCGAACAATTGAGCGGAAGTCATATCGCCTGGTTCTTCCATCATATTGTCACCATCGTCATTATTGTCGCAAGCTGTTAGAAGTAAAGATCCAACAGCAGCAAAATATCCAAATTTTAAAAATTTCTTTTTCATAGCAATCTATTTTATTTGCCATACCTACGTAATGATGTTCGAAGGGTTTTAAAGAAAATGTTAAAATCAACTTTGTAAGAACGATGGTAGTTATTTATAAATCAGAGTAAGCTACTCTAAAAAAATTCCTATTACGTCATCTTCAAATATTGGTAAGTTTATTCCTCTAATTCTGAAATTAAACAAGCTACTCATTAAATGATTTTATTTTTCTTAGGCCTAAAAATCATTAAGAAAAAAATCCGGCTTCTTTTGAAAGCCGGACTAAAACTAATTTATTCGTTTTCTTAATTGTTATAAAGATAAATCGAGGATGCTGACATTAAATTATTGTCAACTGTGGGGGCCACATCACCGCTAATATTTAACGCGTCTGAAAAACCTAGTATTTTTCCGTTACCAACCTCTGCAACAAATACTGTTTGTGTTTTGTGGTCATACGCAATATCGATAGGGTTACCCATCATGGTAGACGCTCCTGCCACTCTACTTTGACTGGACATTGGAATTGAAGCCCCATTATCTACATCGCTGATTACCCATGTAAAATCTTCGATTACATGAAACCCGCCGTCAGAAGTTACATCAGCCGCATCACCTATATCGGTCATTACCAGAACATCTGATGATTCGCTGTAATCAATACCATGTGTTCTAACTATGCCCTCAACGGTTACTTGCTTATCTGGGGTAACTGCGCCGTCAGATGTATTCATACTAATGAAGTCGTTAAAAACGGCCAAATCACTCGTATTATCTACTACTGCCAACAAATCATCTCCCATAAAGGTAATACCCCATAAGTTAAAGTTTACCTGAAAAGTGTTTTGTAATGTGAACGATGAGCCATTAAACGTGTATACAAAAAGTTTATTCTCACCATTATCGGCAACCACCACGTTGTATCCGGAAACGGCAATTTCCCGTGGACTTGATAAGTCTGCACTGCTCATAAATGCGACCTCTAGCGAAGCTCCGTCTGTCAAGTCAGAAAAACCACTATAATTTTCTAGCATAAGGTTAGAACGTGATGCTTGAAGAATTTCATCATAAATTGGAGAATAGTAAATACCTTCAGTTGCCATGGAGGCTGTTGTAACAGTCTTAATTAACATTCCCATACCGTCGTAAACAGAGATATCACCATTTGCCGTGCTCGTTGCATAAAGAGTCGTCTGTTGACCCATACTCTCTGACCCTAAATCATTATCTGTCTCATCACTTGAAAAGTAAATAGAAGAAGCTGACTCTAAATCTTTGTTAAAGGTCGGCGTTAAATCGCCTCCATCTCCAATGGAGGTGTAACCTAGTACCTTTCCATTACCAATTTCAGATACATACACCGCATCAGTTTCTGAATCATAAGCCACATCGATAGGATTGCCCATCAACGTAGATGGCCCCGCAACCCTAATCTGCATACCAACAGGTAAGACATCTCCGTCAGATAGCGCATCGAATTTGGAGGAAAACTCCTTTATGACGTGAAATCCTCCATCGTCAGTCGTATTAGCGGCATCACCAATATCTGTCATTATCATGGTATCATCTGAAGCACTGTATGTTATACCGTGAGTTCTCACAATACCTTCTACTTTAATTCTTTTGGAAGGCCTTAATACACCGTCTTGAGCATTGGACTCAAAATCATAGAATACCGCCAAATCACTAGTGGTATCGACCACGGCATATAAATCTTTACCTTTGAAGGTTATTCCCCATACCGGAAAAGTAATATCTAATGTCGCAGTTAAAGAAAAACTATCGCCGTCTTTATTGTAGACGAAAAATTTATGTGAATCGTTATCGGCAACTACATACGTAGAGCCATTTACGGCCAATTCCCTAGGGCTTGCCAAATCCATTGCTCCGCTGAATGCGGGTGTAACATCTGAATCTTCCATTAGCATTGAAATTTCTTTAAATGCCTCTAACTGTAAACTAGATCGTGATGCCTGTACTAATAAGTCTGCTTCTTTGTCATAATATATACCTTCAGCAGCGTCAGAGGCCGTTCTGTAGGTTATGGCCGAATCTCCGGTAATACTGTACTTTGTGATATCTCCGTTAACATTATTGGTCACGAAGAGTTCTGTTCTCCTTCCCAGTTCCATTCCATCTTCGCAGGGTGTACATGAACCCCCACAATCGATTCCCGTTTCATCACCGTTCATAATACCATCGGTACACGTAGGCATTTCTTCACCCATCATACCACCATTATCATCGTCATCACACGAGACCGCCAAAAATAGTCCGAAGGAGACTACGAAGCCCACCATCGGTTTTACAAAATTCTTTTTCATAATCATTTAAGTTTTTAGTGTTCAATTAATTAACCACCATAGCTAATCAACTATACTTACGTAACTTTTCGAAAAAGGTTTGATTTTAAAAAGAATATTTAATAATTGGAAGCAAAAATTTTATTTGGAAAAAAGAATTTTTGATATGTGACAGTAATTAATTTTCTGTCAGAACAAAAATTATAGATATATCATTCAGTGATGATACCCCTCTACCCCTTCAAAAAACTGGTGATATTCGGCAAGATCAGCTTCTTTGTGATTGGTAGGAATTAAGGGAGAAGAAAATTTCACTTGCTTTTTACCGAAATCGAAAGCTACCAGCACAATGGGTACTTCGGCCGCCTTTGCTATAAAGTAAAACCCGGTTTTCCAACGATCCACTTTTTTTCGGGTTCCTTCGGGAGATAAGGCCAATCTGAATATCGACCTACTTTTGAAAATCTTGACCGTGGCCGCTACCGTGTCACTTTTCTTGCTTCTATCTATCGGCGCCCCTCCCATCCATCTAAAAAACCATCCAATCGGCGAATCAAATAAACTCTTTTTACCAATCCAATTAATCGGTTCGTTCAAGACCGCCCTTACCAATACCCCAAGAAAAAAATCAAAATAGCTAGTATGCGGAGCAACGGCAATGACCATTTTATTGATATGCCCTGGAAAAGCACCGACCATTTTCCACCCTAAAACTTTATAAAAAATAAACTTGACCAGCTTCTGTGACATGAATAACTAGATTGATATGACTAAGAACGACCCTTTGCAAAAAGGTACCATTTCAAGGCAACTTCTAAATCTTACGATAAATAGACTCTAATTTGGCAGGTGTGATTATTTCTTGCCATTTTGGGCCTAGAGCATTTTCCCACAGAGGTTTCATTGATAGAGATACCCTAATCATGGTTTGAAAATCACTATCTGAAAGCTGGGAACAGACGCCTTCAGGCATTCCAATATCATGCTTATGCTGCATAATTTTAAAAAGGCGAACGCCTTCGGGATAAAATTCTTCAAGATGCTGAAAAACGAGGCAATTGCCAAGACCGTGTCTGACACCAAGTAAAAAACCCAAACCATAGCTCATCGCATGGGCCACACCAACCTGGGAATAAGCTATGCTCATGCCCCCGTGCCATGAAGCCATCATTAATTTATCGCGTGATTCTTGAGCCGACAAATCGCCTAAATAAACCTCTTTACATAGTTCAAGGGCCTTTTCACCATAGCTTTGGCTAAAAGCGTTCAAATAGGTACCATCCAACGATTCTATACAATGAATAAAACAATCCATACCGGTGTAAAACCATTGCTCTTTTGGTACGCCCTGCGTTAAATCAGGGTCAAGAACCACTTGATCAAAAGTGGTAAAATCAGAATTAATGCCCAGTTTTTTCTGGGGGCCTAGAAGAACGGCTGTACGAGAAACTTCTGCACCTGTACCACTAATAGTAGGTATACCCACATGGTAGATGGATGGTTTATGAACGAGGTCCCAGCCTTGGTACAATGAAGAACTTCCCTTATTGGTCAAAAGTATGGAAACGGCTTTTGCCAAATCCATGATGGTGCCACCACCGATACCTACAATTCCTGAAGGTAGCTCACCATAATCGTTCTGTATTTTGCCAACCAGCATATCGACCTGTTGGGTCTTGGGCTCTTCATCCGCCGAAATAAAAATAATTTGATCGTTGAACAACAAAGGTATTCGGGAAACCAGTGCCTTGCCCTCGAAAACATCATCGACCAAAAAAATAAAAGGAGCATCGGAATGCCTTCTTTTGGGAAGTAGAATATCGGCCAGCTGATCAAAACTGCCCTTGCCAAAAATAACCCGTGGAACCATTGGGAAATTCTTATACATTGTCTTTTTGGCAACTGCTATTTCAGGCACTCCCAAATGCTTATTGTACTCCATATAAATTATTTAAGCTAAATCAATCCTCCACAAAAAAAGCGCAGGAAAAACTGAAAGATAGCAACTATTTCAAATATTGAAGAATATCGGTCAGCTTACTAATTTTCAAATAATCGTATTTATCATCTTCTACTTTGACCTCTTCGTGTTGCCAAGTTGTATGAAAAGGAACGTGAACGGCATTGGCGCCTATATTCAATAAAGGAAGCACATCTGATTTTAAGGAATTTCCTATCATCAAAAATTCTTTGACATCAATCTGAAGATGCTCTAAAAGGTGTTTGTAATTTTCTTCTTTCTTATCGCTCAAAACCTCTACGTGATGAAAATATTCAGATAAACCGGACTTTTCGAGTTTTCGTTCTTGATCCAATAAATCTCCTTTGGTCAGAACAATCAAACGGTATTTATTCTTTAAGGCATCTAAAACCTCGGTAACACCATCCAATAATTCTACAGGGTGCCCCAACATTTTTTTTCCCAAATCAAGAATCTTCGAGATGGTCTCTTGAGACACTTGATTGTTTGAAAGGTCAAGGGCAGACTCTATCATGGAGAGCATAAAGCCCTTAATACCATACCCGTATAGGTCAAGATTTTTGATTTCCATCTTGAACAGTTCTTGATCTATCTTATTCTTGGTCTCGTACCCCTCTAGCAAATCGGCAAAAGCTTCTTCGGTATCACGAAAATAGGTTTCGTTTACCCACAGGGTATCATCGGCATCAAAACCGATTACATTCACCTTGCTGTAGTCTATTTCCATGCTTTTTGGGCTTTTTCCAGGTCGTCAGGGGTATCGATTTCAATACCGGTTACCGAAGTCTCGACCATTTTAATTTTCTTACCGTATTCTAAATATCGAATGGCCTCTATTTTTTCTGTAGCTTCCAACTCGAGCATTGGAAGTCTATAAAAGTCCATCAAAGCACTTTTTCTAAAGGCATAAATACCTTTATGTTTAAAGTATGCCGCTTTTAAATCTGTATTTCTAGGATAGGGAATAGGCGAACGAGAAAAGTAAAGGGCAAAATTTCTATGGTCTACGATTACCTTTACCGTATTCGGATTCTTAATTTCCTCTTCATCATCTATTCGAACCATTAATGAGGCCAGATCAATTTCTTTCTCGCTATCGGTTTCAAAAACTTGTAGTACCCCCTTTAAACTCTCTCGGTCGGTAAATGGCTCATCTCCTTGAACATTAACAATAATATCGACCTTCATATCTTCGACTGCCTCGGCTATGCGATCGCTACCGCAATCATGCTCTTTCTTACTCATAAGAGCCTTACCCCCTGCTTGGGTGATCGTATCGTAGATGACGGGACTATCGGTAACTACATAAACCTCATCAAAAAGTTCTGTTCTAACTGCGGCTTCATAGGTTCTAAGAATCACGGGTTTTCCGGAAAGATCCTGCATCAGTTTGGCAGGAAACCGTGAGGCCGCATATCGGGCCGGAATCATTGCAATTATTTTCAAAATCGCTCTCTTTCTTTTAATGAATGTTTCAAACGGAAATATGAAAAACTTCAATCTCCATATACTTCTGACACAACTACTTTAAATTAGTCTTTGGTCGCAATCTTCGGTAGATCCTAAAAATGATGACCAAAATAAAAATCACCAAAATGGCGGCCAATATCGGCATAAATATCGATGCCGTGGTGACAACCATCGCAGCACCAGTTTCAACAGTGGACACTACTGGGTTACCCAACCCGCCTGTCGTTGCACTGGAGGCCAAACGACCTGTCGCTCCCGCTCCCTTAATTGCCGTAGCTGTGCCTCCGCCCGCTATAATCGCCAAACACCAAGTAACCAATGGGTCTAAATTGGCAACTGTAGAAACCATTACCGCGGTGCCGGCTATAGCCGCCAACGGAACGGCAAAACTATCTAAAAGATTATCAACCCAAGGGATAAAATATGCAAAGATTTCAACAACGGTGGCAACGCCCAATGTAAGTACAGCGGCCAAACTACCGATCCAATGCCAGTTGTCATTTAATTGCCACATATCGAAATAAGCCGCAAGACTGAGCGCAAAAAGTGGTAAAAACACCCTAAATCCGACCGATGCGGCCAGCCCTATGCCCAAAAAGATACTGATGATGGTTTCTGAAGTCATTTGTGTGAAGTGACAATAAATATTAGAACACCCGACCGAAATTCCAAAGAAGCACGGAAAGCTTTGTCAAATTAAATCATACAATAGCGAACTTTTATTCAACTACCTCATTACTTTAATATTACTAAGTTAACTTTTTCTTAATCAAGAAAAAAATCACTTTTAAACCCGATAAGGTATAACTGCTTTTTTGCACGGGTTACGGCCGTATACAACCATCTTAAGTACTCTTTATCTACACCATTCGACATATAAGGTTGTTCTACGAATACCGTATTCCATTGCCCACCTTGCGATTTATGACAGGTGATGGCATATGAAAACTTCACTTGTAGTGCATTGAAGTATTTATTGTTTTTTACGCCCATAAACTTTCTGTATTTAGAGGTTTCATGAGCATAGTCTTTCATCACCTCTTGATAAAGCCTATTACCATCATCATAAGATAGCGATGGGGTAACCGATTTGACCGTGTCGAGTAGTAATACGGTCTCAAAGGGCCGTTGATTGGGGTAGTCGACCATTTTAACCTTGACTTCTGCAAACCGAAAGCCGTAAAGTGATTTAAAGGCAAAAATTTCCAGAACCTCTATAATATCACCATTGGCTATAAAACCAGCCTCTGTATTGGGCTTTAACCAAAAATAATTGTTTTTGACAACCATCATATAATCGCCCACAGCTAATTCATTTTCCAGAAAAAGAATTCTACTTCTGATATTTTCATTGTAAAGATTAGCCCTTTTATTCGACCGGACGATAAAAGCAGTTTCTTCTTTTCCGTTCTCAGAATACGAACTATCGATAGCTTCTTGTATTTCATGACCATCGATCAATCGTACGATATCCCTAAACCCAGATACATTAAATTGAAATCCGTCATAAAAACTTGAATGTAATTGTTCGCGCAGAAGGGTTGCATTGGCCAGAATACCAGAGTCACCGGCCTGCCTTACCACTTCATCCATTTCCAAATCGATTACCTCTTTATTGTAGTTAAGGGCCAATCTATCGGAATCCAATGCAGGGCTCAAGTCCAAATGAACCGGGGGCAATTGCGCAGTATCACCTATCAAAATCAATTTGCAGTTATGCCCCGAATAAACGTACATTAACAAATCATCTAATAAGGCACCATTTTCAAACAGCTTTGAATCGACCGGTGCGTCGGGAATCATTGAGGCTTCGTCTACTATAAAAATTGTATTTCTGTGCTTGTTAGGCGCCATAACAAACTGCACCCCACCGGCACCTTGTTTTTTAGGGAAATAAATCTTTCTATGTATCGTAAAGGCTTGGGTATTCGAATAATTTGCCATTACCTTCGCGGCCCTACCTGTCGGCGCCATTAATACAGCCTTCTGTTTAGTATTCCACAGACTATTGACAAGTGTACCGATCAGAGTGGTCTTACCGGTACCTGCAAAACCCTTGAGCATGAAAACCGTATCACTATTTTTTGAGAGTACGTAGGCCGCCAGTTTTTGAAGGGCGGCAGACTGTTTTATCGTAGGTTCGTGAGGAAATTTTTCAACTAATATTTTATAAAAAGAAGCGTCTGTAAGGCTTGCCATAGGGGCCAAAGATAAACATGATTTTTAGGGTAAATACTTTTGCGATTGAAAAAAAATTGTAGATTTGTCCTAACCACTAAATTTAAATAACACTATTAAAAAATGAAGACCGTAATTCAAATTGTACTTTGGATAGTTTGCATTGGATTGGGATATCTTATCTATCAATCTGTTACAGGCCCCATTGAGTTTAATAAAGTGAAGCAGGAACGTTTTGCTCAAGTAATAGCAAAACTTAAAGACATCAGAAACGCACAGGAGGCCTACAAAACGGTTAACAAAAGATACGCTAAAGACTTCAACAGTCTAGTTAAGTTTATCGATACTGCTGACTATACTATTACCCAGCAGCGCGACTCTTCTTATATGGAGTTCAACGAGACCTATCAAATCGATATGCTTACCGAGGTCAAGATTATCGATACCCTAGGTACCGTTTCTGTAAAAGATTCTTTGTTCAAAAGTGATAATAGGTACAAGAATTTGGCCGATATTCCTTTTGCACAAAACGGTGAAAAAATCACTATGACTGCAGGCGTTGTAGAAAAAAGTGGTTACAAAGCTCCTGTTTTCGAAGCTAAAGTTGATAAGTCGATTATATTATATGATCAGCCAAAAACACTTTTAGATAAAGAAAAGGCCGAAATTGGTGTTGACGAAGTCAACGGACCTGCCATAACAGTTGGTTCTATGGAAGAGGTTAGCACAAGTGGTAACTGGCCACCAGTTTATGACAAAAAAGGAGAACAGTAATATCGCTTCAAATAACTCGGTAGAAGGTTTTAAAAAATTGTCCATTCAGGTTAGCCTGAATGGACTTTCTTTTTGTGTCTTTGATACGCTTTCAAAATCGGTAGTCAGTTCAAAAAATGAGGTATTCGAGCAGACACTAAACCCTTACGAACTACTCAAAAAACTGAAGCGACAACTTTCTGATGACCAACTAATTGATAAAAAATTCAGTGATGTGGTCGTTGTGCACCGCAATCAACTTTTCGGGTTGGTACCAAAACCTCTCTTCGATCCAGAGGAGCTAGCCAACTATCTCAAGTTCAACACAAAAATTTTGGCCAATGATCATTTGGCCTATGATGAGTTCGATAGTCATGACATTGTAAACGTTTATGTTCCTTTTGTAAACGTGAACAATTACATCTATGAACTGTTCGGCGAATTTACGTTTAAGCATAATGGCACCGTAATGGTCGAGTCTTTGCTCAAAGGCCAAGGACAAACCACCCAACCCATTTGTTATGTTTACATCTTGGAAAATCAGATGGATGTTACCATAACCGACCAAAAAGACCTCTTACTATATAATAGCTACACTTTCAATACCAAAGAAGATTTTCTTTACTATCTTTTATTCGCCCTTGAGCAATTGAAGTTCAATACCGAAAGTATACAACTCAAACTCTTCGGGGCAATAGAGGAAGGTGACCCTATCTACGAAATGTGCTACAAGTATGTAAAGAACGTTTCTATCTTTATTCCTGATTTCGGACCGCACAGCCATATGGAAGCCAATGAAGATAGTATCGACTTTACAGTTTTAAATGCCCTTTAATGCGAATAATCTCCGGAATACATAAAGGAAAGCGAATCAACGCACCTAAAAAATTACCTGTTCGCCCAACTACCGATATGGCGAAAGAGGCATTGTTCAATATATTGAACAACAGGTATTATTTTGATGAAATAAAAGTTCTTGATTTGTTCAGTGGTACAGGTAATATCTCCTTCGAATTTGGATCTAGAGGTACCCGGGCAATAACAGCGGTAGATGCTAATTCAGGCTGTATTAACTTTATTGAACAGACGGCAAGAAGTCTTGAATTGCCTATAAACGCAATTAGGGCTGATGTTTTTGGATATTTAGAAAGAATGACCGCCCCGGCAGATATTATTTTTGCCGATCCACCTTACAATCTATCGCTCGAAGAATTCGAAAAACTACCTAACCTTACATTTGAAAATAACTTATTGGGATCAGGGGGATGCCTAATTGTAGAGCATGCCAGTCAAATGGACCTTTCACACCTCGCCAATTTTAGCGAAAAAAGAAAATACGGAGGAAGCACGTTTAGTTTTTTCGAACTACCGCAAGAAGAAAACCAGTAGAATCAAACCAATAAAAAAGCAGGCCATAAGCCGGATTCTGTAAAGCTTCCCAAAGAAAACTTCCTTGTCATTTATCTAGTTTCGACATTACTGTCGAACTCCATCCGCCTACCCTTCAGCTCGGGCGTGCAGCCCTCAAACACTGATATACATGGCGTTTCACCGCATAGAGTTTACCTGATTTCACTACAGCATTACCTGTACATTCTTTCTGTTGCACTTGTCCTGTTCGCCTACGGCGAGCGACGGGTGTTACCCGCTATGCCGCACTATGGTGTCCAGACTTTCCTCTCCCTTTCCAAAGAAAATTGAAAAGGCAGCGACAAGGTGACCTGCTCGCCGGCAAAATTAGACCAATTGTTGATAAATAAAGACTTTATCCTCATGAAATAGACCAATTGAACACCACCTATTTTTATATTTGTATTGATTACTATTGAATTTAGAAAAAGTACCGGATTGGAACATTTTATAGTTTCGGCAAGAAAATATAGGCCCCAAACCTTTAAAGATGTTGTAGGTCAACAGGCAATTACCAACACCCTTACTAATGCCATTGATAACAACCATTTGGCCCAAGCGCTTCTGTTTTGTGGCCCAAGAGGTGTGGGCAAAACCACTTGCGCCCGTATTTTGGCAAAAAAAATCAATCAAGACGGTACCGAAAGTGAAGATGAAGATTTTGCCTTCAATATTTTTGAGCTCGATGCGGCATCTAACAATTCGGTCGATGATATTCGCAATCTAATTGACCAAGTTCGCATTCCTCCTCAAATAGGTAAATACAAAGTTTACATTATTGATGAGGTGCATATGCTATCTCAGTCCGCTTTTAATGCTTTTCTTAAAACACTTGAAGAGCCACCAAAGCATGCTATTTTTATACTGGCGACCACTGAGAAACACAAAATCATTCCAACGATTCTTTCTCGTTGTCAAATCTTCGATTTCAAAAGAATTACGGTCAAAGATGCTGCGGAATATCTAAAGTATATTGCCGAGAACCAAGGTATTAACGCTGAGGAAGATGCATTGCATATTATCGCACAAAAAGCCGATGGTGCCATGCGCGATGCCTTATCGATTTTTGATCGCGTTGTCAGTTTTTCGGGTAAAGACCTTACACGTAAGGCAGTTACCGAAAACCTCAACGTGTTAGACTACGATACCTATTTCGAAGCAACCGATTTAATATTGAACCATGATATACCAGCCTTGTTGTTATTGTACAATAAGACATTATCTTTTGGTTTCGATGGACATCATTTTATTACCGGTCTCGCTTCGCATTTTAGAGATTTGATGGTATGCCAACATCAAGACACCATCAATCTTTTAGAAGTAGGTGACGGCGCCAAAAAGAATTACCTTGAACAGTCTAAAAAAACATCAAATTCCTTTTTATTAAGGGCTCTTGATTTGGCCAATGATTGCGATTTAAAATATAAGACCAGTAGAAATCAACGCCTCTTGGTCGAACTTACCTTAATGAAACTGGCATCAATAGATTTTGATGCCGAAAAAAAAAACTCTAGCAGCAACTTAGATTCTTCTGCTGCTATCAATACGATAGCGCCGGCAAGTTATTACCGGTCGAAGAAAAGCACGAAATCTGACCCCACTAGTACTGTAAGTGAGGTTTCACCGAAAGAAACGGTTGCCGAAATAGAACCTGAGACTGCCAATACTGTTCTTTCTAATTCTGATGACGAAACGAACGTACCAAGGGAAGAAAAAGCTAATTCTTCATATAAGCATAATCAACCTATTCGTTCTCAAATTGCCGAACCTGAAATAAAGAAAGAAAAAGCGCAACCGGAGTTATCGGAAGAAGCGAAGAAACTAAAACTTGACATTGCCAAAAAAAGGGTATCGGCACTTTCAATTTCGAGTTTAAAGACAAAAAAAGAACACGAAAACAATCGTAAAGATGTTAGCGTTGACCTAAGCAAATTGCCAAAAACTGCATTTTCAGAAGAGGACATGCTAATGCATTGGAACGATTTTGTAAAGGAAATTGATGCCAAAGGACGGAAAATTCTAGCTTCAAATCTCAATACCGATGTACCTAAACTTATAAACGAAACCACTATTTGGATAGAACTACCAAATAGTACCATGAAAAAGGAAATCGAGCGAGAGCAATATGACCTAATGGAATATTTAAAGTCGAACCTCGATAACTATTTTATTGAACTTAAGATTTCGGTCAATGAGGAAACAGCGAAAAAGTTTGCCTTTACCCCTGAAGAGAAATATGAAAAACTAAGGGAAAAGAATCCGGCGATAGATTTGCTACGCCAAACTTTTGACCTTGATCTGTAATTTGGTCTAATTATTTTTTTGAAATCGTAGCCTCAACGAAAAAATTAGAAATACCGTCGCTACAATTAACATACCTACCGCTTCACGACCCCTTTCAATGTTTTCAATATCACCTTCACCAATGGTAAAACCTTCAAACTGATCGGGCCAAAGAAAAACCGTAGCCAACAAATAAAGAAAACTTAGAATAATAGAGAACATAAAGTTCAATTTTCCATAGGCAAAAAGAAGGGAGCCAATAGCGGCCAAGCCGTAAATAATGTACCACAGAAAAGCATCAGGGTCGTTATATTGCAAATACGCTGCCCAAAGGCAGAGAATTGCAAATACAACACCTATAATTTTAAATAACCTGTTCATATTTCTTCGGTAATATGCTTCTCCAAAATAGAAAAAACATCAGTTGCCTTGATTTCTTTTTCAAAAACCGAACTTGGATTATCTGAAATAAATATAGGAAAGTCGGCTTTGTCTTCAGGTACCCGGCCATGAGAACCTTTTACTAAGTTTGCGTCAAGCGGAATAATATCCAACACGGTTCTAAAACCCATTTTTTTCTTTAGAAGCTTCCATGCCACTTTTAACATCACCAGTTTGTCTTTAGGATTGGTGAGCATTTCTACTGGATCATAGCCTGGCTTCTTATGAATATCGACCATTCGGGCATAATCAGGAGCTTTAGCATCATCAAGCCAGAAATAATACGTGAACCATGAAGATGGTCCGGCTATCACGACTATATCACCTGCGCGTTCATGGGCCAAACCATGAGCAGCAATTTCTTCACCGGTAAGTACTTTTTCAACACCAGTTATAGACTCTAATAGCGTCTTCACTTCCTGTTTTACAGATTGGTCATTCAAATAGATATGCGCGATTTGATGGTCGGCCACGGCAAAAGCCTTACTCGCTCCTGCATCCAAAAGCTCCAGACCTCTTTCAACTCGTACTGAAATATACCCCTTAGACCTTAAAATTCTATTCAAGTGAATCGGGTTATCAACATCGGTTATCCCATATTCCGAAAGAATAATAACTTGCGCATTACGCTCTTTAAAATGATTTACCAGCTTTTTTACTACCGCGTCGATTTCATTCAAATCTTTCTTAATCTTTTTGAAATCATGACCGTGACGCTGAAGGTTATAATCTAAATGAGGCAAATAGACCAATGATAAAGTAGGATCGTGAAGTTGATCGGTTCTAATAGCGGCATCCGCTATCCATTGGCTAGATTTTATGGAAGTCTTGGGTCCCCAGAAATGAAATAAAGGAAAGGTACCCAATTCATCTTGTAATGTATCTCTCAATTCTGCCGGATGGGAATAACAATCTGGAATCTTACGACCATCGGCCAAATAATTAGGCCTGGGCGTTACACCATAATCGGCATTCGAGTACATATTATACCACCAAAAAAGGTTGGCACAGGTAAAATGCGGATCTATCGATTTAAGTTTATCCCAAATTTTTTCAGATTCAATCAGCTTGTTCGATTGTTTCCAAAACTTTACCTCGCATTCATCTTTAAAATACCATCCGTTGGCCACAATACCATGTTCCGAGGGTGTTTTTCCCGTCAGATAGGTAGCTTGCGCCGTACAGGTCACCGCTGGAACCACCGGATCGATATGGGCGGACCTCCCATTTTTTAGAAAAGCCTCCAAAAAGGGAGTATGCTCACCAATCAACCGTTGTGTAAGACCAACTACATTTATGACAACTGTTTTCTTCATTTAGTTGTACTTTTCTAAGAACCACTTCAATTCCCTAACGATAGATTCATTTAAATCTCTCTTTAGAGCAGGCGGGAGTACGTCCCAAGTGTAGGTTTCAATTTCTAGATGCTCGGAAACAGCATTCCCTTTTATATAATCAATGACCTTGACAATATGGTCTTGGGTGGAATACAACTCTCCAAAACTTTCAAGAAAAATAGGAACGTGAAAATGTGCCCTCAATTCTTCAAAAGGTTTTCTTTCTTCTAACACCTCAGGTAAATCGCTATAGGTCTTAACCCTTCCGTCTATTCTCTCAGTCACTTGATGCAGGTAAACAGGCTCATCGAACTGCGATAGGGCCTTCCATATCTTTTCATTATTGTGCTCATCAGATATAATCTTCAACGCAGCACTTACCTGTATTTTACCAATCTTAATACCGGACTTTTCTAATTTCTCAAAAGTTTCTTGAGGCTCTTCAAAAGCCAGTGAAAAATGGCAAATGTCATAGCAAACAGTAATATGCCTGTGCACTAATCGAACAGCCTCACTTTCATCGATTGCTAACTTATCAGTCAAATATGATTTAGCTAACGGAATCAAGTAATCGGCAAAAAATTTAACTACCTCATCACTGTTCTCCATCAACCCGTCAGGTTCTGGTTCTATATCGAGATGTAAATAAGTGCCTTGTCTTTGTTCTATATCCCTTAAGTGAACCACCACTTCTAAGAGATGCTGAGCACCCTTTTGAAATGCCTTGTCGGTTTCTTCAGGTGTTTTATGCCAATATTTATAACTAATGGGTGAGGTTGATATTCCCCCGGATAATCCCTCTGGAAGTAATATCAATAACTGGTCAAAAAGTCGCTTGGTGTACGTAAGACGCTCTACCTTGGTCCAATCAGGAGTATGCACATCGTCTTTCACCCGTTCATTATGAAAGTTTCCGTAAGGGAAGCCGTTCATCGTAAACACGTATACTCCTTGATCGTCAAGCCATTTTTTAAATTGAAGTAATTTACCCTCAATACCAAGTTCTTCACTGGCTATGTTGGATAATCTAAGGCCTAAACCAAAAGGTCTATGGCTACAAACTTCTTTCTTTATCTCAGGTACGTGACGCTCAATACTCTTGAAAGTAGTATCCCAATTGGAGCCGGGATGAACGTTGGTACAATAGGTAAGCTGTAAATTTTCTTTTATATACAATGCTAAACTGCTTTTGATTCGGAGATTTCGTTAACCAAATTTAGGGCCTTTTTCATAAGGGCTTCATCAATTTCATGAACATCATGTTTCTCGCCCAAGGCTGAAATAAGTGTTATGGTCAATTTACCGCCCAAGTGCTCCCTAAACTCTTGAATACCTTTTAGAAGTCTGTCAATTTCATCTTCTGTACTAATTGGAAAACGCAAATCGAACCCAATGCTCTGAAATACAGACACCACACGATTAAAATCACTTTCAGATATCAATCCGGTAAGGTAAGAATAGGCCACGTCTAGTACGATGCCCTTAGCCACCGCTTCACCATGGCGTAATTCATAGTTGGTCATTTGCTCGAGTTTATGGGCAGACCAATGGCCGAAATCCAAAGGCCTTGAAGACCCACTTTCGAAAGGATCACCCCCTTTGGCTATATGCTGCATATGCATCTCGGCACACTTGTAAATGGTGTATTGCATGACCTCCATATTTCGCTCACTCAAAGCGAGACCATTATCCTCGATATATTTAAAGAAATCAACATCTTTGATAAGCGCCACTTTCAGGGCTTCGGCCACGCCGGAAATCCAGTCACGTTGCTCCAATGTCTTTAGAAACAGAGAATCATTTATGATAGCAAACGGTGGCGCGAACGTACCTACGAAATTCTTTTTTCCGAAGAAATTGATGCTATTCTTAACACCCACTGCCGAATCGTTTTGCGACAATACCGTAGTCGGAATACGAATCAATTTTACTCCCCTGTGTGCTATTGCCGCGGCATATCCAGCCATATCAATAACGGCTCCTCCGCCAATGACCACCACAAAAGAATGCCTACAAATAGCGTAATCATTGATTCCGTCGAGTATTTGATTTACATACTTCTCACCGTTTTTACATGCTTCACCACCCTGAACTACCAAACTATGGGTATGTACCAAGTTTTGTGAGAATTGCTTACAGTAAGTATCTATCTCTTTTAATAAATTCGGATGCGCCTCTACCACGCCATTGTCTACAACGAACAATAATTTGACCGGCTCATCTTTATATTCCTTAATCAGGCTTTCAAAGAGTGAATTATCAGTCTGAAATACGCCTTCTGTAAAAAATAGCCTATAGCGATAGGCCACTTCAAAATTCTGTTCAATCGTTTTTATCATCATCAAAATTTAAATACTTACGTAACTGCAAACAGTTTCGCAAGACTTTTCGAAATAGGTAGCAAGGCCAATATGACCAGTCCATACCACCAATACGAAAATGTTGCCCCAATAGAAGCATCGAGTATAATCAAAGATATGACTCCGGCCATGACCGCTCCCTTTATATTTTTAGGAGAATTGTCCATATAAGCTTTATATAAAGGCCGAAATACCATAAAAGCAAAAAATGCTATATACAATAACGTAACCCAAAATGTTTGCGTATACCAAAAAGATACCGCCAATAACGCCATAATCACCAATGCATACAATACACCGGCCAATATGATATGGCCTTTGTTCTTACCATGCACTTCACCTCTACTTATTAGCGTAATGGCAAAAATGTAAACAACAGGAATCACCGCCAACCAGACAAACTCAAAGTTAGCCAGAATGGATATACCGAGTATGAGATTCAATCCGCGGCACAACCCCATAACCAATGGGCCAAAAAATCCATTTTTCTTTGCTACCGCGTCATAGAGTACAATCGTGAGCGCCAAAACCAATGCAATATGACCGGACAGGAAAGAAACCGAATAGGCCAAGGCAAGCCCAATCAACATTGCCAAAGAACCATACAAAGAGGCATTTCTCAAGGACACCACGCCACTAGGTATCGGGCGTTCAGGACGCTCAACCTTATCCAATTTATAATCAAATACGTCATTGAGTATGACACCCCCGGCATATAGAAAAACCGAAGCGAAAACAAGACACACAAACTCAATCCAGAATGAGGTCGAAAAATCTGTAAGCCCTATTTCACCAATAAATGCCTGACCAATGGCAACACCGGCAAAAATATCGGCCGCAGCCGTAGGTAAATTTGCCGGTCTTGCCAAACGGGCGTACCCCAGAACAACCTTATTCATTACTTAATTTGGTCTGCATCTACTCGAGGCTCTTGCCCTCTAAGCACACTATTATCATTAAATAGCTGTGCTTGATTGATACCTTTGGGGTTTAACCAATCTTCTTCCTTCATTTTTCCATTGTATCCGAAGACATCCAAGGCGTTTTGATAACATGTTTTCACCACATCTTCTTTGGCAATACCCCTTTTTAACATTAAAGAGGCCGTTTTTGGAACAGCTAACGGATCACTTACGCCCCAATCAGCTGAACTATCAACTATGATATTGGTGCTTCCAAACTTTTTGACCACCTCTACCATTCGTTCATTGCCCATTTTCGTTTTTGGATAAATAGTAAAAGCGGCAACAAAACCACGGTCAAGTACATCTTTTACCGTTTCTTCATTGTTATGGTCGATAATGACCTTTGAGGGGTCAAGACCATGCTCAAGGCATACTTCCATACTTTTTATGGTACCTGCCTTTTTATCACGATGAGGGGTGTGAACCTGCACGACCATATCCAATTCCTTGGCCATTTCTAGCTGCATTCGAAAGTATTTATCTTCAGCAGGTGTTTGGTCATCATACCCAATTTCACCGATGGCGACCACATTTTCTTTGTGCAGGTACAACGGTAAAAGCTCTATTACCTCTTCAGCTAAGGCTTCATTATTAGCCTCCTTAGAGTTCAGCCCTATCGTGCAATAATGTTGTATGCCGAACTGGCTGGCCCGAAACCTTTCCCAGCCCACCAGACTGCTAAAATAATCTTGAAAAGAGCCGACCTGTGTTCTAGGTTGCCCCATCCAAAAAGAAGGTTCTATTATTGCCACTACCCCTGCTGCGGCCATTGCCTCATAATCATCGGTCGTTCTCGATGTCATATGCACATGGGGGTCGATTATCATCATTTTATCTTCCATAATCATCATATTACATTATTCCAAGTAATGGCACCTTTGGCCACTTGGTCGTTAAGTTGAGGGTAATTTGCCAGTAGTGATTTTGCGCCACCGTTAGAGGAAAAATAACAGCATAAGGCACCTGCCTTGTTTTCCGAATCTTTTTCACTATCCAACAGTCTCTTCACATCGCCTAAAATGTTTTCATCTACATAATTTGTAACAGGTCTCCAGAATAAAGGATCAATATCTCGAGAAGCGGCCCAACGCTCATGGGCATAATCAGAAATGATTCTTGCCAAATCTTTATTGGCTCTTGTATCGACATCCAGAATTTTCGAAAGATCAAGCTGCATGAATGCGGCTTTCAAATACATCTGGTTCCACTGTTGGTCATTGAAATACTTTGCGGGATACGGATTACCCATACTAACCGCCTCAAAAACGGTTGCTATATTCGTGCGAAGTGCTTCGACAGCAACATTTTTATACTTCTCGGCATTTGGTAAAAGCACCATGAATTTCAAAAATGTTACCAGCTCACTGGTGTCGGCTACCTGAATAAGGTTAGCGACCTTAGGCTCAAAAAATTCGGCATTCTCATTTAAAACCTTTACCAAAAGATAGATTCTAGCTATTTCAAGCAAATTTGCTTTTTGAACCATGAGGTAATCACCTATTTCAGGTGATGCTTCAATAGCCAATATAGATTTGGCATTTACTTTACCGGCTAGCAGGCTATAAGTTAGATATAGGTCTTTGGTCGAATTGGAAGAGAGTATTTTTTCTATTTTGGATTGAAGCCAAGCATAGGCTTCAGAATCCAAATTATTTTTCAAGAGCAATTGAAGCTCTTGTTCAATTAGGTTAGAACTCATGTTTTTGGTTTCGACTTTTGGTTTTTGGCGTTGTCTTTTTAAGAAATTCGTAAAAAAACAACTAACTACAAATCTAATTATTCCAAAGGGAAACTTGTGCAATTCTCACCGTGCATTCTAAAGAAACTTATTAATTTTACAAAAAATTAAGATTTATGCTCGGCTTGAAGCTTCCTACCGACCCAAGATGGGTCAATATTGTCGAAAAAAATATTGACGAAATTCTTACCGATCACGCGTATTGCGAACAAAAAGCTGCGAGTACGGCAATTTCACTGATTATCAGTTTTCCGGAATATACCGATTTGGTAGATGAAATGATCGCTCTTTCACGTGAAGAGATGGGCCATTTTAAAATGGTACATGATAGAATTGTAAAAAGAGGGCAAACTTTAGGCAGGGAAAGAAAGGACGAATATGTAATTGCCTTAATGAAATTCTTCCCTAAAGGAGGCAGTAGAAACACTCACTTGGTACATCGATTATTATACGCCGCCTTAATCGAAGCAAGAAGCTGTGAACGTTTTAGGTTACTTTCCGAGCAGCTGGAGGACAGAGATTTGGCCGAGTTTTATCATAAACTCATGGTCAGCGAAGCCAATCACTATACTATGTTTCTCAAGTTTGCCCGAAAATTTGGCAAGCGAGAAGAGGTAGACCAAAAATGGAGCGATCTTTTAGAGTACGAGGCCAAAATCATGAAAGATCTCGGAACGAAAGAAACCATTCACGGCTGATATTAAAAATTCTTCTGCCCAACCGTGAAGCTTTCATAAAATATCTCATTCACATATTGATACCTTCATCAATATTATCTCCGATACCTAGTTTATCACGGTAATAATCATAAAGTGCAAACTGAGACCTTATTTTCGGTTTGTCGTTCTTGCGATAAAGGTTTTTCTGCTCTTCATCGAAAACTCTGGCCTTGACATTATCATTCCATGAAATATTGAATGTATCGATAAGTTCCTGCTTGATATCCTCATCATAAATAGGACAACCCACTTCTACCCTATTTTCAATATTTCGGGTCATAAAATCTGCAGAAGAGATATATACCTTAGGATCACCTCCGTTACAGAAAATAAACAACCGAGGATGTTCAAGAAACTTATCCACCACGCTGATGGCCTCGATATTCTCACTCATACCCTCAATGCCCGGAATCAAACAACAAATACCTCTAACAATCAATTGAACCTTTACACCGGCATTACTGGCCTCATAAAGTTTGTCAACCATCTTATAAGAGGTAAAACTGTTCATCTTGATTCTGATATACGCCTCTTTGCCCGCTTTTGCATTGGCTATCTCTTTATCAATCAGTTTCTTAAAGAAACTCTTGGTATAATGAGGCGACACAATTAAATGCTTGTACTTATTGATTTTATAAGTGGTCTCAAAGAAATCAAATACTTTGTTCAGCTCTTTCAAGATTGGCTCATTCGCCGTAAAAAGAGTGTAATCGGTATAAATTCGAGCAGTTGACTCGTTAAAATTACCGGTACTTATAAATCCGTATCTCTTAATTTCTTCATTCTCTTCGCGCTCTATTAGGCATATCTTACTGTGTACCTTTAAACCTGGCACCCCAAAAATCAATTTTACGCCTTCTGCCTGCAATTCTTCCGCATACTTAATATTGGCCTGCTCATCAAAGCGAGCCCTCAATTCAATTTGAAGCGTAACCTGTTTGCCATTTTTAACGGCATTTGATAAACAAGCTGCTACCTGAGAGTTATCGGCCAAGCGATAAACCGTAATTTTTATGCTTTTTACCTTCGGGTCTAAAGCCGCTTCCCTTAAAAATTTGAGAACGTATGAAAACGTATGGTAGGGCGTGTACTGTAAGTAATCTTTCTCGGCAATTTTCTCTAAAAGGCTTCCCTCAAGATTCAGGCCTTTAACAGGCAGAGGTGTAATCTTGTCATACATCAGGTCATCTCTACCAAGACTGGGAAACCCCATGTAATCACGTTTATTATGATACCTACCTCCAGGAATGACGCTATCTGCATCTTCAATTTGCATTTTATCCTTCAAAAATTCCAGCGTATCTCTCTCAATACTCTTGTCGTAAACAAACCTTACAGGATCACCGATTTTTCGGTGCTCTACACTTGAACTAATTTTTTCGATGAAACTTTTGCTCAGGTCATTATCAATGTCAAGTTCGGCATCTCGCGTAATCTTGATCATATGGGAAGTGATCGATTTATAATCGAACATCGGAAAAACGCTATCCAAGCAATAACGAATCACATCATCTAGAATAATGATAAAATTCTTATCGCCTTCTTTCGGCAATACTATAAAGCGATTGATTCCTTTTGGTATTTCGATTAGAGCATATCTTTTTTCCCTTTTTTCATAGGTACTTTTGGTACGATCATCACTCCTGAGAATCATCTTAACGGCCAGATAAGCGGCCGTATCCTTAAGCATTGGAAATTCTGCAAAATCACTTAATATGATGGTCATCAATTGCGGACTCACCTTTTGCAAAAAATACTTTTTCACAAATGCCCCTTGCGATTCAGAAAGCTCTCTTTCGTTTAGAAGATAAACATCTTGTTCTTCAAGTTCTTTCTCTATTTTCTTTAGAATCTCAACACTTTTTCTCTGCTGGTCGATTACTATTTTCGTTATCTCTACCAACAGGTCTTTTGCCTTTTCACCCCCTAAAACGCTTTTACCTGACTTTCCTGCCTCGAAAATGCGTTTTACAGTAGCATAACGAACCTTAAAGAATTCATCTAGGTTATTTGAGAATATACCCAAGAAACGCAACCTCTCGATTAAGGGAACATTTTTATCTTCACATTCTTGTAAAACTCGTTCATTGAAACGTAACCAACTGATTTCCCTATTAATATACCTAGGTCTTGTTTTAATCATTTATCTATAATCTTTCGGAAAAATTGTTTGAATAGTGGTTCCCTTTGAAATGGATTTCCATTGTGCAACGTCAAATTGTAAATGTACCAATCCACTTGTAGGAACGTTGTCAATATAGCTATTTCCTAAGGAATTGGCAAGATGGGTAAACGCATGGTTATGCCCGAAAACCATAATGGTAGACAAGTTATCGTCAAGGCTTTTTATAAACTCTAAATCAGAATCCCCGGAAAAATCATATAGATTCTTTTCGACCCTAAAATCAGAAAAAGGAAACTTTAGCTGCCTTAAAAAAATCATGCAAGTATGTAGAGCGCGATTTGCCGGACTTGAGAAAACGGCATCTATATCAACCTTCTTTTTATAGAAAGCCTCCGACACCAATAGGGCATCATTAATACCGCGTTCTTTTAAAGGCCGGTCTTTATCACTCACTGAGTAATCCCAAGACGACTTACCATGACGGACCAAAATCAAGTTTTTCATATTCATATAGTTTAAATACAACCCAATTTAATACCTGTACTATTTAATGCTCTACGGAGCCAATCGCTCTACCGTCCATAAGCCATTTTCGGCTGGGCGATATCTTATGCGGTCGTGCAATCTATTGGGTCTTCCCTGCCAAAACTCTATTTCAACAGGTTCAACCAAATAACCTCCCCAATGTAAAGGTCTTTGTACTTTCTTATCTTTAAACTCTTCCTCAAGATGGGCCAGCCGTTCCTCCAAAAACTCCCTAGAAGGTATGACTGTACTTTGATCACTGGCCAACGCGCCAAGCTTGCTACCCGTAGGTCTAGAATCAAAATACTCATCAGAAGTTGAGGCATCAACTTTGTTGGCCACACCTTTAATAATCACCTGTCTTTCTAAATTAGGCCAAAAGAACGAAAGGCACACATGGCTATTCTCAGCAATCGCTACTCCTTTTTCGCTCTCATAATTTGTATAGAACACGAAGCCCTCATCGGTAAATTCTTTTAAGAGCACCACCCTACTCTTCGGAAAACCATCGAGCCCAATGGTCGACAAGGTCATTGCATTGGGTTCTTCGACACCGCCTTGTTTCTCCGTCTCAATGAACCATTGCTGAAAAAGCTCCATAGGCTCATTGGGAACCACCTCTTTGGTCAGTTCGTTTTTCTCGTAAGATTTGCGATAATTTCCTAAATCTTTCTGCATGGTCAAAGGTTTATATACCGTTTACCAAAGTTCAGCAAAAGAACAGGAACTCGAAAGTGATTTTCTTCTAAAACTCAAAAACTTTTCCGTCGTCTGCCAAATGAACATTCGGAAAAATTTCTTCGGCCTCTTTCTTGAAAAAATCAATGGTTTTATACCTTGTGGAATAGTGGCCCAACACTAAGGCGCCTACGTCTGCCGATTTAGCGATAGTAGCCGCCTCTTTGGCCGTGGCATGTTTTGTTTTAGTGGTGAGATGCTCCTCTGACTGAAGAAAGGTAGATTCGTGATAAAGGGCATCAACTTCTTTTATTTGAGGTACTATTTCAGGTCTATAGGCCGTATCGCTACAAAAAGCATAGCTTTTTGGTGCTGGCGGGTCAATGGTTAAAAGCTTGTTGGGGATAATGGTACCATCTTCGGCAGTAACATCTTTCCCTTTTTTGATGTTTCTGAAATAGGCCTTGTCGATTTTAAATTTGGCTACCGATTGAATGTTCAGCTTACGCTCACCTTCCTTTTCCCTAAAGAGAAAACCATTGGTATAAATTCTATGATCTAAAGGAATGGTTTCTACACTCACATTATCATCTTCAAATACCACTTCAGGAATTTTAGACGATAGCTCGTGAAAGAGCAAAGGAAAATTGGTCCATGAGTCACCTAATTTGAGCATTAGCGTGATGCCTTCTTTAATTCCTTTAGGGCCATAGACATGAAGTTCTTTCTCTCTTCCCAAAAGTCGCAAGGTGGAAATGAGACCTGGTAAACCAAAGAAATGGTCCCCGTGCAAATGGGATATGAAAATGTGGTCTATTCTTGAGAATTTAATTCTGTTCTTGCGAAGCTGCACTTGGGTTCCCTCACCACAATCAATCAAAAAAAGATGATTTTTTATTTCCAACACCTGAGAGGTGGGGTTGGTAAGGGTGCGAGGGGTAGCGGCATAGCAACCAAGAATATTTAACTTCATTAACTCTCTGGCTTGTAGTTTAAAGACTCTTCAGCGGTAAATTTCCCCTTAAAACTAAATGCATAGGGTGTTTCGCCGTGCTCGTTTAGGTATTTCAACCGTTGTTTAGCTTCTTCCGGACTAGGCTCTACTCCTTTTTCTACATACCAGAGGCACATGTGCCTATCGACCATTTGCTGAAACCACTCTTTCTTTCGTCGCAGAACACCGGCATGCTGAGAGGCATAGGTGAAATTAAAAAGAGCTTCCTTAGATTCCCAAACACTCATATTAATGATTAGAAAATCATCTTCAAAGACCCTCAACGCAGTAGCATTGTTATCATCGCCCTTTAAGCGCCATACAAACCCCGGACTAGCCTCTGCAATGCCATTAATCCTATCTAGATTATTGACAAAACCTTCCATAACCGGACTATCCAAAGGTTCTAAAACCCTTGCAATATTTACCTGCGCCAAATGGTATTCACTCATAGTTCGAGATCTCTTTCTATTTCTTCCATCTCAATAATATCGTGTGCTTCTTGAATAGTCGGTACCACGCAAATCTTATCGGGTACATCGTCGTAAGACACTTTATCGGTCACCAAAACAAATGATTTGTTACTCTTCTTATGTAAATCTGATAATTGTAAAAATTCGAGCACATCGTCTGCTTTCAATTTTGAAAATGAAAACAAATTGACAATAATATGCTCGTTCTTTATTTTCGGGTAAGCCTCGTTCAAATTATTCAGAAAAGTAGATAGAGTCGTTTTTTCCTGAAAAACAATAGTAGTTGAACCATCAGAATCAAAAATCATAACTAGGTTATTTAATTTTAGAAGCTAAAAGATAAATTACTGCCATACGAATGGCTACACCGTTCTCAACTTGATTTAAAATTATCGATTGCTGAGAATCGGCCACATCGGTAGTAATCTCAACACCCCTATTAATCGGGCCAGGGTGCATTATCACTATTTTTTTATCTAAACTATCAAGCAACTTCTTATTGACGCCGAATTGCTGGGTATATTCCCTTGTAGTAGGAAAATAACTTATATCAAGACGTTCATTTTGAATGCGTAGCATGTTTGCCACATCACACCAGTTCAAAGCCTTTCTCAGATCGGTTTCAACACCGACCCCCAGAGATTCGATGTATTTGGGAAGCAAAGTTCTTGGTCCGCATACTTTCACGTTCGCTCCTTGCAGCTTCAACGCAAATATATTGCTAAGTGCCACTCGCGAATGAAGAATATCACCCACAATTACAACGTTTTTTCCACCAACATCACCAAGTTTTTCCCTAATGGAATAAGAGTCGAGCAGTGCTTGGGTCGGGTGCTCATGGGCCCCGTCACCCGCATTAACTATCGATGCCTTTACATGTTTTGACAGGAAAATACCCGCCCCGGGATTTGGATGCCGCATTACCACCATATCAACTTTCATCGACAGAATGTTATTGACGGTGTCAATAAGAGTTTCACCTTTCTTAACCGATGATTGCCCGGCAGAGAAATTAATCACATCAGCCGACAATCTTTTTTCGGCCAACTCAAAAGACAGCTTCGTACGGGTGCTGTTCTCGAAAAAAATATTTGCAATAGTAATATCCCTTAAAGAAGGTACCTTTTTTATAGACCTATTTATTACTTCTTTAAAATGGTCTGCTGTCTCAAAAATGAGCTGAATATCTTTTTCGTTCAGATATTTAATACCCAATAAGTGCTTTACACTTAACTCGCTCATTATTATTTATTTATAAGATATATAACATCTTCACCTTCATTTTCTTTCCAGTGAACCTTTACCTTTTCGTTATTTATGGCATCAACTTGTCGCCCACGGTAATTGGGCTGAATCGGTAGATGTCGGCTAAATCTTCTATCTATTAGCGTTAAAAGCTCAATTTCAGAAGGCCTGCCAAAAGACTGTATGGCAGTCAAAGCAGCCCTTATACTCCTACCGGTATAAAGAACATCATCAATAAAAACCACTTTTTTATCCTCGACCAAAAAGTCAATTTTTGTCTTATTGGCCTCTAAAGGTTTATCCCCCCTTCTAAAATCATCTCTGTAAAATGTAATATCGAGAAAGCCTAAATCAATATGCTTGACCCCATACTCTTCTTTCAAAAGTTTAGTCAAACGGTCGGCCAAAAAAATACCTCTCGGCTGAATGCCAATTAACACAGTTTCTTTAAAATCGAGATGGTTTTCTAGAAGTTGACAGGCCAAACGGTGTAGTATGATGTTGATTTCCTTTGCGGAAAGAAGTACTTTTTGACTCATACTGCCCTATTGGTTTAGCTCAACAAAAATAGGGAATATTACTTAAAACCGATAATGTTTGTCAATTTGTAAAAAAGGAACCATTTAACTGTTTCGTTGCATGACAATTACGGAAGATATTCACAATACACCCATCAATAAAAAAGCCCTGCCGAATAAACGACAGGGCTTTTGAATTTATAAAATCGAAACTTATTTCTTACCAGCTTCCATTTTGTCTTTCAAAGCTTGAAGTGCCTCATTTGCATCACCTAAGGTAGGCTTAGATTCTTCAGCAGCAGCGGCAGCTTTTTTCTGTGCAGCTTTGATGTTACGTTGCTCTTCTTCACGGAAAATCGCTGTATGACTAGCAACCACTCGTTTGAAGTCTTTGTTGAACTCAATGATTCTGAATTCGGCCTCTTCACCTTTACCAAGTTTAGAACCATCTTCTTTCTCCATATGACGTTGCGGTACAAAAGCCGTAATGTCTTCGTTGAATTCAATAGTAGCACCTTTATCGACTACATCGGTAATGGCTGCTTTATGAACTGTTCCTTCAGCGAATTCCTTTTCGTATTTATCCCAAGGATTTTCGGTAGTCTGTTTGTGACCTAAGCTCAACTTACGTCCTTCAACATCCAATTCAAGAACTTCAACTTCCATTGTATCACCAACACTCACAAATTCTGATGGGTGCTTGATTTTCTTAGTCCATGAAAGATCAGAGATATAGATCAAACCGTCGATACCTTCTTCCATTTCTACGAACACTCCGAAATTGGTGAAGTTTCTAACGATACCTTTATGTCTAGAACCTACAGGGTACTTAGAAGTAATATCAGTCCATGGGTCTGGAGTCAATTGCTTGATACCAAGAGACATCTTACGATCTTCTCTATCCAAGGTCAATACTACAGCCTCAACTTCGTCACCAACGTTAACGAAATCTTGTGCAGAGCGTAAATGGGTAGACCAAGACATTTCAGAAACGTGAATCAAACCTTCTACACCTTCAACTACTTCGATAAACGCACCGTAGTCAGCAATAACAACTACTTTACCTTTAACTTTATCGCCAATTTTGATTTCGTCGCTAAGAGCATCCCACGGATGTTTCTCCAATTGCTTCATACCCAATTGGATTCGAGACTTGTTCTCATCGAAGTCAAGAATAACAACGTTGATTTTCTGATCAAGCTCAACAACCTCGTTCGGATGGTTGATACGGCTCCAAGAAAGGTCGGTAATGTGTACCAAACCGTCAACACCTCCTAAATCAACAAAGACACCGTAAGAAGTAATGTTCTTAACAACACCCTCTAATACTTGGCCTTTCTCTAACTGGCTAATGATTTCTTTCTTCTGCTCTTCGATATCGGCCTCGATAAGGGCTTTATGCGAAACAACTACGTTCTTGAATTCATGGTTGATCTTAACCACTTTGAACTCCATAGTCTTGCCAACATATTGATCGTAATCGCGAATTGGCTTCACATCGATTTGAGAACCTGGCAAGAACGCCTCGATGCCGAATACATCTACGATCATACCACCTTTGGTTCTACACTTAACAAAACCGCTAACGATTTCTTCTTTGTCATGGGCAGCGTTTACACGATCCCAAGCCATGATAGTTCTTGCCTTTCTGTGAGAAAGTACCAATTGACCACTCTTGTCTTCACGAATGTCAATTAACACTTCAACTTTATCTCCCACCTTCAAATCAGGATTATACCTGAATTCGTTCAATGAGATAACACCTTCAGATTTGGCGTTAATATCAATAATTGCCTCACGGTCGGTCAAATAAACCACCTTACCTTCAACTACTTCTTCATCGGCAGTGTCTACGAAGTTTTCGGCTACCAACTTTTCGAACTCCTCCAATTTGGAATCATCTACTCTCTCAATACCCTCTTCATACTTCTCCCAATCAAAATTCTCCAAAAATTCTTGAGGATCTTGTTGTGGCACTTCCTTTTTCGCTTCTTGTTGTGCTGCGGCAGTTTCTTCTACCTCAACTGTGTTTTTTTCTTCAGCCATGTGCTGATTAAAATTTGTATTCTACGAATTCACAAGAGTTAAACAATTATCGCAGAAGATGTTATAAGTTTATCTTTTCGCTTTCCTTTTCCTCTTGATTTCTTTGTAAAAAAGGTGTGCAAAAATACACCTTTAAACTGACTTAACCAACCTTATTTTTAAGTGGTTGCAGAAAAACTCGGAAAATTCATGTTTTTGACCGAGCATAGGCCAAATATCGCTATCTTGAACACAGAATATTAACCATTAAAAAATTGAACATCATGAGCGTAAAAGCAAAATACCAACCTGTTTTAGACCTAGGTGAGAAACTGGGAGTTAAAAATGGCGATGTATGGGAAGAAAGCGGCATTTTAAAAGTAAAGGGAGAGGCAGGCACCCAGTATGAGAAAAATTTGCTTTGGGATAAAATAAAGGAAATCGGTGGGGAAAACCCAAGTGATATTAAGGCTAACATTACTGTGGGCGACACATCTGTTTATGCGAGACACACTGTAAAAAGTGGAGAATCGCTTAGTAAAATCGCCAAAAAGTATTACGGTGACCCAATGAAATACAAGCAGATATTCGCTGCGAATACCAATATTCTTAAAAACCCTGATGTTATTCATCCTGATCAAGAATTGGTCATTCCGAATCTATAACATTCTGGGAATAACACATAAAAAGGCCTTCATATGAAGGCCTTTTTTCATTGTACTTTTTCAAGACATCGCAGTGCTATACTATGTAATCGCTCAAATTGCTCTTGCAGTCCCATATCACTGTTATCAAATTCTATGGCATCATCAGCTTTTCGCAGCGGCGAAAACTCTCTATTGGAATCTATAAAGTCTCTTTTTTGAACATTCTCAAGAACCTCTTCATATGAAACATTATCGCCCCTATCAAGCAGTTCTTTATATCTACGGGTAGCCCTCGCTTGAGTTGAAGCGGTCATAAAAACCTTTAGTTCCGCGTCGGGAAACACTACCGTACCTATATCGCGGCCATCCATAACAATGCCCTTTTCCTTTCCCATTGCTTTTTGAAGCTCTACCAGTTTATGGCGCACCTGCTCCAACTCTGCAACCCTACTGACAAATCTAGAAACTTGCAAGGTTCTAATTTCGTTTTCTACATTTTCGCCGTTCAAATAGATTTCAGAGAAACCCAACTCTTCATTTGGAACAAAATTTAACCGGATGGTCGGTAAAAGCTTAACTAAAGCACCCAAATTATCTTTACCCTCGGCAATGAAACCGTTACGCATGGCAAACAAGGTTACCGCTCTGTACATAGCACCAGTGTCTATGTATTTATAGTTTAAGGCTTTGGCCAACTGTTTAGCAAGCGTACTTTTTCCTGTTGAGGAGAAACCATCGATTGCAATTGCTATTTTTTGCATTAAAGGGATTTCGCGTTCTTGACTTTTTGACTAGTAATCGCAATATCGATTACTTCGTGCATATCGGTTACGTAATGAAATTTTAGACCCTTAAGATACTCCTTTTTTATTTCAAGAATATCTTTCTCGTTATCCTTACAAAGAATAATTTCTTTAATTCTTGCTCTTTTGGCAGCCAATATTTTTTCTTTGATACCACCCACAGGAAGCACTTTACCGCGTAAAGTAATCTCACCTGTCATGGCTAGGCTTTTCTTTACTTTCCTCTGCGTGAACAACGAAACCAATGACGTAAGCATAGTTATACCAGCACTTGGCCCGTCTTTTGGTGTAGCCCCTTCCGGTACGTGAATATGAACATTATATTTTTCAAAAACTCCAAAATCGATACCAAACCTATCGGCATTTGATTTTATATATTCCAAGGCAATGGTAGCGGACTCTTTCATCACCTTACCGAGATTACCGGTAACATTCAGTGCTCCCTTACCTTTCGATAAAATGGATTCGATGAAGAGAATATCACCTCCAACACTCGTCCATGCCAAACCTGTTACCACCCCGGCAACATCGTTATTTTCGTACTTATCCCTCTCCAAACGGGCTGGCCCCAGCACTTTTTCAACAATCTCATTGGAAACTTTCACTTCATACTCTTCCTCGGTCGCTATATTGGTAGCGGCATAGCGCACCATTTTGGCGATTTGCTTTTCAAGACTACGAACCCCAGATTCACGGGTATATCCCTCTACAATCTTTTCAAGTTGCGGTTTACCTATTTTTAAATCTTTGGCCGAAAGACCATGCTCTTTTAATTGCTTCGGCAACAAATGTCTTTTGGCTATTTCTACCTTTTCCTCAATGGTGTAACCCGTGACATTTATAATTTCCATACGGTCTCTAAGCGCAGGCTGAATTGTACTTAAATTATTGGCAGTGGCTATGAACATTACTTTTGAGAGGTCATATCCCATCTCCAAGAAATTATCATAAAACTCACTGTTCTGTTCTGGGTCTAGAACTTCCAACATGGCCGAAGAAGGATCCCCTTGATGACTGCTAGACAGTTTGTCAATTTCGTCGAGTATAAATACAGGGTTTGAGGTTCCCGCCTTTTTAATACTCTGTACAATTCTACCGGGCATCGCCCCAATGTAGGTTTTTCGATGTCCTCGTATTTCTGCCTCATCCCTTAAACCGCCGAGTGACATGCGCACATACTCCCTTCCTAGAGCCTCAGCCACAGACTTGCCCAATGAAGTTTTACCCACGCCAGGAGGCCCGTAAAGACAAAGTATCGGAGACTTCATATCGTTTCTCAACTTCAGGACTGCCAAATATTCTATGATTCTTTTTTTGACATCTTCAAGTCCGTAATGATCTCTGTCAAGAATTCTTTGTGCCCTTTTTAGATCAAACTTATCTTTTGAGAAATCGTTCCATGGCAAGTCAAGAAAAAGGTCTAAATAATTTCTTTGGATGGAATACTCGGCCACCTGCGGATTCATTCGCTGCATTTTGGCCAACTCTTTTTCAAAGTGCTCGCCCACCTTTTTGCTCCACTTCTTTTTCTTGGCCTTCTCGCGCATTTCCAACAACTCGTCATCATGAGACACACCACCCAACTCTTCTTGAATGGTCTTCATCTGTTGGTGCAAGAAGTATTCTCTTTGTTGCTGATCTAAATCATTTCTGACCTTTGACTGTATATCATTCTTCAGCTCTAATTTTTGGAGCTCAAGGTTCATATATTTCAACGTGGCCAGAGCCCTATCTTTTAGACTATTAATCTCTAAAAGCTCTTGTTTCTCCTTTACATCTAAATTAAGGTTTGAAGAAACAAAGTTGATCAGAAAAGAATTGCTCTGAATATTTTTGATGGCAAAGGAAGCCTCACTTGGTATATTCGGATTATCGCGAATGATTTTTAAAGCAAGCTCTTTAATCGATTCTATAATGGCCAAAAACTCTTGGCTCTGCTGATCTTCCCTATTTTCGGTCACCTCTCTAACCGTAGCGGTCATATATGGCTTTTCGGTCAGTACTTCGGCAATCTCGAATCTCTTTTTCCCTTGTAGTATCACCGTGGTATTACCATCGGGCATTTTAAGAACTCTCAATATTCTGGCTACTGTGCCCAAAACGTTCACATCGCCTGGGGTAGGATTTTCGGTTGCCTCATCTTTCTGTGAAACCACACCGATGACTTTCGAACCGTTATTAGCGTCTTTTATTAAATTGATTGAGGTATCGCGCCCAGCAGTAATGGGTATCACTACCCCAGGAAACAAAACCGTATTTCTCAATGGAAGAATAGGCAATGTTTCAGGCAAAACCTCATTGTTCATTTCCTCTTCATCCTCGGGTGTCAACAAGGGTATTAATTCAGCATCTTCATCGATACCGTGTAACGACATATTGTCAAAATTTGAAAATTTAGAATCTCCCATAATATCATTTCCAGTCATTCTGTCATTATCTGAACAGAAATCCTAATTTATTCAATTGTTTATAAACGTTGAAAAGCCCCGTGTAGATTAATAATCGCATTATCGGGGGCTTTATTGCTTACCAGTTAAGACAATTGTTATGCCAATCATGAAAAACCGTATTCATTACTTTTTTTCGAACAAACTGTAACAAAAGTTATCTTCATACATCTTTACTACAAACCATCCACTTTTTGAGCCACAAAAGGGAACATATTGATGTTTTATTAAAATGGTGCCTGCAAGGCAAACAAAGCGCCCAAATAGAGGTCTACAACCGCTATTATAAAGCTATGTACAATACATCGCTAAGAATAGTCAAGAAGACCGATGAAGCTGAAGACATTATGCAAGAATCGTTTTTAAACGCGTTTACGAAGCTGCATACTTTCAAAGGTGAAGTCGCATTCGGCGCTTGGTTAAAGCGAATTGTAATCAACAACAGTATCTACCACTACAAAAAGCAATTAAAAAAGAACGAAGTTGCAATTGAAGATGTGATGTACAGGGTCGAAGATAATGATGAAGTTAATTTCGATTCACATGGCGTAACTGAACTTAAGGCTCAAAAAGTGATGGAGACCATGAACAAATTGAAAGACAATTACAGAATTTCTTTGACCTTACATCTTATCGAAGGTTATGATTATGAAGAAATAAGTAAGATTATGAACATTAGCTATGCTAATTGCCGCACTACTATTTCTAGGGCCAAAGAAAGCTTAAGAAACAAACTGATTTGTGCTTGATATGAAAAAAGATGAAATAGACGAACTTTTCGCTCGGTTAGAAGGTCAATTTGATGATCAAGAGCCTTTTGGTGAACATCAAAGTCGATTTATCGAAAAACTGAATTCAAGAGCAGGTACGGTACCATTCGATCGACCAAAAAATAATTGGTGGAAACCCATTGGTATAGCAGCCTCTTTGTTATTGGTCGGTACCTTATCGGTTCTATTTTTCAGTACCGACCCGAGCGTAGAAGAGAAAGTGGCCGAAATTTCACCTGAAGTCTCTCAAACGGAATTTTACTTTGCCAATCTAATTGAGCAGCAGACCAACGAGCTTAAAGACTTGAGTTCGCCCGAGACCAAAAAACTAGTAGATGATGCGCTCTCCCAATTGACAAAGCTCGAAAGAGACCATAAGAAGCTTACACAAGACCTTATAAATGGGGGTGATAGCAAACTAATTCTTAGTGCCATGATCACTAATTTTCAAACCAGAATAGATTTATTGCAAGATGTTCTCGATAAAATTGAAAACATTAAAAATTCAAAAGATTATGAAAAGAATACTACCATATAAGTTTTTGACATTGCTCCTACTCTTGGCTCCTGTCCTCATTTCTGCCAATAATGGAGATTTTAGGGGAAAACATACCAAAGAAAAAACCATTAAAAAGGAATTCGACGTCAATTCTGATGTGTTGTTACGTGTAAATAACAGCTATGGAAACCTAAACCTTACCTCTTGGAATGAAAACAAGATTATCATTGAGGTACATATCAAGACCAACGGAAATAATGAAGAAAGGGTCATTCAAAAGCTCAATGAAATCGATGTGAATTTTGAGGCCAGCCGTAACGAGGTATCGGCGAAGACGAACTTCAACAATGATAATAGTAGTTGGGGATGGAACTGGGGAAAAAAGAACAATGTTAATATGCAAGTCGATTACACCATTAAATTACCCATCAAAAGCAATATTAACTTAGATAACGACTACGGAAGTATCATACTTGATAGGGTCGATGGACATGCCAAAATCAATTGTGATTACGGTAGGTTAGATATTGGGGAACTAAGAGGTAGACAAAATCAATTGAATTTTGATTACACCTCAAACTCAAGTTTTGGCTATGTCAATAGTGCTAAAATTTCAGCGGATTATTCCGGGTTTAAAATCGAAAAAGCGGGTGATTTGGTCATTAATGCCGATTATACCAATTCAGAAATAGAAAGCATGCAAAACCTTGAATACTCCAGTGATTACGGAAAAATTCAAGTAGGCGAGGCCAATAATATTTACGGCCGCGGAGATTACATCAATGTTCAGATCGGTACCGTACACGGCAATCTAGATATTACTGCAGATTATGGTTCTTTAAAAATTGACCAAATGGCAGAAGACGCCGGCAACCTATTAATAAAAACAGATTATACGGGGGTCAAGATTGGGTATCATCCACAATACGCATTCAATTTCGAAATACGAACTTCATATGCAGGAGTTAGTGGCAAAGATGATTTTGACATTCAAATTAGCGAAGAAAAGAACAACAGCAAATATTACAAAGGTCATTATGGATCAGTATCTAACGGTAAAAATGTTTCCGTTACCAGTGATTACGGTGGCATTACATTCTTTAAAAACTAATTATCAACCTCTGTCTTAGACAGAAAAACATCAATCATCATGAAAAAAGCAACATTATTAATTTTATTAGTATCAGTAACCATTTCTTGTTCGGCGCAATGGGGCCGTGTAGTTAAAGGAGATGGAAATGTGACCACCGAAAACAGAAACCTACAAGACTATGATGCCCTATCGGTATCGGGCTGGTTCGATATCGACCTTGTCAATGGCAAAGAAGGCGAACTCACAATTAAAGGCGATCAAAACTTATTGAAACACATCATTACAGAGGTAAACAATGGTAAATTGGCGATTCGTGCTGAAAAAGGAATGAATTTAAAACCTTCTAAAAACAGCAATGGAATAAGAATAACCGTTCCGGTAGAAAGTATAGACGCTGTAAGTCTCTCGGGATCGGGCGATATCGTAGGTAAAAAGACAATCAAGACCAACAACTTTAAAACGGCTATGTCAGGATCGGGCGATATCACTTTAGATCTAGAGGCTAACTCGATAACCGCTGCCATGTCAGGGTCAGGTGACATCACTCTTAGCGGCTCGACAAGCAGCTTTGAGGCAACTATTTCCGGGTCTGGTGACATTAAAGCCTATGATTTGGAAGCTGAACACGTAGAAGCGACCATTTCGGGCTCTGCCGATATCAAGATTACCGCCAAAGAATCATTAAAAGCTAGAGTTTCAGGTTCAGGAGATATCAGCTACAGAGGTAACCCTAAAAAAGTTGATACAAAGACTTCTGGCTCGGGTGATATTTCTCGAGGATAATTTATAACATCAAAAAGCGAAAATCAGTCAACTAAGAAAGCCTCCTTAAACGGAGGCTTTTTTAATAGATAAGATTTTAACTATTCTTTTAAAAATTTTCCATATAAAGTATTGTTTTCTAAATCCGATAACACTATTATATAGACACCTTTACTCAGGCCACTGACATCTATCTTAAATTCATTATTAGATCCTATTTGTCGTATTACCAATCTATTGCTTTCATCGTAAATTCCTAACACACATTCTTTAGTATTTTCTGGAATAACGATAGTGATAAAATCTGATGCAGGATTCGGAAATATCTTAAATTCATCGTTTACAGGGTTTAAGATATTGGTATCTTTCTTCTTAGAAGTAGAAATACTCTTATTAGTATTAGTCGTTACAACCTCATAAACTGAAATTAGAGAACTATATGTATATCCTCCGTCATCACTTGTACCAGTTATATTTACATTTCCTGGAGAATGTGCCGTAACCAAACCCAAGGTGTCTACACTGGCCACTAAAGAATCTCTGCTAGACCAGTGGACCTTATCGTTTGTAGCATTATTTGGCGCTATGGTTGCTAATACTTGAAGTGTATTTCCCACTATAAGTTCAGCAGTATCGGGATTTAAATAAATGCCTGAGACAGGTATAATACTGTCAGCTACAATTATTTCGGAGGAAGAAGTGTATCCACCATCGTCCGTAGTCGCAGTGACTACCGCTTGTCCCGGCAAAAGAGCAGTAGCCATACCAAGGCTATCTACGTTAACTACCAAAGAATCACTACTTGACCAAATCACTTTGTCATTTGTAGGATTAGTAGGGGTTAGTGTGGTTATCATTTGTAGGCTTTCTCCCTCAACTAATTCATACCTATCTGGACTAATAAGAATGCCTGAAACCCGTATTTGAGAGTCCTCCACCGTAACCTCGGCGCTGGCCGTGTGCCCGCCGTCCGAGGTGGTCGCCGTAACGGTCGCAACGCCCACCGAGACACCGGTGACCAGACCGTCGGGGCCGACAGTGGCGACGCCCTCGTCGGAACTCGACCAGGACACCCCGGGGTCCGTGGCATCCGAAGGGGCGACGGAAGCCGAAAGCGACAGCGCCGAGCCGACGGTCAGGTTCGCCAAGGAAGGGGACACCGAAACACCGGTCACGGCCACCGACGGAAGCTCGGCGAAATACGCGCAGTGAAGGACCTCCGAGGGACCCTCCCCATCGCCGTCGCTAGGACGACGCCAGCCGACCGTCAGATGGTCCCCGCCGTTCCCCTCGTTCATCAGCGCCTCCATATAGTACAGGCCGCCGGCCTCCAGTTCGACCGGCAAAGACCGCTGGGTCGCGTAGCGGCCCCACTCGCGGTAACGGGACCAGTCGTCGTGGTACGCGATGCGCTCCGCCCCCGAGGCGTCAGGGCCGGTGCCAAGGATAAGCTCAACGCCGTTGTCCCCCGAGACCCAGAAACGGTAGGTGCCCGTCTCGGGCGCACGCAGAAGACCCCGCACCCGCACTCCGTAGTCGTCCCCGGAATCCACCGGGATGTCGAACTCGTCCAGGTCCGCCGAAAAGGAGGGGGAGCCGGGAAAGGAAGGGTGCGAGCGAAGGCCGGAAACCGACCAGCCGGAAACCCCTTCGTACCTCTCCATCACTATGCGCCCGACACAGTCATCGACCGTCACCTCGGCGCTGGCCGTGTGCCCGCCGTCCGAGGTGGTCGCCGTAACGGTCGCAACGCCCACCGAGACACCGGTGACCAGACCGTCGGGGCCGACAGTGGCGACGCCCTCGTCGGAACTCGACCAGGAAACCCCGGGGTCCGTGGCATCCGAAGGGGCGACGGAAGCCGAAAGCGACAGCGCCGAGCCGACGGTCAGGTTCGCCAAGGAAGGGGACACCGAAACACCGGTCACGGCCACCGACGGAAGCTCGGCGAAATACGCGCAGTGAAGGACCTCCGAGGGACCCTCCCCATCGCCGTCGCTAGGACGACGCCAGCCGACCGTCAGATGGTCCCCGCCGTTCCCCTCGTTCATCAGCGCCTCCATATAGTACAGGCCGCCGGCCTCCAGTTCGACCGGCAAAGACCGCTGGGTCGCGTAGCGGCCCCACTCGCGGTAACGGGACCAGTCGTCGTGGTACGCGATGCGCTCCGCCCCCGAGGCGTCAGGGCCGGTGCCAAGGATAAGCTCAACGCCGTTGTCCCCCGAGACCCAGAAACGGTAGGTGCCCGTCTCGGGCGCACGCAGAAGACCCCGCACCCGCACTCCGTAGTCGTCCCCGGAATCCACCGGGATGTCGAACTCGTCCAGGTCCGCCGAAAAGGAGGGGGAGCCGGGAAAGGAAGGGTGCGAGCGAAGGCCGGAAACCGACCAGCCGGAAACCCCTTCGTACCTCTCCATCACTATGCGCCCGACACAGTCATCGACCGTCACCTCGGCGCTGGCCGTGTGCCCGCCGTCCGAGGTGGTCGCCGTAACGGTCGCAACGCCCACCGAGACACCGGTGACCAGACCGTCGGGGCCGACAGTGGCGACGCCCTCGTCGGAACTCGACCAGGAAACCCCGGGGTCCGTGGCATCCGAAGGGGCGACGGAAGCCGAAAGCGACAGCGCCGAGCCGACGGTCAGGTTCGCCAAGGAAGGGGACACCGAAACACCGGTCACGGCCACCGACGGAAGCTCGGCGAAATACGCGCAGTGAAGGACCTCCGAGGGACCCTCCCCATCGCCGTCGCTAGGACGACGCCAGCCGACCGTCAGATGGTCCCCGCCGTTCCCCTCGTTCATCAGCGCCTCCATATAGTACAGGCCGCCGGCCTCCAGTTCGACCGGCAAAGACCGCTGGGTCGCGTAGCGGCCCCACTCGCGGTAACGGGACCAGTCGTCGTGGTACGCGATGCGCTCCGCCCCCGAGGCGTCAGGGCCGGTGCCAAGGATAAGCTCAACGCCGTTGTCCCCCGAGACCCAGAAACGGTAGGTGCCCGTCTCGGGCGCACGCAGAAGACCCCGCACCCGCACTCCGTAGTCGTCCCCGGAATCCACCGGGATGTCGAACTCGTCCAGGTCCGCCGAAAAGGAGGGGGAGCCGGGAAAGGAAGGGTGCGAGCGAAGGCCGGAAACCGACCAGCCGGAAACCCCTTCGTACCTCTCCATCACTATGCGCCCGACACAGTCATCGACCGTCACCTCGGCGCTGGCCGTGTGCCCGCCGTCCGAGGTGGTCGCCGTAACGGTCGCAACGCCCACCGAGACACCGGTGACCAGACCGTCGGGGCCGACAGTGGCGACGCCCTCGTCGGAACTCGACCAGGAAACCCCGGGGTCCGTGGCATCCGAAGGGGCGACGGAAGCCGAAAGCGACAGCGCCGAGCCGACGGTCAGGTTCGCCAAGGAAGGGGACACCGAAACACCGGTCACGGCCACCGACGGAAGCTCGGCGAAATACGCGCAGTGAAGGACCTCCGAGGGACCCTCCCCATCGCCGTCGCTAGGACGACGCCAGCCGACCGTCAGATGGTCCCCGCCGTTCCCCTCGTTCATCAGCGCCTCCATATAGTACAGGCCGCCGGCCTCCAGTTCGACCGGCAAAGACCGCTGGGTCGCGTAGCGGCCCCACTCGCGGTAACGGGACCAGTCGTCGTGGTACGCGATGCGCTCCGCCCCCGAGGCGTCAGGGCCGGTGCCAAGGATAAGCTCAACGCCGTTGTCCCCCGAGACCCAGAAACGGTAGGTGCCCGTCTCGGGCGCACGCAGAAGACCCCGCACCCGCACTCCGTAGTCGTCCCCGGAATCCACCGGGATGTCGAACTCGTCCAGGTCCGCCGAAAAGGAGGGGGAGCCGGGAAAGGAAGGGTGCGAGCGAAGGCCGGAAACCGACCAGCCGGAAACCCCTTCGTACCTCTCCATCACTATGCGCCCGACACAGTCATCGACCGTCACCTCGGCGCTGGCCGTGTGCCCGCCGTCCGAGGTGGTCGCCGTAACGGTCGCAACGCCCACCGAGACACCGGTGACCAGACCGTCGGGGCCGACAGTGGCGACGCCCTCGTCGGAACTCGACCAGGAAACCCCGGGGTCCGTGGCATCCGAAGGGGCGACGGAAGCCGAAAGCGACAGCGCCGAGCCGACCTCCAATATTAAAGAATCTTTTTCCATAGATATTCCTGTAACCGGAACAGTCGTTTCTGATACAAACTCTTCAAAAACAGTACATGGTATAACTTCTTTTGGCTCAACGCCATCGCCGTCGCTAGGACGACGCCAGCCGACCGTCAGATGGTCCCCGCCGTTCCCCTCGTTCATCAACGCCTCCATATAGTACAGGCCGCCGGCCTCCAGTTCGACCGGTAACGACCGCTGGGTCGCGTAGCGGCCCCACTCGCGGTAACGGGACCAGTCGTCGTGGTACGCGATGCGCTCCGCCCCCGAGGCGTCAGGGCCGGTGCCAAGGATAAGCTCAACGCCGTTGTCCCCCGAGACCCAGAAACGGTACGTGCCCGTCTCGGGCGCCCGCAGAAGACCACGCACCCGCACTCCGTAGTCGTCCCCGGAATCCACCGGGATGTCGAACTCGTAAAGACTCAAAGTATCACTGGGAATGTCAGGAAAACCAGGGTGATTTTTCAAATCTGCAATTGAAGTTCCTTCTACATTGTCATATCTCTCCATTACAATACTTTTGGGACAAGGATCTTGCAATTTTTGAATCCAAGTCTCCAAAAGCCTAACAGCCTCTTCATCAATCTTGTTTTTACCAATAGGAGGCATCTGAAGAGACTTGTTCGTAGTTTGCACACGGTGATATAAAATCGAGGAACCAGAATTACCAGGTTCTAAAATTTTTTCATCTGGAAGCCCAAGACTTTCTACAGGTGCGGCATTCAAAATACCAGTTTGTATAAGATTATTAGTTAATCTTAAATCGAATTCACCCCTATTACCAGTACCTGGTCTATGACAATAAGCACAATTCAAATCCAGATAAGACCTTGCCTTTTCTTCAATTGTTGCGGTTGAATCTTTGATGGATTTTGAAGTCAATAAAGTTGGAACATCTATGTCTTCTATGTTTTGATCTATAATCCCCAAATGACTAAACGTAACCAACTGGTTCGCTGTCCTACCCGTTTTATCATACGTATAATCCTTATTTAGAAACCTAGTTCTTGGGCCTAAGGTTCCATCAGATACTGTGTTATGACAACTTATACAATCACCAATATCAGGATAGCTCCAAATCTGAAAGTCACTACTTCCATCAGACTTTTGAACAAGAATACTTTCTTCTAATCCCTCAGTTAAAAGTACCGCATCGGTCTGTGATTCATTCCATTTATATGTTAGAAAATAAAACTGATTATCTTCTCCTTTTACGGAAAATCGAGTTTCTAATCTTTTTCTCTTAGTAGGGTCATTATGATCAATTGGTAATTCGAAATGCTTTATTAAAACTGAACCAACTGGAAACTTCCAAAGGTCATTTTCAGAATAGACAATTTTCTCATTTACACTGTTATAGTCCCCATCGTTGGGAACTGCCATCCATCTCTTCTTAATTGCCCCATCAGACCAAAATGATTCTACCAAATCATAAGGTATTAAACCTTCGGTTGGTTCAAGTGTTTCCAAATCTTTAAATGCCCCTGTTTTGGAAAGAGAATCTGGAATCGTATTGTAGGGGTTATTTACCGAAGTTATCTTGTAAAGATTAGATATACCCTGTTTTAACAAATAAATTTCTCCCTCTGAATCTTCTCCAAAAGATATGATATCTGTTGATGCAAAATTTCCTAATTGAGTAAAGTTTCCATTCTCTATGTTAACTGACCATATCTCTTCTCCAATACCGTAATCTGCGCAAATATACTTACCATATAAATCTGGTATTTGATTACCTCGGTATACGAAGCCACCAATAACAGAATTCGCTTCAGATCTTGGAAAGGTCGTTAAAGGTCTTGTATGCGGCATCGAATCAAGAAGCTGAGGCACGCAAGAAGTATTTTTTACAAGGCCTTCATAAACAGGCCATCCGTAATTTTTACCTTTTTCGATTACATTAATTTCCTCATGCAGAGCACCCCCAATTTCCCCTACATATAGAACACCAGTTTCTCTGTCCATCGTCATCCGATGGGGATTACGATGCCCTAAACTATAATATTCTTCAAAATTCTTGCCGTCTGGACTTAAGAATGGATTGTCATTAGGTATCCAATAATCATTACCGCTAATTTCATCCTGAAAACCGGCATGGGAAGGCATTTTCCTAATAGCTGGATGACTTCTTAAAGTATCTTTATCGACATCTATTCTCAAAACACCTCCATCGACATTATTGCTAATATCTTGTGCTTTTACCCATGCTGATTGATCACCGGTAGAGAGATACAAAAAGCCATCAGCACCGAATAACAGTCCACCGCCTCGATGCGTGGTTCCATACATTCTTCTTTTTAATAGAACCTGTTCTGATGATTTGTCAACCTCAAAAGTTTCGGGGTTTAAATCATATCTTGAAAGAATTAGGTAATTACCCCAATACTGATCATTTGTACACCACTGACCAGAATGATAATCTGGGTAATCCTCTCCATTTGCATCCTCGGTCGTGTAATAAACGTAAAAATAATTCTTCCCCTGAGATCCAAACTCTGGGTGTAAGGCAAGACCTAAAAATCCTCCATCCCAAACTACACCAACCTCATCAGATAAATCAAGAAGAGTATTTTTTTGAATAACTGACTCCTCTTTATCAAACCAAAAAATTTTACCGTCTCTCTGCCCTACAATTATCCGATTGGACGCGGCATCTTCATTAAAAGTAAGGGGAGAATCAAAAGTTAAATTGGAAAATACTGGCTCATAACTCAAATCATATCTTACCCGTGACGGAAAATTATGATTGAGATACAAATCAATAGCCTCTGCCTCGTCTAAGCCTGATCCAGAATAATAATAGGGAATGGCACTTATAAACAATAATCCAAAAAGTAAGCAATAAACCTTCTTCGTCTTTTTAAAGAAATCACAATACCCCATCCCCCCTTTTTCAAATGAATTACAAATGAAAAGTAATCACTCTAATGACAGGGGGATTATCGATAAACGACCATCTAATCGGTCCAACTACCAACTTATATAAACAAATGTTAAATCGCTAAAATACAGAGCGATAATTAAGAATCTGTCGAATGTATACATCTTATATTGCCAGTAAATAATTGAAAAGAATTAATACGATTAAATAACACTATTTAACCTACAAGAAAGTTCAAAATTACTTATCGTTTTAGACTAAGAGTTGACAGGTCTATTTTTAACCCTGGTCAAAAGCAACAAACCGACCAAAAAGAAAATACCGAAAAAAATAATGGACCCACGGATGCTACCAGTTACTTGGGCAACGTAGCCGTAGCAGACCATACCCAGCACTATCCCTATTTTCTCCGAGACATCGTAAAAGCTAAAATAAGAGGTTGTATCGACCGCATCATCGGGCAATAGCTTAGAATAAGTCGAGCGAGAAAGTGCCTGAATACCGCCCATAACCAAGCCAACAAAGGCAGCGGTTATATAGAATTCATTAGGTGTGGTTATAAAATAAGCGAATACACAAATGATGATCCAGATAAGGTTGAGCACCATCAAAACGCTAATATTCCCAAACCTTTCTGAACTTTTTGAGGTCAAATACGCCCCAAAAATGGCAACTATCTGTATTAATAAAATACTCACAATAAGCCCTGTGGTAGAGTCGGTTTTTCCCCAATCAAGCTCTTCAATACCAAAGTAAGTGGCCACCAACATAATGGTCTGAACGGCCATACTATAAACAAAGAAAGCACCCAAATATCGCTTCAGAGGCACATTGATCTTGATTTTTTTCCAAATCGATTTCAGCTCTTTGAATCCGTTGAAGAGTAAATCTTTGGTAAACGATTCCTTTTTATTTCCTTTTGGCAGGTGAAAGTAGGTGTACTGGCTAAAACCTATCCACCAAATTCCCGTAAGAACAAATGAAAGTCTGGTAGGCAAACCCTCATCTTGAAATCCAAAGGCTTCGTACTTTAATATCATCATCAGGCAGATAATCAATAGAATTACGCTCCCTATATATCCTAAAGCGTAGCCCTTCGCACTTACCGCATCTTGCTGATCGTTAAAAGCGATATCAGGTAGGTACGAGTTGTAAAAAACAATACTTCCCCAAAAACCTATCAAAGCTAAGAAGTAACACAATAGACCGAACCAAAGAAAATCCATATTAAACCAAATAAGGCCAATGCAGGACAAGGAGCCCAAGTAACAGAAAAATTTCATGAAAATTTTCTTGTTGCCCACGTAGTCGGCGATACCGCTTAATAAGGGGCTCAAAAAAGAAACCGCCAAAAAAGCGGCAGCGGTAACATAGCTAATCAAAGTATCATTATTGAACTCAATACCTAAAAAGGAAACTTGGTCGCTAATGACGTTGTCATTTTCATCTTTCACCAAGGTAAGCGCTCCGTAAAAAATTGGAAAAATGGCCGATGATACCACCAAATTGTAAACGGAATTGGCCCAATCATAGAATGCCCAAGCATTCAAAAGTTTTTTGCTTCCTTTCGGAGCTATTGTTTTACCCATAATTGCATAAAAAAACCGTTCCTTTTGAGAACGGTCTTAAATATACATGTTTTGAGCAGAATCATTCAAACGAAGTAACACCAAATTTCTTGGCCTCGGCCCTTGCCATTGGTGCCCACTCTGTTAAATTGTTGATTCTTGTATCGTTAGATGGATGCGTACTTAAAAATTCTGGTGGGGCCTGACCGCCGCTGTTCGCTTTCATGCGTTTCCAAAGCTCTGCTGCCTCTGCGGGATCGTAACCGGCAATTGCCATAATCTGAAGACCTATTCTATCGGCTTCGGTCTCATGGCCCCTACTAAAGGGAAGCATGACACCCACTTGAGAACCAACACCATACGCTTGGTTGAAGATGTTACGTTTTTGTGGGTCTTGAATTGCCACATTACCGGCGACTGCACCGATTTGCTGCAAAGTTCCAGCACTCATTCTTTGCGCACCATGATCGGCCAAAGCATGCGCTACCTCATGACCCATCACCACGGCCACGCCCGTTTCTGACTCCGCAATCGGTAGAATTCCTGTATAAAAGACAATTTTACCACCTGGCATACACCATGCGTTCACCGTTTCATCTTTTACCAAGTTATATTCCCATTTATAGTCTTTAAGGTAACCAGAATACCCGTTAGCGGTCAACCAACGTTCAGCGGCCGAAGAAATTCGCTGCCCTACCTTGGTAATCATACGGGCTTCAGAAGTATTCTTTACTACATTATTCTCCGTCAGAAACTGGTCATATTGGGCAAAAGCCATGGGGAAAATCTGACTGTTAGGATAAAAATTAAGTACTTTTTTTCCTGTAAAAGGGTTCGTCTTACATGCTGCAACCCCTAAAAAGACAGCCAGAACCAATAGTATCTTTTTCATATCAGTAATGTTTATTTTCGCAATGGTACAAAAAAATCATTTTGACGTTATGCGCAGTTGTGTAAATTCTTTGCTCAGTTGCATGGTTCGATTGTTCTTCAACTTTACTTCGCTTACACCCACCTTTTCATTATCAATCTCAATTTTTCCTATTTCAAAAGGAAGCCCATGAAAGTTAATTACAAATGAACTATAACTGGTTTCAAAACCTCCGTCTTTGAACTGGTGAATAATCAATTCATCATCTTTACCGAGCAACTTAAAGTTTCTTAAACTGAACTTTCCATTTTCATAATCATAGCCGTCTGCGGCATCTTCGTAAACCGTTGAGCTTTCATCACCGATCTTAAAATACACCTCCAAGACTAGTTGCTCAATCTCTTTTTCGCCGACATATTGGTGAATGGGGTATTTTGGGATTATCGCCCCTTCCTTCACGAATAGCGGCATGGTATCCAATTCTGCGGCCACCCATTTCTCTTTACCTCCTTCAATAACCTCATCATCCCAATAACTATACCAATTTCCTCTAGGTATGTACATGCGCCTACCTTGGGCATTGGGTTCTTGCACCGGGCAAACGAGAATTTGCTCCCCAAAAATGAACTCATCGGTTCTAAAATGCGTCTGCATATCTTCTTGGTCAAAACAGACTATAGGTTGTATCATGGGTTTACCTTCCCTAACATATCTCCAGAACATGGTATATAAGTAAGGAAGTAGCTGATAACGAAGTTCAATAAATTTCTTCACGATTTGAGTAATCTCGGCCCCAAAAGACCAAGGTTCTTGATCACCATGGTCACCGCTCGAATGTACCCTACAAAAGGGATGGAATACCCCTAATTGAATCCATCTAGCAAAAAGCTCACCACTGGGCTGCTCGGCGAAACCTCCAATATCGGAGCCTACAAAAGAATAACCGCTCATACACATACGCTGTACCTGTACATTGGCAATCCATAGGTGCTCCCAGGTGGCGACATTATCGCCCGTCCAAGTCGAGGAGAATCTTTGAGTACCCGCGTATGCGGCCCTAGTGATCACCATTGGCCTTTTCGGGTATACATACTTTTTGACACCATCATAGGTAGCACGAACCATTTGCATGCCGTAAACGTTGTGCGCTTTTCGATGACTACAAGGGTAGCCGTCATAGTCATGTCGCGTATCAAGAGGTGCCGTCTTGGTCGGTACTTCCATGACCGCCGGCTCGTTCATATCGTTCCAAACGGCATGCACACCAATATCGGCCATAAATTCTTTGTAGAGCTCGGCCCACCATTCCCTCACTTCAGGATTGGTAAAGTCAGGAAAATGGCATTCGCCCGGCCAAACCTTGCCCTTCATATAGGGGCCATCGGCGCGCTTACAGAAATAGTCATTTTCCATCGCTTCTTGATAGACCCAATAATCTTTATCTATTTTGATGCCCGGGTCAATCATGGCAACGGTCTTAAAGCCGTCCTCGCTCAATTCTTTTATCATGCGCTTAGGCTCAGGAAAGCGCTCTTTATCCCAAGTGAAACAGCGAAAACCATCCATGTAATCAATATCCAAATAAATGGCATCGCAGGGTATTTGTAAATCCCTGAACTGTTTCGCAATATCTTTTACGTTGCTCTCTGGGAAATAGCTCCATTTCGATTGATGGTAACCTAAAGCCCAAAGAGGTGGTAATTCGGGCACACCTGTTAAGTTCGAATAAGCCCTCACCACTTTGTACATCTCAGGACCGTAGAAGAAATAATAGTTCATTTCTCCCCCATCGGCCCAAAAGCTCGTTGTTGTTCTACGCTCATGCGCAAAATCAAACTGGGTACGAAAGCTGTTATCGAAAAAAATACCGTAGGCCTGACCGCTGTGAAGACCTATATAAAAGGGTATGGCTTTATATAAAGGGTCTTGATCCTTACCAAACGCGTATTGATCCATTACCCAATTGTTCAACCTCTTACCTTTAAGGTTGCTATGGCTTGCCTTATCGCCCATACCATAAAAACTCTCCGTTGGCTGGGTGATTTTGCTCATTTTGACGGTGTTACCACCGTAATCGTAGTTTTCTTCCCAATGAAAACCCAGTTCATCTTCGTTGATAATATTTCCGTTAAGATCGGAAATCTGATTTCGCAAGGTATTCTTATCGACCAAAATCTGAAGTTTGGCCGTTTCTATGATATATTCGGTATTGGTCTCCAAGATTTCAAGATGGTTATACCCTCTCTTGGCATCTGGATCAACGGCGTATGAAAAATCAGGTTGAAAATTATTCTCGGTGGCATATCTGAACCTTACGGTTCGGTCTTGAATAACCGTTATCTCAAGAATAACCCCATTTTCGGAAGTGAAATAAAATTTATCCTTATCCCTAACATAATCTACTACTCGATTCGGATAAAGGTTACCCTTGTACTCTAATTCTGTGTTGGTTATCATCCGGCAAGTTTTAAAACCCTACAAAAAAAAGACTTTAGGGCCTAATTACGAAATCATTCATGTGCAATCGGTTGTTAAAACGGTAAATCGGCCGTTTTTCACTGAAATACCACTATACTGAGTGGCGGAATAGTAAGTTCTACCGATTGCTCGCGCCCGTGCCAAGGCTTTTTCTTAATGGTAGAAATCTTGCTTTTCATACCGGAACCGGAATATTTGCTATCATCGCTATTCAGAAGAACCTTGAACTTACCCGATGGTTTTTCAACACCGATGCAGTACTTTTCACGGGGCACAGGAGTGAAATTACAAGCCACGTAAATATCGTTCTCAGATTCGTGCCCCTTTCTTATATAGGCCAACACCGAATTTTGGTGGTCGCCATAATCTATCCACCTAAAACCATCAGGACTGAACTGTTTCTCAAAAAGGGCTGGACTCGATTTGTAGAGGGTGTTCAGGTCTTTGATAAACTGTTGAACCCCTGAGTGTACATCATATTGGGTCAAGTGCCAATCTAAACTCTGTTGAAAATTCCATTCATTGGTCTGACCAAATTCCCCTCCCATAAAAATCAGATTGGTACCCGGGTGGGTAAACATATAACCGAACATCAAGCGTAAATTGGCAAAACGCTGCCATTCATCGCCGGGCATGCGATATACCAAAGAATTCTTACCATAAACCACCTCATCATGAGATAACGGAAGCATAAAGTTTTCACTAAAAGCATAGGTCATGCTAAAGGTCAAATCGTTTTGATGATGCTTGCGATAAACAGGTTCTTTCTTAAAGTATTCCAAGGTATCGTGCATCCACCCCATCATCCATTTCATACCAAAACCAAGACCGCCGTACATCACCGGTTTTGAGACCCCGGTAAAAGCTGTCGATTCTTCAGCTATGGTCTGTACATCAGGAAAAGTGCCATAAACGGTCTCATTAAATTCCCTTATAAAAGAGAGAGCCTCTAAGTTCTCGTTATTACCATACATGTTGGGCTCCCATTCGCCATCTTCACGAGAATAATCGAGGTAAAGCATTGAAGCCACGGCATCGACCCGCAAGCCATCAACATGAAACTGATCCAACCAAAAAATGGCGTTACTGATCAAGAAGGCACGTACCTCACTTCTACCATAATTGAATATTAAACTCTTCCAATCTGGGTGGTAACCACGTCTTCTATCAGGATGTTCATATAGATGAGACCCATCGAAAAACCCTAGGCCATGGGCGTCTTCAGGAAAATGCGATGGCACCCAATCTAAAATGACACCTATACCGGCCTTATGCATTTTATCTACCAAAAGTTTGAACCCTTCAGGTTCACCAAAACGGGAAGTTGGTGCGAAATATCCGGTCAATTGATACCCCCATGATGGGTCATACGGGTATTCCATTATCGGCATAAACTCAATGTGGGTAAAACCCATTTCTTTGACGTAAGCGACCAAATCATCCGATAATTCTTCGTAGGTCAAGAATTTACCTTCTTTATTTCGCTTCCAAGAGCCTAAATGAACTTCGTAAACCGAAAAAGGTGTGTCCAACGAATTTTTAGACTTTCTCGTTTCCATCCATTCGTTATCGCCCCAATCGTAATTCTTTTTCCAAATAATGGATGCTGTGCGAGGCGGTTGTTCACAATACCGCGCAAAAGGATCGGCCTTCTCGGTCACGGCACCATGGTTGTTTGAGTATATTTTGTACTTGTAGATTTCACCTTCACCCACTCCAGGAATAAAACCTTCCCAAATACCGCTTGAATCCCATCTTACATTTAATTGGTGCATATGGCCATCCCATCCATTAAAGTTGCCCACAACGGAAACCGACCGCGCCGAAGGAGCCCAAACAGCGAAATATGTTCCTTTAACACCATTAAGTTCCATCGGGTGAGAACCCAATTTTTCATAAAGGCGGAAATGCTTACCAGACTTAAAAAGATCAATATCAAAATCGGAGAACAGACTGAAGACAGTTACATGTGGCATAATCAAATGGAGGTTTTCTAATAATATTAGTAAATCTAACAACTTTATTAAAAAGTATGTCGAACTTTAAACCGAAGTTCACCTATTTACAACAAGTGCACACTTAGTTTTCGCCAAGATAACTTTTTTGTTTCTTTTTCATCACTATCATTCTGTTTCGAAATCCTTTTTTGAGAAAGTTTTTGGAACAAGGGTTCAAAAAGGACAAGAAAGTGTTTTTGTAAGCACGATGAAATTTTGGAACACTTTTTGAAACTAAATTCGCAATTGAATAATTCGCTAAAATTTAAAAAATGAAAAAAGCTACAATCATACTCGGGTCTTTACTATCACTTTTTATTGTTTCTTGTGAAGGACCTGAAGGACCTCCGGGCCGCGATGGTCTTGACGGGCTCGACGGAGCCGCATTTGAAGCGGCAGCCTTTGAAATAGATGTCGACCTCAGTTTTAACTCGGGTGCCAATAGATATGAATTCTTCACCGAATACCCTTCTGACATACAGTTAATTCAAGATGATGTTATCTTGGTCTATCGTCTAGAAGAGGTTACTGACGGACTTGATGTTTGGCGTCAATTGCCGCAACCTTTTTTCAGTGATGAAGGTTTGCTCTATTATAATTTCGATTTTACGGTTGGTGATTATACCATTCTTTTAGAACCAGAATTTGATGCTAATCTTGTTCCTGCGGATTTGACGAACAATCAAATTTTTAGAATTGTAGTGGTTCCAGGAGATTTGGGAACAGCGGTTAATTTAGATGAAGCCAATCTCAATTCGGTAATGAGTGCTTTAGGTGTTGAAGAAACAGATGTGAAAAAAATTCACTAAATACTTTCAACGAAAAATATGCAGAACCCCACCTGAAAAGTGGGGTTCTTTTTTATGAACCATCAACGATTCATTTCGTACATTAACATAGAAACACTGAAAGGATGTTTTTACTTGAACGTCCAATTAACTAAAAAAAAATAAGCGATGATATATAAACACCTAATTTTAGGAGCTTGTCTAGTCTTCATTAGTTGTCAAGGTGTCTCTCAACAACAAAAGGATAGCGAGGTTAAAGAAGAGAAAAAGTTTGCCGTCAACAAAAGTGAAGAAGAGTGGAAGAAAGAACTGACGGAAGCCGAATTTTATGTTTTGAGAAAGGCTGCTACCGAAAACCCTTTTACAAGCGAACTATTGGAGAACAAAGAAAAGGGCACCTATGTCTGCGCCGGCTGTGGCACGCCCCTCTTTAAAAGTGAGACTAAATTCAGGTCAGGTACCGGTTGGCCCAGTTTCTATAAAGAAATTGAGGGAAATGTAGCATATGATGTCGATTATGATATCGGCTATAAACGAACAGAAGAACATTGTGCCAATTGTGGCGGACATTTAGGTCACGTTTTTAATGATGGACCTAAACCTACCGGCCTAAGACACTGTATTAATGGCGTAGCCTTAGATTTCGTGCCCGATTCAAAATAGATTCTCAGTTTGGATTTCAGCAATCATTTTCTGGAAAGTGTAAAGTTTGAGTTTAACCGATACAAGGTACTCGGTGATGCCTGTTTGAAGCAGTTAAGCTATCATGAAATGAATTGGAAGGCCAGCGAATCGGATAACAGCGTGGCCACCATTGTAAAACACATGAATGGCAATATGCTAAGCCGTTGGACCAATTTCTTAACTGAAGATGGTGAAAAAAGCTGGAGGCAAAGAGAACAGGAATTTGAAAATTCGTATCAAAGTAAAGGTGAGATAATAACCGCTTGGGAAGAAGGTTGGGATTGTCTTTTTGATGCTCTTGCTACAATCGATTCAAACAATTTCGGCAGCCAAGTGAAGATCAGAAACGAAAACCATTCGATTACAGAAGCGGTTCATAGGCAGTTAGCGCATTATGCTTCCCATGTAGGTCAAATAGTACTTTTAGCTAAAATGATCAAAGGTCCACAATGGAAGTCCTTGTCTATTCCCAAAGGCAAATCGGAAGCGTTCAATAGAAAAATGTTCGGTTCTTAAAAGAATCCTATCCAGCAAAAAAATCCTTAAGTGCACTAACTTAGTGCGCCGCAGAACTTCTATTTAAAAACTATATGTTTAATTATTGTTATAGCTGATACCCGACAGCAAAGAAATTAATGATAATTACTTACTTTTGCACCTCTTTAATGTGCTATCAAATTCAAATCTAGAATAGAAAAAATTAAGAATATGAGCAATTTCGATGTAATAGTTTTAGGCAGTGGACCTGGAGGATACGTAACCGCTATCAGAGCTTCTCAATTAGGTTTAAAGACCGCGATTATCGAGAAAGAAAGTTTAGGCGGGGTGTGTTTGAACTGGGGTTGTATACCCACGAAGGCACTATTGAAATCTGCTCAGGTTTTTCAATACTTGCAACATGCCGAAGACTACGGGCTAAAGGCCGAGGGTGTTGATAAAGATTTTGGCTCCGTTGTAAAACGTAGTAGAGGGGTCGCCGATGGCATGAGCAAAGGTGTTCAGTTCTTGATGAAGAAGAACAAAATTGAAGTCATTAATGGCTTCGGAACTTTAAAACCAAAGAAAAAGGTTTCGGTAAAAGATGAGAGCGGTAAAGAGACTGAATACAGCGCCGAGCATATTATCATTGCCACCGGTGCCAGAAGCCGTGAATTGCCCAGCTTACCACAAGACGGAAAAAAGATAATCGGATACCGCGAGGCCATGTCGCTTGAAAAGCAACCTAAAAGCATGATTGTAGTTGGTAGTGGTGCCATTGGTATCGAATTTGCCTATTTCTATAATTCAATGGGCACGGAAGTAACCGTGGTGGAGTACCTTCCGAACATTGTACCGGTTGAAGATGAAGAGGTTTCAAAGCAATTGGAAAGAAGCTTCAAAAAAGCTGGCGTAAAAATTAAGACCTCTGCCGAGGTAACCTCTGTTGACACTTCAGGAGAAGGAGTAAAAGCTACCGTAAAAACAGCTAAGGGAGAGGAAATTCTAGAGGCCGATGTTGTTTTATCGGCAGTAGGCATCAAATCGAACATTGAAAATATCGGATTGGAAGATGTCGGAATTTCTACCGACAGAGACAAAATACTTGTGAACGATTACTATCAGACCAACATTCCAGGTTATTACGCTATTGGCGATGTAACCCCTGGTCAGGCATTGGCCCACGTTGCTTCGGCTGAAGGCATACTTTGTGTCGAAAAAATAGCAGGTATGCATGTTGAACCATTAGATTACGGAAACATTCCTGGGTGTACCTATTGCATGCCCGAAGTTGCTTCTGTAGGGTTGACCGAAAAGCAAGCCAAAGAAAAAGGTCTTGATATCAAAGTTGGTAAATTTCCTTTTTCGGCTAGCGGTAAGGCCAAAGCTTCCGGTAATGCCGATGGTTTTGTAAAAGTCATCTTTGATGCGAAATATGGCGAATGGCTCGGTTGCCATATGATTGGTAACGGGGTTACCGACATGATTGCCGAGGCTGTTGTTGCTCGAAAATTAGAAACTACAGGTCATGAAATTTTAAAGGCTGTTCACCCTCACCCAACAATGAGTGAAGCCGTGATGGAAGCGGTAGCGGCGGCCTATGACGAAGTAATTCACTTATAAAATCAATTAAGGCCGGCTTCTAAAACGACACCGGTCTTTTTATTTTTCCACCATGTTTAAAGTATTTCGATTGACAGCCATACTTGAAGGTATTTCTTATCTGGCCCTTTTTGCGGTAACCATGCCCCTAAAATATATGGCAGACATTCCCCTGCCCAATAAATATGTAGGGTATGCGCATGGGATTCTATTTATAGCCTACGTGATTTTGGCTATTGTATTTTGGTTTGAAAGAAAATGGAGCATTAAAAAAGGGATAGTGCTTTTATTGGCCTCCCTGCTACCCTTTGCAACCTTTTATGTAGATCAAAAGTATTTACAACCGGCCGAAGCCTAATTATCTGAAGTGCCTTGCGGATAGAAATGTATATACGTAGGCCAAAGTAATGGTATTCCATTTTTCATCGTTCACATCGATTGAGGTATACGAGAAATTAACTTCAGATTGAGGTCCTACCTGAAAACCAACTTGAGGTCTCAAGTAAAATCCTCCATCATTACCTTTATTAAGGCCTAGTGCCTGACCAACATCGGCCCCGAAAGAGAAAGTTTTTCCAGGCCAAATTCTGACCGACCCGGCCAAGGGTAGAAATTGAAAACTAGGCAAGTCTTCAAGAATGGTGCCCTCGCGAAATTCTTCTGAGAAACCATGAATGAATCCTGCTTTTATTCCAAGGTCGAAGGTCTTGTTCGGGGCCCACATATAGCCTGTATCGGCACCGATGACCACCCCAATCCGTTCGTTAAAATCGCCCACGGGCAAACCTGCTTGAAGCCCTAGCTTAAAACCTTCTTGAGCTGATATTTTTGAAAAGGAAAGACAGATTAAAATCAAAAATACTATTCGTTTCATCATTCTAAATTTCTATTCTTATCGGAAATCAAAAACGAAAAAAAACTAAATGAAGTATGTTCAAAATTGAATTTTCGGCAAAATAAGATAGTTAGGGCTATTGAAAAATGCCGGAAAACCGATTTTATCCAATATTACCCTAATCCTAAAAAGCTGTAGGTACTAAAGAAAACTCTGAATTGCCAAATCATAGCTTTGCAGGCCAAAACCTAAAATCACACCTTTGGCCCCGGGAGATATATAGGAAACGTGTCGGTACTCTTCCCGCTTATGGGTATTTGAAATATGTACCTCTACCACCGGAGTCTCAATAGCCTTGACCGCGTCGCCAATACCGACTGAAGTATGGGTATAGGCAGCGGCATTTAGAATAATGCCATCATAAGAAAATCCTGTTTCTTGAATTTTACCAATAAGCTCGCCCTCGATGTTCGACTGAAAATATTCCAGTTGAACTTCTTTAAACCTAAATTGCAGGTCGGCAAAATAGTCTTCAAAAGTTTTGTCACCGTACACTTCGGGTTCACGCTTGCCCAACAGGTTTAGGTTGGGGCCATTGATAATGATTAATTTCATTGAAAACTTATTTCCTTTTTTCTGGGGTATCTATTCTAAGGGTATTGGGTTTACTCGTACAGCACAATCCATTTTAATAAAAACTGGACCGTCACCTGTTCGAATACTATTATTTCTGCCTAAAGATAGGGATTGTTACCGACTAGCGCAGATGAATAATAAGATAACCATATTTCACATGGGTTATCAATCTAAAACTTACCGGAGAAGCGTTACACAAGTACAAAACATAATACCCTAACGGCAGATGGCCATCATTGTTTACCTTTATCCCATGAAATGGATGCAAGCCCTCACCGACTATCAGCATTACCTAAAGATTGAAAGAGGCCTTTCGGAAAACTCCATTAAAAACTATGTTTTTGATGTCGAGAAACTGATTGCCTTTCTAGAGGTCAACAATATAACCGAAAGCCCGGTTCGCATTCAAAAAGAAACAATACAGCAATTTGTTTACGATGTTGCCAAAAACCTCAACCCACGCTCACAAGCGCGAATAATCTCCGGCCTAAAAAGCTTTTTCAATTATCTGGTTTTTGAAGATTACAGAGAAGATAATCCGTTAGATTTAATCGAATCTCCAAAAATTGGGAGAAAACTGCCTGATACACTTTCCGAAGATGAAATAGACCAAATTATTGCAGCTATAGATTTATCAAAACCCGAGGGAGAAAGAAACAGGGCCATGCTCGAAACACTTTATGGTTGCGGACTTCGAGTATCGGAATTGGTCGGCCTTAGCATTTCGGATCTATTTTTTGACGAGGGCTTCATCAAAGTTACCGGTAAGGGAGACAAACAGCGTTTTGTACCTATAAGCGACTATAATATAAAATACATCGATATCTACAGAAACGAAGTCAGGGTTCATCAAAACGCTCAAAAGGGCCACGAAGATATTCTTTTCTTAAACCGAAGGGGCAAACAATTGACCCGGGCCATGATATTTACCATTATAAAAAGATTGGCCGAAAAAAACGGTTTGAAAAAAAGTATTAGTCCGCATACTTTTAGACACTCCTTTGCCACACATTTATTGAAAAATGGAGCCGACCTGAGAGCCATTCAGCAAATGTTGGGCCATGAAAGTATCACCACTACAGAAGTTTATGTGCATGTTGACCGTTCTCATCTAACGGAAGTGGTCAATAAGTACCACCCAAGAAAATAACACTTAGAACTTATAACGACCTCCAATGGTCAGAAGGCTGTTCCTACCAGTGTTGGTTTTTTGTCCAAAGTAATGAAGCTTAGAATCGTTGATTTGTTGGTTCACCTTCACATCAAGCATAAAGTCTTTTTGAACATCGTAACCAACCCCACCGAGATAATCCAGTCGGGGTTTAATCTGAGGTTTCGTTATATTTTGTTGAATGGCATCCAAATTTTCCATACTGGTAAGCAAAAAATCATATTCTACCCCAGAAAATACATACCACTTGCTTCCGAAGTACTGTTTCACGGTCAAAGGCACCCTCAGTCTTTCCTCCATAACATATTTGTCGTAGAAAGCCTGTATCTCGACAGCAGTGCTTCCTGTGATACTATAACCTATCAGAAGCCAAGCATGTTTTTCACCGAACAAAAAATCTGGATATGAGTGCCCATCGGCATACAAACGATTGGCCAAAAGAGGTTCATTGGTTTGTGCTCCCAATGACCATAGACATAAGAGCGCAAAAATGCTTAGAGCCACTATCTTCATAAAAGAAAATTCTTACTCTCTAAAGATAAAAAGTATTGCAGCTGTAAGATGTTCTAAAAACCTTATTTAACTCTTAAATAACGTACATGGAAAATGGTCTAAGCCGTATCCGAATCCTTAAACTGAGAATAATCTCTTTGATAAGGCCTGATAATCAATCTAGCTTCCCTATCAAAGCGCACATAATTATAGACCCAGTTCACAAAGACTACGATTCTATTTCTAAAACCTATGAGAAAGAAAAGATGAACGAACATCCAGACAAACCAAGCGAACACCCCTTGAAACCTGTAGTTTTTTAAATCAACAACGGCCTTGTTACGACCAATGGTCGCCATACTGCCTTTATCTTTGTATTCAAAAGGTTTAAAAGGTTTCTTATCTAACGCCCGAACAATATTTTCGCCTAAATGCCTGCCTTGTTGAATGGCAGGTTGTGCCATCATCGGGTGACCCCTAGGGGTGTCATCGTTTTCCATACACGCTATATCACCAATGGCGTAAACATTGGTATAGCCCTCTACTTGGTTAAACTCATTGACCTTAAGCCTATTGCCCGGTCTAACAATATTTTCAAAATCAAGGCCTTTTACCGACACTCCCTTGACCCCAGCGGCCCAAATTAGGGTAGCTGCATCAAATTTTAAATCGGTTTTAGTGGTTACTTTTTTTCCATCGTAGCCAGTGACCCTGGTTTCTTTCCATATCTGAACGCCCAAACCTTCTAAAAAGTCCTCTGCTTTTTTAGAGGCCTTTTCACTCATTTCCTTTAAAATTCTATCTCCCGACTGAATCAAATTGATTTGAGCCCGCCGGGTATCAAGATCAGGATAATCTTTCGGCAGAATACCCTTCTTTATTTCAGCCAAGGCACCAGCGAGTTCTACTCCGGTAGGCCCTCCACCCACTATAACAAAATTCATTAAGGCATCTCTCTCATGCAAATCGTCGGTCAATAGAGCCTGTTCGAAATTCTCTAAAATCATACTCCGCAAGTTCAATGATTGCGGTATCGATTTCATGGCCATACCATTTTGCTCAATCTCATCATTACCAAAAAAATTGGTTTCGGATCCCACTGCAATGACCAAATGATCATAGGCCAACATGCCCAAATTGGTCACAAGTTCATTCGACTCTGTAAGCACCTGTTGCAGTTCGGCCATTCGGAAATAAAAGTTCGGATAATCTTGTAAAATCTTACGAATGGGGTATGCAATACTATCCGGTTCGAGACCGCCGGTAGAAACCTGATAAAGCAACGGCTGAAAGGTATGGTAGTTGTTTTTATCGATCAATACTACTTGAACCTCTTTACCACTTAACTCTTTCGCCATGGCCACACCGGCAAAGCCGCCACCGACAATAACCACTCTCGGAAAACTGCTTCGAGGTATATTCAGGGCATCTGAATCGATCATACACATATTTTAGTTCAACCAAAAATAAACATTCGACCCTTAGGAATCACCGCATTCGACCAATCTTTCGAAACCCGCTTTATATTAAATGTAATTTTCTTATGTTCGGGTGTAACAATCAAAAGTAATTTCATACTTATTGTTTAGCAACCCACCGACTACACGTGACCAAAGAACTGGAACATCAATTTGTGACGGAACTTGAGAACAATCAAAACATTGTTCATAAGGTTTGTACCCTTTATACGAATGACCGGGATTCGCATAATGATCTCTTTCAAGAGATCACCATTCAATTATGGAAAGCGTACCCGAAGTTCAGGGGCGAATCGAAATTTAGTACTTGGATGTACCGCGTGGCACTCAACACCGCCATTACGTTGTACAGAAAATCGAAAAGACGTGTAAAAACACAAGATTACGATTCGGTAATTTTTAAGATAAAAGCCGACGAATATGATCCTACCGAAGAAGAGCAGCTAAAGCTAATGTACCAGGCCGTAAAACAGCTGGGCGATATTGAGAAGGCATTGGTGTTTCTTTATTTGGAGGATAAGGATTATAGGGAAATCAGCGAAACACTGGGTATTACCGAGGTTAATGCGAGAGTGAAGATGAATAGAGTGAAGAAAAAATTAAGAACCATATTGAATCCATAAAGGGGTTATGATGGACGAACTGGAATTACTAAAAAAAGATTGGCAGAAGAAAGACGAGCATCTTCCCAAGTTGTCGTTTAACGAGATTCATAAAATGCTGTGGAAAAAATCATCATCCATCGTCAAGTGGATATTTACCATCAGTATTTTAGAGTTTACCGTGCCGCACTTGCTGTACCTACTACCGGGTATGCAAGATAGTATTGATATTTATGATAAATTGGGCATTAAAAACATCTCTACCTGTCTTTGGGTGGTGGGTTATGCAGTTACCTTTTATTTTATCTTTCTCTTCTATAAAAGGTATCGCGAAATTTCAACCTTGGACAATGCCAAGAACCTTATGGAAAAGATAATACGCACCCGAAAAACGGTGAAGTATTATATTATTTTCGGACTTACCTTTTTGTTTATTACCTGTGTGATGATCATTGTCGGTATTTACCTCAACGACCATATATTGGAAGTCTTTCCTACGGAAAACCCTGATGTTTCCGAAGAGAAATTCAAACAGATCATGCTTTGGGCCATTAGCATTTTTAGTGTGCTGTTTATCGCCTTTATGGGTGGTATCTACTTTTTACTGTACGGTATACTCTTGAGGAAGCTTAATAAGAACTATAAAGAACTGAAACAGCTTGAGGTTTAAAACTTATTACGATTTCTAAAACGGCGGAGTTCGTTTTCTTCTTCGTATGCCAACAGCTCATCTTTGGGTATCACCTTTAAAAAAGAAGGGTGCTGCTCAATGGCATATTCAAGCTTCTCAATTATCGATTCAAAAGTTTCGTTGTCATAATCGATATCCAAAGGCTCTTTGATCACCATCGACTGAAGAATGCCCTTTTTCTTGATGCGAAGTCCTTTTTTATCAAATGAACGCCTAAAACCATCGATGACAACGGGTACAACAATGGGTTTGTATTTCTTAATGATATGTGCAGTACCTTTTCGCAAGGGCTTCCAAGGGGTAGTGGTACCTTGGGGAAAGGTAATCACCCAACCATCGTCCAACGCTCGGCCAATATTGGTAATGTCGCTCATTTTCACTTGGCGATTCACATCTTGCCCCCCTGCCCGCCAAGTACGTTCTACACTTATAGAACCCGCATAGGCAAATATCTTGGTCAGCAAACTTTTTTTCATGGTTTCGGCCGCTGCCACGTAATACATGTTCAATTTGGGGTTCCAGATATAGGCAACGTTCTTGATGTTGTCGACCCTACCACTAAGGCTGGCATTGAACACATGAAACATGGCCACCACATCGGCAAAATAGGTCTGGTGATTACTGACGAACAAAACATTATTGTCAGGCAATTGCCTGATAATTTCCGAACCGTCAACCTCCAACTTGTTAAATTGTTTGTATCTGGAGTGGGTCATAACACCCAAAATGCGAATCAGCCACTTCTTAAAATAAAGAATATGGCCAAACGGATTTCTCTTAAATAAGCCCATAGAGGGCAAATTTACGAAATAACCCCCTATAAAACCTGATGCAGTAGTATCTTGATTTCACTGAGCATCATACTGGTAGCTCCCCAAACGGTATAACCATTTAATTTAAAGGCCGGTACGTTCACATTTTTAGCGTAGGAGGTGCTTAGTTTTTGCGTGAAAATCACGTCATCACTTAAAAACTGGCTTAACGGAACCTCTACCAAAGCAGCTACTTCGGTCACTTGTGGTATAAAAGAGGCTGGTTTCGCATAAAGTCCTAAAAATGGATAGACTTCAAAATTGCTTGGGGGTATGTAAATCTCACTTAAAGGTCTAACAATTTCGATTTCATTGGGGTCTACCCCTACCTCTTCTTGTGTTTCCCGAAGTGCGGTATGGGCCAAGTCGACATCATTTTTTTCCAATTTTCCACCAGGAAAACCAACTTGATTGGAGTGTACATCTTTGGGGTGGCTTTTTCGTAAAATCAATAAAAAGTGGGTCTCTTCATTGGCTCCGGGATAAAAGAGGGCCATAACACCTGCCTTCTTAGAGTTTTTTGCCTTTTGGCGGGCTTTTCGAAGCTCCTCTATACGGAATTGGGGTGCCATTTTTAAATGGGATGCCTCACCGGGTAACGGCAGATTTTTTATTTTTGGAATCCTTAAGGAAAACTCATCAAATTTCATGCAGTTAAAAAAATTCTATTCCCTAGCAATATTACTACTAATTTTAGTCTCTTCATGTGGAGAATCTCCTAAGAAAAACGAATCCAAAGAAACAGGACAAGAAGTTCAAAAGGACTCCATTGCAACAGATACAATCGAAAAAGAGAAGGAAAAATTTCTTCTCACCGAAGAAAATGCCATTGATTTTTTCTTTGACTACCAAAAAGGCCTGAAGGTCGATAAGGTGAAAATCACCACCGAATTTGGCAGTTTTACTGTGCAGTTATATGATGACGTGCCCTATCACAAGGCTAACTTTATATACCTGACCCGTAAAAAGTATTTCGATGGCACCCAATTTCATAGGGTTGTAAAAGACTTTATCATTCAGGGCGGTAGTTCCGATGATTCGAAAACGGCCGAAAAGAGAAATAATATCGGGCGCTATCTATTGCCACCTGATACACGTAAAGGTTACAATCATCACCGGGGCACCATTTCTATGCCAAGTAGTGAAATAGATAATCCTCACATGTTGGCTTCTCCTTTTGAGTTTTTTATCGTGGTTACAAAACCGGGCTCGTATCATTTAGATGGCGACTTCACCCCTTTCGGCCGTGTTATCGAGGGTATGGACGTTGTGGATAAAATCAATAATGTAGAAGTGGGCGATGGCGATTGGCCACACCAAAACGTATACATCGAAAAGGCCGAAATCGTAAAATAAGGTTGGTTAAGCTTTTTGCCTGCCGTAAATATTCGGTAAGGTAATATTAAATTTTACCGCCATAAGCCGAACGACGATGATAATCATAATAGCGGCTACATAAGCATAGGCCCCATCAAACGGCAGCAATATCAGTAGAAAATAGCTACTACCTCCTAAAATACAGGCCGTGGCATAAATTTCTTTACGGCGAAAAATAATAGGGATTTCATTGCAAAGAATATCCCTGATCACCCCACCAAAACAAGCGGTAATCGTGCCCAAGGCCACACACATAATGGGTGACAAATCCGCTGTTAATCCCTTTTCAATACCCAATAAGGTAAAAAGGCCAATCCCAATCGTATCGAACAAAAAGAGGGTTCTCCTCAAGTGATGCAAGTGGTTCGAAAAGATTATGGCGAAAACGACCGTTAAGGCTATAATCAACATATAAATACTTTCCTGCATCCACGTAACAGGGGTGTTCCCAATCAAAACGTCACGAAGGGTTCCGCCACCAACTGAGGTAACAAATGCAATAATGAAAACCCCGAACAAATCTAATTTCTTGTTCATGGCCACTAAAACACCTGATATGGCAAATGCAATCGTTCCTAAAATATCAATAACAAAATAAAACACTTTGAACTCGATTTTTAATGAAGGCGCAAAAGTATCATTTTGCCCAACCAAACCCAGTGGGTTTAAAGATAATTTGGCAATTAAATCTGATGGTAATTAACAGGTTAAAGCTGTTGGGTGTAGTAGTTGTAATCTTTGATGACCAAATCTATGAAGTCGATAGGTTTTAACTCCGTTGTAATATCGGTGACCTTTCTTATCTGATAATCCAAAGACACGATAACGTTATGGTTTCCATTTCTTCTGGCAGAATCATACAATTCTTTAATGGTCTGTATTTCATGATCCTTAAAAACGGTTACCTGAGGGAATGTAGGTTTATAGTCGACAGGAAGCTCTCTCAACAAAGTGTCTTGTAACGACACCCGCTTTTTTTCACTAATGACCGTTGTACCAGCGGCAATATCGCCCACCCGTTGTCCGTTTCCACGAATTAAGATAGTCAATACGGCAACACCCCCCGTTGACAGCGACACATCAATAATGCGGAGTACCCAACGAATGACAAAACTTGACAACCCGGGTTTTGAACCATCCAATTTAACCACCCTCACCTTCATTAATCGCTTACCAATAGTTTGCCCGTTCAATAAAGTTTCTAAAATGACATAGTACAAAAATGCCGGTAAACTTAATATCATGTAAAATGCCCAAGTATCACCAAAATCGATATTTAAGGCAGACAATAAGTAAAAGGCCAGGAACAAATAGCAAATGATAACAAAAGTATCGATGATAAAGGCAAGCATACGATCCCCCAGATGAGCCGTGTTTTGATCGATGGTTATATTTTGGGCGGTTTCTATTTGAAATTGCTCCATAGTTTCGTTTCTTTGGGTTATAACACCTTACGCATGCGAGAGGCCGCCTTTGTTAAGCAAAATAAAGATAAATGGGCTACTTTTGAAAATGCCTTGGCTAACAAAACGACGCTACCTCCAGATAAATTGTCTGATCTTTATATAGAAGTTACTGACCATCTGAGTTATGCCAAAACATTTTATCAAGGTAGTAATACCGAACGATATTTAAATTCGCTCGCCTCCCAGGCACATCAAAAGATTTATAAGACCAAACGGGAACCTAAAAACCGAATTATCGAGTTTTGGAAAACGGAATTCCCCCTGATGTTCCACCAGTTTCATAGAGAACTTTTAATCGCTTTTCTAGTATTTCTATTTTTCGCAATTGTCGGTGCTTTTTCTTCTGCCAACGAAGGTGAATTTGTTCGCTCTATTTTAGGAGATGGCTATGTAAATATGACCTTGGAAAACATTGAAAAAGGAGACCCCATGGCTGTTTACAAGCAAATGGGCGAGTTCAATATGTTCTTAGGTATTACTATCAATAACATTCGGGTAGCTCTCATGGCGTTTGCCTTCGGCATTATGCTCGGCATCGGAACCTTGTTCGTTATCATGCGTAACGGAATCATGCTAGGCAGTTTTCAGTATTTTTTCTATGAAAAAGGACTTTTATGGGAGTCGGCCCGAACAATCTGGATCCACGGTACCATAGAAATATCGGTTATTATCATTGCGGGATGCGCTGGTCTGGTACTCGCCAACGGTATACTCTTTCCGGGTACCTATACCCGTTTGGAATCATTTAAGAGAGGAGTTAAGAACGGACTTAAGATTATGTTGAGTACCGTTCCGTTTTTTTTAGCTGCGGGGTTTTTAGAAGGTTTTGTGACCAGACATACCGAAATGCCCGATTTTTTGGCAGTTCTTATAATTTTATCTTCGCTCGCACTAATTCTATTTTACTACGTTATATACCCTATACGATTGCATAAAAAACAATTGTTGGCCACCCATCAATTGGTAGATAATGACCAAGGCCAAAAACCAAACAGTTAAAAACCGGTATACCAACAAGAGATTTATGAAACAATTCATTGAATTTAAAAAACAAAGGGAGTTAGGTGAGATTTTATCGGATACTTTCGCCTTTTTACGGGCGGAATTTAAACCCTTCTTCACCACTTTTTTCAAGATTATTGGGCCCTATCTGTTAGTCATGCTAATTTGTTACGGCCTTTACATGTATCAGTTCGGTGATTTTTTCAGCTTTAGCATGCAAGGTTCGTCCGATGCCACGAACGCCATTTTACTTTTCGTCGTCGGTGCAGCCTTTGTACTTTCGTTAATTGCCACGTACGTTATGTCTCAAGCTACGACCCTGTTTTATATACAATCGTATTCCGATCATCAAGGGCAGACCAATTTTGATGAAATCAAGAAAAATGTGTATGGCTCTTTCTGGCAGTTTATCGGTTTGGGTATTCTTGTTGGTATATGTGTAGGCGTGGGTTTTATGTTCTGTATTATTCCCGGGGTGTACTTGTACGTGCCTTTGGTGCTTACCTTTAGTATCATGGTTTTTAGCCGCAAAAGTGTTTCGGATGCTTTTAGCTATAGTTTTACCTTGGTAAAAGATAATTGGTGGGCCACCTTTGCCGCTCTTTTTGTGGTAGGAATCATCGTTACGGTCGCCAGCTATGCCTTTGCTATACCTTCGACCATTTATACTTACGCCAAAATGGGTATCTTTTCAGGTGAAGTAGATGCCGAAAACTTTGGTGTAGGCGACCCTATCAGTATTTTTTTGAGAAGCCTCAGTACTTTGGCCCAGTTTCTTTTGAATATTATATCGGTAGTTGCCAGTGTTCTAATTTATTTTGACCTGAACGAGAAAAAGAACTTTACAGGCACTTATGAAAGAATTAAAAATTTAGGTGGAACGGAATAACTAAATGCATAGACTGCTTATTCTAATCGGTTCGTTTATTTGTTCATGGCATGGTTTTGGGCAGCAAGACTCTACCAAGGTGAACTATGACGATACCCCTCTGAACGTTCGTACCATACCCGAAAGTTTTTTAGAAAAGTATAAATCGGACAAGGCGTTCGATTATGAAACCACGACGTCTGAGATTGGTTGGTGGAACGATTTTACCGCCTGGTTGGGCGACCTGTTTCTGAGGTTGTTCGAGCTGCTGTTCGGCATCGAAAAGGCGGCCGGCTTTTTGGCTACGTTTTTAGAGATTGTTCCGTATATCTTATTGGCCCTACTTATTTTTCTCTTGATCAAGTTCTTTCTGCAACTCAATGCAAGAACATTGCAAGGGGCAAAAAACAGAGAACACTCCGTTATCTTATCCGAAGAGGAAAACATCATCAAGAACGAAGACATTCAACAGCTCATCAAAGAAGCGGTTGCACAAAAAAATTACCGGCTCGCCATTAGGTATTATTACCTTGGTATTTTAAAACTACTTACCGAGAAAGATTTTATTGAGTGGCAACTTCAAAAAACGAACAGCGATTATCTAGCCGAAATCAATAACGATGACATCAAGTTGAATTTCTCTAAAATCACTTGGTTGTATGATTATATCTGGTATGGAGATTTTGCCATTGATGAAAACGGATATTCTAGGGCAGAAAGATCATTTTTAGAACTACAAACCAAATTGGGTTCCAATGGGTAAAAAGGGTTCTGTATATATCGCTATCATAGTGGCCACGGTGGCCGGTCTTATGCTGCTTCAATACAGTAAGCCCAAGAACATCAATTGGTTTCCTTCTTATGTAAATGACCATAAAATACCCTATGGCACCAAAGTGTTTACCGATTTTATTGAAACCGAGTTTCCCGAAAGCGAGCAGGTGTACAGTCCGCCTTTTGATTTTCTGAACAAAAACGATTCAGTGCAGGGCACCTATATATTCATCAATGAAAAGGTAAATTTTGGCGATACCGAGCTTTATGCATTATTGGATTGGGTCGACCAGGGCAATACCGCCTATATTGCCTCAAATGATTTTGAAGAACATTTGCTCGATACGCTCAACTTAACAACGAACACACTTTTCAGTGATTTTGAGAATTTTGGCGGTTACAAGCACTATTTGGTCAATTCGTATCTCAAGTTAGACAAGGGTTTTCAATTTGAAAAAGACCATCACGTAAGCTATTTTCCGAAAGACAGTCTTTCTGATGCCAAAATTTTGGGGACGGTGGCAAAGGAAAAGGACTCGCTTTCTGAAGAAGCCCGCCACCCCAATGTAATTAGTTTAAAACATGGGCAGGGTGAGATTATACTGAGTACCTTTCCCAAAGCGTTTACCAATTATTTTATCCTAAAAAAAGAGAACAGGGAATACACATCAGGGCTTCTCTCCTATTTTGATAGTTCAAAAAAATTATACTTTGACAATCACCATAAATCGGGCAAATCTTTCTACACTTCGCCCATGTATATTTTCTTGAATTACAAAGAATTTAAGTGGGCCTATTATTTGGTTCTGATAGGTGCCGTCATCTATATCATTTTTGAAGGAAAACGAAAACAAAGGGCCATACCCGTAATACGCCCATTGACCAACCAAACATTGGCATTTACTAGAACTATTGCCGATATGTATTACGAATCGTCAGATGCCGATGCCATTGCGCGATATAAAATGGAGCATTTTTTAGAGTATGTTCGAAACAAATTCTATCTGCCCACCAGAGAACTGAATGAAGAATTCTATACCAACTTGGCCGCGCGAAGTGGGCAACCTAAAGACGAGATAAAAAAACTGTTTCAATTGGTTATAAAACTACAGCAACAGACACGCATAGATAATGGTGATTTACAAGAGTTAAATAGACAAATAGAGCAATTCAAAAAATAGAGTGCATGGAAAGTACTGAAAACGAGAACAACGACATTCATTTCAATAACCGTATAGACCTTGAAAGCCTTAAGTCTGCGGTAGCGAACATAAAAAAAGAGCTAGCCCAAGTGATAGTGGGCCAAGAAAATTTTATCGAACTACTTATCGTTGCCCTATTGGTCGACGGGCACGCATTGATAGAAGGTGTACCGGGTGTGGCGAAGACCATTACCGCCAAATTATTCGCCAAAACTTTGAAAACGGAATTTAGCCGTATTCAATTCACGCCTGACCTAATGCCAAGTGATATTCTGGGCACCTCCATATTCAGTGCCAAAACATCTGATTTTGAGTTTAAAAAAGGCCCTATTTTCTCGAATATTATTCTCATAGACGAAATCAACAGGGCCCCTGCCAAGACACAGGCAGCCTTATTTGAAACTATGGAAGAACGTCAAGTAACCATGGATGGTGTTACCTATCAAATGGATGCGCCTTTTATGGTATTGGCTACGCAAAACCCAATTGAGCAAGAAGGTACCTATGCCCTACCGGAAGCCCAATTAGACCGTTTCATTTTTAAAATAAAGGTCGATTACCCTACCGTTGAAGAAGAAGTTCTCATCTTACAGACACATCACGAAAGAAAAGGGGCCCGGCCACAAGAAAAAATAAACGGAATACTGGACCCTATTGAACTGGCCGACATCAAAAAGAAAATACAGGAGGTCATCGTCGAACCTAAAATCATAGACTATATCGCCCAGGTCATTACTAAAACGAGAAATCACCCTCATCTATACCTTGGTGGTTCTCCAAGGGCGTCTATTGCCACATTGAACGCTGCTAAAGCTTTTGCCGCCATCAACGGAAGGGATTTTGTAACACCTCAAGATGTTAAAAATGCCTTGGTTCCGGTGCTTAACCACAGGGTCATCCTGACGCCTGAACGCGAAATGGAAGGGATGACCACGGAGAATGTGGTTCAAATGATTACCGAATCCGTCGAAATCCCTAGATAGGGCATGCAATTTGTAAAATCACTTTACATACACAACACATTTTTCAGATACATCGCAGTACTGGCCGCCTGCTTTGTTATCTCTTATTGGGTACCATTCCTCTACCCTATTGCCTGGCTTTTGACATGGGTTTTATGTGCCCTATTTCTGTTCGACATTTACTTGTTGTATAGCCCTGCAAAGACCATCACGGCGAAACGCTCGGTACCTGGTAAACTATCCAACAGCGATTATAATCCGATTAAACTGGAGTATACCTCCCATTACAACCAGAAGCTATTTCTAGAAATTATAGACGAGCTTCCGGTACAATTTCAAAAGCGTGACTTTCGGTACCGAGATAGCCTGTTGAAAGGTGAAAATGGCGAATTTGAATACGCCGTTCGCCCTGTGGAAAGAGGGGAATATGTATTTGGTAACCTTATAGTTTTTGCTTCGACCACCCTTCGAATTATTAAAAGGAAGTTCATTTTTCAAAATGGGGAAATGGTTCCGGTGTACCCGAGCATTATTCAAATGCAACAGTACGATTTCTTATCGATCAGCAATCGTTTGACGGATCTGGGCCTGAAGAAAATCCGTCGCATCGGGCATACACAAGAGTTTGAACAAATTAAGGAATATGTACCCGGTGATGATTTCAGAACCATCAACTGGAAAGCAACGGCCAAACAAAGTAATTTAATGGTTAACCAGTATCAAGATGAAAGGTCGCAGCCTGTTTATTCGATAATTGATACCGGTCGGGTGATGAAAATGCCTTTTAACGGGCTTAAATTGTTAGATTATGCTATCAATGCTTCGTTGGCCTTTTCGAACATAGCCCTAAAAAGACACGATAAAACAGGTTTGCTCACCTTCTCAAAAAACATAGAGACTTTCGTGCCCGCAGTTCAAAAGGTCACCCACCTAAATATCATTTTGGAAAAGCTTTATAATGTGAATACGGCATTTAGCGATTCCGATTTCGGATTACTTTATGGCCAGGTGAAGCGCAAGATCAATCACCGAAGTTTATTGATGCTATATACCAATTTCGAGCATATTTCAGCTTTGAGGCGTCAGCTTCCCTATTTATTGGCGATAGCTAAAAAACATGTTTTAGTGGTCATATTTTTTGAAAATACAGAGCTCGAGGCGCTTATCGAAAAAAACACCCAATCGCTTCAAGAAATCTATCACCAAACCATCGCCGAGAAATTTTCTTCCGAAAAACAGCTGATGCAAAAAGAGCTTCATAAGTACGGTATTCAGACCATTCTCACCAAACCGGAAGAACTCACCCTTAAAACGATTAACAAATATCTCGAAATCAAATCGAGAGGTCTGTTATAGGCAAATAGCACCCCATAAATTGGGTATTCGTCCCATCAGCAAAAGCATTGCGATTTAATCAAAAAATCATCTATTCAATTACGAATTTCGGATTAATATAATTTGTTAATAACTTTTAATTCATAATTCAAAAATTGCTGAGCCTGAAAAATGCGCTGTTTCATCGACCATTGACATCTTTTATATGCTGTAATGAACCGTTTGACTATACCAATCGGTGTCAAAAAAGTGGACAATTATACATAAATTAGCCTTCCCCCGACGGTGCTACGGCACCAACTCATGAACAACTCAAAACTCAGGTTAGCTATGGGAGTTAAAGGCTCTACCAATTCACACGCTGGCGAATTGAACCTTTTGTCAAAATGGACGGGGAAGAAATCCAGATATCATTATCGCTTAATTGATTACAAGAACAAACAGCACAAAACAGATGTTCTTTTGAGCCAGACCAAATGCAACCTAGAGGTGCTTCCTCAAGGGCTTATGGTCGTTGGCAACTTTACTGAGAAAGACTCCATCATACCCATACTAAAAAACGAGATTGAATCGATTACCCTCATTCGAGGCAAAGAGGTCATCGACACTTTTTATATGTCTCCGATGTATATTTTATCCAAATTGGGCATCCCCAACCGAATCTCTCGCCACCTCAAAGTATATCCTTCAGAATACAAGATTACCGAAACCAGGGTTCACATCAAGTGCGAAGATTATGAGTTACGCCTAATCACCGATGGCAATCGTTTTAGCAAATTGCACCGCAGTCTAAAAAAACTAGGGTACACGAACCTCAAACTTTTGGAACGCCCCAAATTGAACCTCCTTCAATACAGAAGGGCCTTAGACCTTTAATTTTAACTCCAAGCTTACCACTTTAACTTGATTACCAAGGTTTATCTTGTAGGTTTCAAGCATATTAGAGAATTTGTAGTACCTTTTATCGCTTTAACAAACTGAAACTACCAGACCATGTCAAAAAAGTACCTTTTAGCATACACCCTATGCTTGTTTTTCTTGAAGGGCCAAGCACAAGAACTGCATCAATTGGCCAACGATTTTTTAAGCTCGCTCTCCAAAGAGTTGAGAGAACAAACGCTTTATGAACTGACTTCAGACGAGCGCAAAAGTTTCTTCTATACCCCTGTTTACCGAAAGGGAACGACCTTCAACCAATATAACGAAGCCCAAACAAAAGCGGCGCTTGCACTTTTAAAAGCTTCCATCAGTACCGAAGCCTATGAAAAGACCAAGGCTATTATGGATTTGGAGAACATACTTATCGTTCTCGAGAATAACCCGAAAATGCCCGATGGAACGGCCAAAAGAGACCCTCTTAATTACCATTTCTGGATTTTCGGCGACCCCGCTGAAGAACAGTTTTGGGGTTGGCGTTTTGAGGGCCATCATATCTCATTGAACTTTTTGGCTTCAGAGGGTGCCTTGGTATCTAGCACTCCCTTCTTTTTAGGTTCTAATCCGGGAAGGGTATTGGAAGGAAAGAGAAAAGGACATGAAGTTTTGAAAAAAGAGACCGACCTAGGTTACGCCATGGTCAACGCACTTGACCCAGAGCAGTTAAAAGTGGCTCGCTTCTCTGAAACGGCCCCTGCCGACATGTTTACCAGCAATCACTCCAAAGCTGAAAAATTGGCGCATACCGGTATCAAATATTCCGATTTAACCAAAGATCAACAAAAGACCTTTTGGAACTTGCTTCAATTGTACCTCGATAATTACGAAGAAAAGTTTTCTGAAAAGTTCAAGGCCAAAATAGAGAAAGAAGGTATCGACGAACTTTATTTCGCCTGGGCCGGAAGTCTTGAAAGAGGGCAAGGCCACTATTACAGTATTCAAGGGCCTACCCTTTTAATTGAATACGACAATACCCAAAACAATAACAACCATGTGCATACAGTGGTTAGAGATCTAGAGAATGATTTTGGTGATGATATTCTTCAACAGCATTACGACCACGACCATCGTTAAAGATTAGGTTCGTCTGGCAACGCGTCCTTTAAGATTCGTAAAACAAAATTGAAAGACCACTTATAATAACGGTTTATGCAGCATATAAGGCCAAAAAGAAGTTTTTATCACTTTACGATTTTCTTTTTGGCCTTCAGCTTTATAACCCTCTTCGTTGCCTCTATCATCAACCTGAAAATCGGCATTAAGATCAGGTATCTCACTTCTTTTGATATTTGGTTTTTAACGTATGGCCTAGTTACGATATTCAGCAACCTATTTTTAATTATCTACTATTACCACCAAAGGTATTGGTGGGCGACCCTCGGTTGCCTGCAATACCTCTTCTTCTCGCTCTGCCATTTAACGGTCATTTATTTTATGGTTACGGCCCAGCGGCTAGAAAGCTATTACCATGCTATTTACCTCTGTATGTTATCCTCTATGTTTTTGTACGGGCTAACACTTATAATCAGTAAAACGAACTATCACAAATGGCTCAGATGGGCAGGAGGAATGTTGATTTTGGTTTCCTTGTTGTTTATCGCTGCCTCGCTTGGGGCCTCGAAAGCCTCCAGCTACGAAATGAGGGAAACGATTGGTTTACTGCACAATGCACTTACGGTCATCGGCAGCCTTGTGTCTATCCCTTTGATAGCTCATTTTTGGGAAGAATTAAAACAAGTAAAAGAACCTCCTAAAAAGACGCGTTCTTTAAACCTCTTTGGCCAAATAACCATAGGGTTGTTCATCTTTGCCACCCTCTTTCTACTCGTTAAAGATGCCTTTCAAAACAATCTCAAGTACACCCCTGCCACGCAAAGCCAAAAAGAGATGGCCAGTATTTTCGAAATGCGTTCATTTACAGGCACGTCGGGAGAGACGTTGCACTATCGGATATTGCGGCCTTTAAATTACAATGCCGATAAAAAATATCCCTTAGCGGTTTGCCTGCATCATGGCGGAGGCAACGGCTCGGATAATATCAGGCAAATAGAAGCCGCGATGTTCGCGCGTAAACTTGCGGAACCGGCCAACCGTCAAAAATACCCGGCTTTTTTATTCGTTCCGCAATGCCCGCCGGGGCATAGTTTCGGTGGAATTCCCAATTACAGCAGCATAGAAGATTTGGTACTCGAAGCTATGGCTGCCCTTGAAAATGAATTTAACATAGATACAAGCCGCAGGTATGTCATGGGCATGTCTCTTGGCGGATTTGGCACTTGGAATCTCATCGCCAAAAATCCTCAAATGTTTGCAGCTGCCATGCCGGTTTGTGGCGGTGGTGACCCCGACCTAGCTGAAGTGTTGGTGAATATGCCTATATGGGCCTTTCATGGCGCCGAAGACACCAATGTGCCCACAAAACTTTCACGGGATATGATACAGGCCATCAGGGCCAAAGGCGGAAAACCAAAATACCTTGAGTTTGAAGGCGTCGGCCATGCCGTGTGGTCGAAAGTCAATGATACCGAAGAAAAATTGCCTTGGTTGTTCTCTCAAAAAAGAGAATAAATTCAAAAAAATCATCCTTATAAAAATACCCCTGACATATACTGACATTGGTCGAAAATACCTTTGGGTCAAAGTTTAATTCTAAAAACAAATATCATGACCAATGCAATCAGCTGGTTTGAAATTCCAGTCAAAAATTTCGAAAGAGCGAAAGATTTTTATTCCATTATTTTGGATATTGAAATCAGGGAAGTTCCTATGCCCGAAAGCAAGTACGGTGTTTTTCCCTACGATTCCGACAATAATAAGGTCGGTGGCGCCATAATGGAAATGAAAGGGGCCAACCCTTCTTCTGAAGGGGTTACGGTTTATCTGGATGGTGGAAACGATTTGGCCATTCCGTTAGCACGGGTAGAAGCTGCTGGCGGCAAAGTGGTCATTCCTAAAACCGATATTGGGGAAAACGGATACATGGCCCATATCATGGACACCGAAGGCAACAAAGTGGCCCTGCATTCTTGGAACTAATCCTTTAAAAAATGAATGCCATCTTGAATACCCCTCCGGTTCAAGATGGCATTCATACCAATCCGCTTTCTTAACTTTACCTCACCATGTCTCAGTTATCTCGATTGATCAACATATTGACCTTGCTTAAATCGCGTCGGGTCTTGACCGCTTCCGAACTTTCGGAAAGGTACGATGTGAGCATTCGCACTATTTATCGCGATATTCAAAAGCTCATTGAGTCTGGAGTTCCCGTGGTGACTTTGGAAGGCAGGGGTTACACCCTTATGGACGGTTATACCGTGGCCCCCGTCCAATTTACCGAAAAACAGGCCAACGCACTGATTACCGCACACCATCTGGTCAACAACAGCAAAGACGCTTCATTTGTGAAGGATTTTGAGGAAGCGCTGATCAAGATCAAATCGGTGTTTCGCTCAACGGTTTTGGAAAAGAGCGAAATATTGAGTTCAAAAATTCATGTATTTGAACCGCGCCAAGAAAGTTTTGCCAGTAATGCTTTATCCGAACTTCAAATTGCCATTACGCATCTGAATTACGTCGAGATCAACTACCGCAAGGCCAACGATACCGAGATATCCTTTCGAAAAATCGAACCTTACGTTTTCTTTTCCACCGAAAACAAATGGATTCTTCTCGCTTGGTGCCATCTTAGGGAAGGCTACCGGGCCTTTCGTGTCGATCGCATTCAGCATTTTAAAATTTTGCCCGAACAATTCGTCGATAGAAAATTCAGTATTCAAGATTACTTCGCCGCATGCCCCTATGATTTTGAAAAAAACGAGCGTCCGAACACTCCGAATTAGGGTCAACAATTAATTTGATAGCGTTCTCATTTTAATATGATTACGCGGCTATATTCTATAACTTGAACTAAAATTTGCGCTATGAATTCGAGCTATAGAAAAATATTCTCCGGCAATCGCTACACCGTACAGAGAATCGAAGAAAAACTGAATGAAATTGAAGTAACTCCCATCATAAAAGATGAATCGGAATCGGCCCGTTTGGCTGGTTTTGCGGCCAATGTTGGGGGCGAATTGGAAATTCATGTTCACGAAGATGAATATGAGCGTGCCATGATGATTATCAGGGCTATTGCTGCACAGCAAGAAGATTAACAATATCTAGGGTAAATTTTTGAATAGTCTATACATTATTCCCTATTTTTATCTGCTAGCAATAATCCATACCAAATTATAACCAATGACAGTTACTTCAAGACTCAACTATCTACTACCCTTTGCCCTATCATTTGTCATTTTAGCCTCCTGTGACTCCGAACCCAAAAAGCCGAAAGAAACGCCCTTGGTGGTGCGTGAGGACTCTTTGACCGAAGTTTCACGGGCGAAGGAAATACTGGAAAGTATCTCCCCTCAAGTAGCCGAAGGGCTAGAACTGAGCCTCTGGGCTTCCGACTCTCTGGCGCCCGACCCGATTGCCATGCAAATGGACAAATACGGCAGGGTCTACCTCACCAGAACCAACAGACAGAAAAACTCTGAATTCGATATCAGGGGCTATCGCGATTGGATGACTCCTTCCATTTCTTGGGAGTCTCCCGAAGACCGTAGGGCCTTTTTACACAAGACCTTTGCTCCTGAAAACAGTGAAGAAAATGAATGGCTTAAAGACCTAAACGGCGATGGTAGCCATGACTGGAAAGATTTGGCAGTTGAAAAAGAAGAAGTTTGGATGCTTGAGGACAGTAACGGCAATGGCGTTGCGGATAAGGCCACCAGAATTCTAGAGGATTTTCATGATGAAATTACCGACGTAGCGGGTGCCCTTCTCGTGAGGGATGAAGATGTATTTGTAGGTGTAGGCCCTGATATGTGGCGATTGACCGACACGAACGACGATTTGATTTTGGATGAAAAGACCTCGTTGGCCAACGGTTTTGCCGTTCATATCGGTTTTGGCGGCCATGGTATGTCAGGTGCCACTGAAGGCCCCGATGGAAAAATTTATTGGGGTATCGGCGATATCGGTGCCAATATCACCACGGTAGATGGCGAAAAGCATAAATACCCTAACCAAGGGGTAATCGTTCGATCCAACCCCGACGGAAGTAACTTTGAGATTTTCGCTCACGGACTTCGAAATACGCACGAGTTCGTTTTCGATGCCTATGGTAATATCATTTCTGCCGATAACGATGGCGACCACGCCGGTGAAAGCGAACGCCTCGTTCATATCGTAGAAGGTTCCGATGCAGGTTGGCGAGCCAACTGGCAGTACGGTAAGTACACCGACGGCAAGAACAATGGTTATAATGTTTGGATGGATGAAAAGCTGTACGTTCCACGATGGGAAGGTCAGGCGGCGCACATCATCCCTCCTATTCAAAACTTTCATAACGGACCAACGGGTATGTTGTACAACCCAGGTACGGCCTTGGGCAAAAACTGGTTGGACAAATTTTTTCTTGTGGAATTCGTAGGTAACCCCGACCGATCTCACATCTGGGCATTCGACCTTCAACCAAAAGGAGCCTCTTTTGAATTGAAGAGCGATGAAAGTATTCTAAGCGGTGTGCTTCCTACCGGTATTCAATTCGGACCTGACGGTGCGCTTTACGTAGCCGACTGGATCAATGGGTGGAATACCAAAAACTATGGTCGTGTTTGGAAATTGGACGTTTCCAGCGGAAAAGACGACTTGGAAAAAGAAAGAAAGGAAACCGAAAGGTTGATGACCCTTGACTATGCCGAACAGTCCAATGCCCAGTTAAAAGATTTGCTTTCCTATTCCGATATGAGAATACGCAAGCGCGCACAGTTTCAATTAGTGAAAAATGGCTCTGATGGTTTCGAGGTCCTAAAAGAGACCGCTTTAAAAGGTCAAGATCAATTTGCCCGTATACACGCTATTTGGGGTATCGGTCAAAAAGCTGCTGAGGATTTGGGCAATGCCAAGGTTTTGGTCGATTTGCTTTCCGATAGCGATGCCGAGATCATTGCTCAGGCATTAAAAGTTTTAGGGGACGTAAAATACACCGACCCCGCCGACACCTATGTTGAACTGCTCAAGAACGATAACCCTAGAGTGAAGTTTTTTGCAGCGCAGGCCATTGGTAGAATCAAGTATGAAAAGGCCGTACAGCCCTTGTTAGATATGATTGTGGCCAACGATGACGAAGATGTATATCTGAGGCATGCCGCGGTTTTGGCCTTGACCAGAATCGGTAAGGCCGATCCTTTGGTTGCCTTGGCCGGTAATGAAGACAAAAGCTTACGTATTGCCGCCGTTTTGGTATTAAGAGCATTACAAGATGCCCAAGTTCAAGAGTTCTTGAACGACGAAGATGAATTTGTAGCTACTGAGGCCGCCCGTGCCATCAATGATGACTGGTCGATCAAGGAAGCATTGCCTGCTCTGGCCAACATGCTGAACTCAAAAGATTTCACCTCTGAGCCGTTGCAAAGAAGGGCCATTAATGCCGCTCTTCGCGTGGGCGGGGATAAAGAATTGGAAAATTTGATCGCTTTTGCCAAACGCCAAGACGTATCGAGCACGTTGCGTGGGGAAGCCTTGGCCGCTATCGGTATGTGGGCAGAACCTTCTGTTCTAGACCGTGTCGACGGCCGATTCAGAGGTGAAGTGAAGAGGGATGTTGAAGGAGTAAAGACCAAGATTGACAAAGATATTCCTGATTTTATAGAAGATAGAAACCCAGAAATATTGATAGGTATTACCAAGACCTTGGCCAATTTGGGTATCGACAGTCAGAACACCCGTCTTTTCAATATTATGAAGACGCACAAGTCGCCCGAGGTACGTTCCGAAATATTAAAGGCCCTTGGTGAACTTCAGTTCGACAATATCGAAGGCGCGATGCAATTGGGTATGCGCGATAAAGAACCGATGGTCAGAACGACCGCTGTTGGCTTGATTCCGCAATTGGAAATTTCGAAGGAAAACCTACCTAATGTGGTCAAGCCTATCTTTAAAAGCGGTTCGGTACGCGAACAACAACGTATGCTCAGTGTTTTAGGGGAACTTCCTGAGGAAAAGAGTGGTGATGTACTCGCCGGCCTTATCGCCGATGCCAAGTCCAACCGATTGAATGAAAGTGTTATTCTTGATTTGGTGGAAGCCGTTGAGGCGACCGAATCATCCGCGTTGATTGCCCAGTTGGAAGAAATAAAAGGGGATGGCAATTCGGTGGAAGCCTATAAAGAAACCTTGGTCGGTGGTAACCGTCGAGATGGCTACCGCGTGTTCAACAACAACCCGACGGCCCAATGTACCCGATGCCATGCCATTGGTGGTGCCGGTGGTACCGTAGGCCCACCACTTGAAAATATCGGAAACACCCTGACCAGAGAACAGATTTTAGAATCGCTCATCGAGCCTAGTGCCCGTTTGGCACCTGGTTATGGTAGTGTGTCCCTGACCTTAAAAGACGGACAGAAAGTCAACGGAATTTTGGAGGAGGAAAATGAGCACGAGCTTATTTTAAGAACCAATCAGGCCGAACCTTTAGAAGTGCCTCTTTCGAGAATATCAAAAAGGGAAAATATGCCTTCGGCCATGCCTGCCATGGGTAAATTGATTACCAAAAGAGAATTAAGAGATCTTATCGAATTTCTTGCGGAACTAAAGCAAGAACCGAACTCATAAGTTAGCGGCCTCCTTTTTGGCCAAGTTAAATTCTGACATCAAATCGGCAACTATGTCCGCTGCCGGTTTGATGTCATGTATTATAGCGGAAACCTGACCGATTTCCAATTCACCTTCTTCCATATTGCCTTCGAACATACCCAGTTTGGCCCTACCCCTACCCAATAACGATTTTAATTGCTCCACTGAAGCTCCTTGTGCATAGGCCTCTTGCACATCGTTGTAAAACTTGTTTTTGATCAACCGCACGGGTGCCAATTCCTTTAAGGTAAGATGGGTAGCCCCTTCTCCTGCTTCTACTACGCTCCTTTTGAACAGTTCGTGCGATGAGGCTTCGTTACTGGCTACAAAACGTGTACCTACCTGTACCCCATCGGCACCGAGAATCATGGCGGCCAGCATGGCCCTTCCGGTAGCGATACCACCGGCAGCGATCAGGGGAATCTCGATTTGTTCCTTAACGGCCGGAATAAGTGCCAAGGTGGTGGTCTCATCCCTACCATTATGGCCTCCGGCTTCGAAACCTTCGGCTACGATGGCATCAACCCCGGCTTCCTGGGCCTTGAGGGCAAACTTGACACTGCTAACCACATGAACGACCTTAATACCTTTTTCCTGTAAAACGGACGTCCATGTTTTCGGGTTTCCGGCAGAAGTAAAAACAATCTTCACTCCCATTTCCATGATAATATCCATCAATCGGTCGATATCGGGATACAGCATGGGCACATTCACGCCAAAAGGCTTATCGGTTGCTTTTTGACATTTATAAATATGCTCGCGCAATACTTCTGGGTACATGCTTCCGGCACCCAGAACGCCCAATCCACCGGCATTGGAAACCGCGGAAGCCAATCGCCAACCGCTGGCCCAAATCATTCCGGCCTGCACGATCGGATATTCAATTTCAAATAGTTCGGTGATTTTATTGGGCATGGGCATATGTTTTATTTAAGTCAAATAAATGGTCAGGTCGAGCGGAGTCGAGACCTCATCCAACTGTGAAACAATGTCCTCTCGCCTGCGCTCAAGGTGTCATCGTTACTCCTTAAGCAATCACCCCCGAACCCAAAAGCTCGTCGCCTTGGTACCAGGCCACAAACTGCCCTTCGGTAATGGCCGATTGCTTTTCCTCAAAGTCAACATAGAGTCCGCCATCGATTTTATACAGGGTTGCTTTTTGCAAGGGCTGACGGTAGCGAATGCGGGCCATCACCTCCATTTGCTCATCGGGTTGCAAGGCCAAATCGGTACGCACCCAATGCAGCTCGTCATCGGATACAAAAAGAGTTTTACGGTACAGCCCTGGGTGTGCCTTGCCCTGCCCCGTATAGATGACGTTCTCATCAACATCGGTCTCGATGACAAAAAGCGGTTCTTTGGTTCCGCCGACATCCAAGCCTTTGCGCTGCCCTTTGGTAAAATAATGGGCACCTTGGTGCTCGCCCACCACTTTGCCATCTTCTAAATGATAGATAGGTTTGGTAGCGTTAAAGGCCAACTCGGCCTCTTTGGATGCAAATGGGGGAACCTCCCTACTGTACTGCGACACATCGGAAGGCACCTCAACAATCACCCCTTTTTTGGGCTTTAGTTTCTGTTGCAAAAACTCGGGAAGGCGTACCTTACCGATAAAGCACAGGCCTTGAGAATCTTTTTTATCGGCGGTGATCAAACCGTTTTCAGCAGCAATTTGGCGTACCTCCGGTTTGGTCAGCTCCCCAATCGGGAACAAAGTTTTCGACAGTTGCTCTTGCGACAATTGGCAAAGAAAGTACGACTGGTCTTTGTTGCCGTCTACGCCCGCCAAAAGGCTGTATATTTCCTTTCCGTTGGCATCAACGGAAGTGGACTTGCGACAGTAGTGGCCCGTAGCCACATAATCGGCCCCCAATTGCAAGGCTATTTTTAGAAAGACATCAAATTTTATTTCGCGGTTACAGAGCACATCAGGGTTGGGGGTTCTTCCCTTTTCATACTCGGCGAACATATAATCGACAATACGTTCTTTGTACTGATCGCTTAAATCTACAGTTTGAAAAGGAATGCCCAACTTCTCGGCCACGATCAATGCGTCGTTGCTATCTTCCAACCACGGGCATTCTTCGGAAATGGTCACGGAATCATCATGCCAGTTCTTCATAAACAGACCAATGACCTCATAGCCCTGCTCCTTTAACAGATAGGCCGTTACGCTGGAATCGACCCCACCGGAAAGCCCTACCACTACCTTTTTCATTACGTTTTATTTAGCGTACAAAATTAGTGATTCTTGGGGAATATTTAGAGGGTTTGGACCGGGATGACTTGGGGTTCACCTTTAGGTGTCCGAGCGAAGCGACCGATGAATATCTGAAAAACTGTTGGAATGATATGAATCATTGTGCATCGGTCTCGTGTATGAGTAGTAGCGGATTTTATGCACTAGCTTTTCGGATTATAACTGACCTTTATTTTATATGTTTTGAATCGTTTTATCACTTTCGCCCCAATTGTTTATAGCCAATGTTAGCGTACGTTATTTATTAGTTCTTTTAGTTTTTCAAATTCCTTTTCGTTCAGAATGTCGTATTCGTTTGTCGTAGCCAAAAGAATAGCATTCCTACATTCCTCAATCCGTCTCAAAACAGGAAATACAATACTCTTTCCGTGTTTTATAAACTTTTTCATATCGTGAGCCGAAGTTGGAATTTTATATCCATCTCTACTACTTGCAATCAACAATCCATTGTCTCTTAAATGTCCAATTATTTTAGAACTAAATTGTTCTTTACTCAAATCCTTTTGTCTGTTTACATTCAGATGCTTAATAAATTCAGCAGATGTAGTATATTTCTTTGGATGATTTGATTGATGGTAAAGCAAGAGTAGTTTTGCAAAATTTAAACGGTCAAGGTTATCTTGACTATTACCAGTTGTTTTGTCTATGTAGTCAAAAACTCTATTTAGTCCTAAAGTTGCAATCGTATCATCATATTCGTTAAATGTCTCTTCTTCATTGAATTCCTCTGATTTATATTCTTTGGGGAATTGATTGAGACTTATAAGCTTATCAGATAAAATTTCTGCAAATTCAGATGACTTGTCCGACTTTTTATTTTCATCAAAAATATAGCCAAGTGTGCCAGCCATAAAATCAGCAAGTTGAACTCCTAAATCATTATGACTTTTTTTAATGTTGAATTCAGAACCCGTAAATAGATTTCGGATGTGATTTTTCTCTACATACTTTTTAAAACTTCTCATAAAATCATTTCCACCGTGTTCGTCAACTTTCAATTCGAGTTGTGGAAATGTTCTGTATAGTTCCTTGTAAAGTATTCCGTTTAAGAATTTGTAAAAAGATTGTTTAAATTTAAAGCCTTCTCCAAACAGTTTCCTTTTGTCTATAACAACGGCATAAACTGAAAAATTAATTGATTGAAGTTCCTTTAGTATTAAGATTCTCCTTTTGTGATTGTACTTGACCTTACTTGATTTAATTTCTCCAGTTTGAAAGTATTTTTTTCTGATTGATTCAAGCTGTTCTTGGATTTCTGGCAACTCATCCTGATTCATTATAACACTTGCAATAATGAAATGGCTACCTTGATTTTCAAAATCAAAGGAATTATTTCCAAATTCGTCTGCAAATGCTATTACTCTCTTCATTTGGTTTTAATGTACGCTAACGGTCTCGGCTATGGCAAGTAGGGCAGGCAAGGAAACTTTTCGTTTCCGTCTGCGCTAGTAGCCAAAGCTTTTTGTTTTGTTTTTATCTTTTTCATATTAAAAGCCAAATCCAAAAGATTTGGCGGACTTGGCAAGCACGCCAAAGCCATTAAATTTAGAACTTTATGCCCTATTTGCTATAGGTATTGTTGGCAATAGTTATTTTATAATAGTCCAATTACATCAACGGGAATTAGTCCATGCTTTTCAGTCTGATTTGCTTGAGACATTTTTTCCGCTCCCGTAACAGCTATTCCAATAACTTTATTTTCTCCATTAATTGCAGGACCTCCACTATTGCCAGAAATTAGTGGTGTATTAACCAAAACATGCCTTATACTGGAGTATGTCCTAAAACCCACAATAAGGCCGGGACAAAATATTCCATTATCACCTATGTTATAATTTGGAAAGCCTGCCACAGCAATATGCTCCATCTGTTTTAAGTTATCGGTTGAGCCAATTTCTAACCCTTCACTTAAAAATCTTTTATCAGCCTTCAGAATTGCTACGTCAATTGTAGAGTTATATCTTTCAACTATAGGGTCAAACTTATTTACAAAGTCCTTGCCCCTAAATAACTTCAAATCTTCTAATAATTTGCCTGTACTTTCATCCCTAATGCAGTGATCACAAGTTATAATTCCCACTCCTTTTAAGTGAAAGGCTGTTCCTTGAAGCATCCCACTCTCACTTTCTATTACATATATATTGTCTAAAATGGTTGTGGTATCATAAGTTGGCGGGGTAGGTATTGCATCTTTGACCCGCTTAGTGTTCATCTCCAAAACCTTAGGGACAACTATATTATTTAACCAGTCAATAATATTTTCTGTGATATGTGGCCAACAAAGTTTTGTTTCATTTTTCTCTCCGACGTATGTGAACAAATCAAATGCATATCCTTCATTTTTAAGTATTTCGAAAGATTGGCCGAATGTAGGAAAAGGATTTTGTAAGTAAACTTTTTTTGCCAATTCTATGATACGTTGCTCTTTTAGTTCTCCGCAAACAGGAATTTGACCACTAGTATCTTTTATTTGAAGACAAAAAAAATCGTTGTCTCCAAAAGAATTGCTTGTGTATCCAATCTTAAATGGAAAAAACTCGGAGTATTCTGGAATTTGCTCTTTTATTACTTCTTTAATGTGTCCAACAATCGACATTCCTGCCGTACTGATGTTTTCTTTCAAATCCCATTCTTGGACGTATTTTCCAGTCATATTGAAGTAGCATTTGTAATTATTGCCAACATCTAGATATCTTGAACTTCACAATACCTATGTATCTGTATATTACTATTTAATAAATCTAAAATTTTGATGTTTCGTACATCAAATTAAGCAGCATACCATCATACACTTGCTCATTTGATATGTTTTGGGGGAGAGTTTTAATCAAAAAGATTAAAACCTAAATATAGCTAAAATCTTATTGGTAGACACCTAAATTCTATTACAGTTAATTAAAATGAAAGGTTACCAACAACAGACGTTTTAGGGTAACTGAGTCGAGCTTAAAACAGGGTGTTTTGGGTTTTGGGCTTGATGTAATTTCTAAAATAATCTTACTAAAAAAGCCCCATAGGGGGCTAACAATCTTCAATTTTGGAACTGACTAGGGTGTATGAAACGACTACTTATGTTCAAAGGTTTTTTTTAGTCTCTTAACTTATTGTGTGCTTGGCTTATCATATGATTGATACAAACCCAATTACCATCGATTAATTTATAAACTCTTAAATGATTTATTATTCTATCATCCATTGGACTTCCATCAGGCCATTTTTGTCCGGTTCTTACATTTATTGAACGTGCTAGGGCAATTTCTTTACTAGGAAATGTGATATCAGGTTTCTGATAGTTGTTTTTACCTGCCATAACAAAATCAAGACCAAAGATGGTATCCAAAAGACCACGAAGTTCTTCTTTGCCATGCCTTCTATCTCCGAATGCATTCGTCCAATCTATATCTTCCGAATATCCCTGAAGCACCACTTCTAAATTTTTTGTTTCCCAGCCCTTATCAGAATCATCAATTAATTTTTTGATTACCTCCAAGTCGCTAGAACGGTTAGCAATTTTATTGTCTTGATCACAAGAAATCATAATAATTAAAATTACCGAGAGTAAGAGAAGGGTTCTTTTCATTTTTCTACTTTTTGTTTCTTAATGTTCACAGCGGTTTTGGCTATTCGCAAGTCTCCATGGGCATTGCCTTGAAATCGTATTATACAAGGGAATTCGTTATTGTTAGGATCCGATTTCCGATCTATCCAATGAAAGTTTAGTATAAAATATGCCTAAAGACAAAGGGACCAAGAAACATGCGATGGCAAATATCACAACTGATGTAATTCCGAGAACTGCTAAAACTAAAGAGCTTATCAATATAACTAACATGATAATGGCCAACCCACGTGATACAATACCCTGTTTGCTAAAACCTTGTTGAAAATAGATGATGCATACGCTCAACTGAAATAAAGCTCCCACATTAAATAGATATAGAGGCGTTCCGCGTATAGTTTCGAACAAATAAGGTTGGTCATCGATCACCTTCAGGGCATTAAAATAGCTTCCAAGGCTGATGGCGAATGAGACTATTAGCAATGCGCTACCTATAAGATATATGGACCAAAAGAAACTTGATGGAAACCACCCAATTTTTTTAGTATCCTTTATAAGAAGTATGGATGCAATTGCCAGAAAAACATTTCCGAATAAAGCCCAATTCCAAATTGAACTCATTTCATTCCAATTCTTGAATAGAAATTTTCCTGCTTCATAATCTGTTCTTTTTATCTCTACGATTAGTGAAGCCCAACCCGCATTTACTTCAAGTAATATGCACATTATAGTAGTTAAGGCACCTAGAATCAGTAGAATGCCCCCATACCGAATTTCAGCTCTAGTTTGATATTCCATTTTTAATGTTATTGGTTATTCATACGCACGTCAATACTTAGATATCTGAAAAAACCAAACACCTAAATAATTGAACTACAATATTTAAGAAATATAAAGTTTCAATAATCTGTTTATCATGCTGAGCTTGATGCAATCGTACTTGAGGGATTGATATGCCGGGGGAGAAATTTTAACCTTTGAGAGTAAAGGTATATAATATAATGGTTAACAGCTACTTACATTTCAAAAAATCTAAGAATGGTGATAAAAGGGCAACCCATGATACTTACTTTATGCTATAATTGCGAGCGTGGTTAAAATGTGGTGTAGATTGTCTCCCCAAAAGATTTTCTAAACTTATGAATTGACCAATGGTCGAAGGAAATCTGCTAATATTTGAAAAGGAATTCCTAGAACAAACTGAAATAGTATATAAATAAGAAGCCCTATCCAGCTCGCTTTAAAAACTCTTCGATACGCCATTAGGTCATACAGAAATAGTAACGAAAAGGGAATTAAATAAATAACTACTAGCGCATTGAACATTTCTAACCCTAGAAAACTATAAAATCGAAGAATGCCTGCACCACTTAAAATAATGATACTCATTAAGTAATAGCGTTTATGGTAATGTGCGTTGTAGCGGTATTTATAACCGAGAGCTACATAGATTATTCCCATCAGCATTAGTGCCAATTCGCTACCCATAAAGGCATATGGGGCAGGTTCAAAGGAAAGCGGTTTGCGCAGCAACACCACGTAGATACCCGTTATAAAAATCAAAATAATCAACGGAACCGAGATGTTGCCCAACTTCATATGTAACCTTTTCTTATGAAGCATGATCAATAAGACCTGAAAGAAAAAAAGGAAATACCAGGCAGCCCCTAGCGTTCCATGAATGATGGCCCGTACAGGAATCTCTCCACCATTGGAAATAATTTTGGTTGAAGAGTATCCAAAACCTATGAAAGCTGTGCCTAAATAATACACGGCCATCACCGAAAAAAAGTAATGATCGGCTTTTTTAGTTGGAATGGTCTCTATCATCTTATCCGATTTTGTGGTTATTATGTATGACTATCAAAAAACAGACAGGAAGGACGCCCTACTTGCTTGTTTAAAATTCGGTATGTATGAAGGGGAACTTGCGTGTATGGCCGTTCAAAGAATGCCACTTTGTTAATAAAATACTTGATTTTACTAGAGGGGAAAGAGTTTTAATCTTGAAGATTAAATTCTAAATATAGCTAAAATCTTACGGTTAAGCACGTTTACTTATCTACTTTTACTTAAAGATGAGGTTTTACCAGCAACCTACGTTTTAGGGTAACTGTGGTGGGGGGTATTAATGGGGTGATCAAGGGGCTGTGCAAAGGTTACCGTTGTTGTGAGCAATATTTATCTTGATTTTAATTCTTTTATTTTTTCTTCCGATAAATTCAAAAATTCCGCAGCATTATCGAAGAAAATATCTTCTTTTTGCTCTAAAGTCAGAAAATCAGCTGAATTTACCGCATCCACTGCAATATCAATTGTCTCTGGCCAAACCATTTGGTCGGTTCCAAACATTATTCTATTACCAAACCCAGAATCTACTAATCCTTTCAGGAAGTTGCGAAGCTCTTCTTTTGGTAATATCCAATCTATTGCGGCAATGTCTAAATACAATTGAGGATGGGCATATAACATAGCTTTCATATCATCCAAATAAGGCCAGCCACCGTGCATTACGTATACTTTTAGTTTGGGATGACTCACAAGTACTTCTTCGAGTTGTTTTGGGTTGGCATTTCTTACCCTAACTCTGTCCTTTCCCATATAATAAATTCCTCCAGGTGGTCCACCAGGCATAATGTGAAATCCAACAGGAAGATTTTGTTCCTCTGCTAAATCAAAAAAAGGTTTTTGACTATCATCATCTGCTGTTATTCCGCCATAGAATGGATTAAGTTCTCCAATCGCGGAAAGATTTCCATTTTCAGCCATTTTCCTTAAACTGTCCAAAGGCATATTTCTACCACTGATAAGAATTTTGTCTGGTGCGTCCTCAAACCATATTTGTCCATCCGAAGTTAAAGCGAGAACTATATTGTGCTTTTCAAATTTCTTGAAGGTTTCTGCTTTTTGTTCTTCAGGTGTCTTAACTCCCTTGTAAGTCTCATTTTTTAGTGGATTAGGGTGGTCCATTCCGAACATCATTCCGCCTATTTGTTCATTATAAGCATGAATATGCATATCTATAATAGGTCCCGTATAAAGTTCAATTACTATTTCTGTTTCACTTGCAGCATTCTGCGTTTCATTTTTGCAACTATGAATAGCAAAACAGAAAACAAATAATGTAAAGATTTTAATTTTCATATGGTTGGGTTTTATTGCTCACAACACATAGATATCTTTAACTTCATTATATCTATATATCTGTATATTACTATTCTAAAAATCTAGAATTTTGGTGTTTTGTATATCAAAACAAGAAAGATACAATCATGTTCTAGCCTATTCGATATGATGGGGGAGAGATTTAATCAAAATGATCTAAGCCTAAATATAGGTAAAATCTTATTGGTAGCCGTTGGACTTAATTTACACGTAATTTGAAATAGCAACTAACGTTCTGGAATCTGTGGGTCGACTTAAAAGGGGCGTTTGGGGTTCTATTCACTTAACTTCTTGATCATATTTTTTGCATGATTCATCAATCGTTCTCTACCTACAGGGTTCATGTCTACAACCTTTTTATAGTACTCTATGGCCAACTCATTTTTATCTTCAGCCTTGTAAGCGTAGTATTGACCTAAACCATAATACCCACCAAAGAAATCTGGGTATTCAACGGTAATCGTTTCAAATATCATTTTTGCCTTCTCAGGCTCACTATTAAAATAGCTGAAGCCTAAGCCAACAAGCCCATCTTCAGAAATATCGTAGTCATTGCTATTGACCTTTATTTCTTTCAGTTTGGTGGCCACATTTTCTATTCCATGCTCTTCCACTTCTCTTCTAAGTACTATCTCGGCAGGCATAGGTAGTCTACCGTTAGAGAAATGGCTCGCCAAAAACAGCGCTTTTCGTTGGAGTCCACCTAAATTTCCATTATTGGTAAAAATGGCAACGGTAAGTCGTTCCGAAGGTATTCTCATGGTAGTGTTCAGAAAACCGATGGTACTACCCCCATGAGCCAAGTATTTTATTCCTTTTATTTCTTCTATTTGCCAACCAAAACCATAGCCTTTTCCATCAGTTGTACCATTTTCGTCCCAATTTGAAAAGGCATCTTGTAGTAAGTCTTCTCTGATTAGGGTTTCGGTATACAAAGCCTTATCCCATTTGGCGTAATCACTTACCGAGGAGTAAATTCCTCCATCCCCCTGAATGGCAGACCAAATATTTTGGTCTTTCTTCTCAAAATTATTTTCCTTCACTTTATAGCCATACGCCCGGTTCTTGATTTGCGAATCGCTCAGGTATACGGTGCTGTTGGTCATGCCTAACTTTTCAAAAATCGCTTCGGTCATAAACTCTTTAAAGGTTTTGCCTGAAACCCTTTCAATGATCATGGCCAAAACAGCATACCCAGAATTGCTATATCTAAATTGGGTATTCGCAGGGAACAAAAGACTGTCTTGCGCCATAAGTAAATTGAGCACTTCTTTATCGACCAGTTGCTTTTCTGAATCTTCTGGATAGAGTTTGGCGTAATCTTGTAATCCCGAGCGATGCGTGAGTAAATTTTTTATGGTAATCTCTTGACCATACTCAGGAAATTCAGGAATTACCTCTGTAAGTTTGGTCTCATAGTTCAGCTTGCCTTGATCGATTAAAATTAGAACACCCATGGCGGTGAACTGCTTGGTTACCGAGGCAAGTCTATAATTGGTTTCGCAATTGGCAATAGTCTTATTTTCCAGATGGGCGTATCCGAAACTTTGACAAGCCAACATTTCCCCATCTTTTATGACTACAAAACTGGCACTTGGTTTTTCACCTGTGTAGTTACGAAACAGAAAATTTATGAGCTCTTGATCAACCTCACTTTTTTTGACCACTGCTTCGGAAGGCTTACAAGCACCGATGATGATTAAGAGAAATACTACTACATAGCTATTTTTCATTTTATAAATGTTGCGGCGAAGGGGGTTGCCAATTTGAAACACAGGATTTAAAAGCTACTTAGCTTTACGAACTACCCTTAATTATTCACTTTCTATCATAATGACCGTATGTATATGACCTACGTACAGACTTACTTGTTGTCATTGTACAGCAGATTGAACTTGTGGCCGTCTGGGTCGGCAAAAACACAAACGAAAAAACCATTCTCATCATAAAACTCTTTTCGGTCATTATTGGAGTCAAAAAAGATTTTTCCACCTGCCTTTTTGATTAGTTCAACCCACTTGTCATATTCGTTTTTGGTTTCCGCGGCCAGAGAAAACATGACTTCGTTTCCTTTAGCTAGATTACACAATGCTCCTTCTAAGCTTTCCTGCAATTTCTCCTTTCTGAAAAAGTGAATGACAAAGTTGTTGTCTCCAAACAGAAAGCTAACTGATTCCTTAGTGGGGCGCCCATTTAACTCAAACCCTAATTGTCGATAAAAATTCTGGGTTCTCTCGACATCATCTACTCCCAAATTGGCCCAAATCATCTTTGTCTTCATATAACTGGATTTTAGTGCTTTTAACTTGCCTACTAAGCATTTGTACATTCAAATCCCCAAAAAACCTTTTCTATTTAAATCGAACACTACATAAATCCTCGTCATAGTAAAATGTATATCAAGAACTGACTATAGAAATGATATTATCATCTATTGGATATGTTGGGGGAGAGATTTAATCAAAATGATCAAAGCCTAAATATAGGTAAAATCTTACCGTCAAGCCATGACCTTCTTTCTTTTACCAAAAGTTAAAATTGCTTTTTGCCCTTCTTTTGATTTAAAAGTGTTAAACTATTTATCAAATAAGTTAAACAAAACTAATTCATGGTTCTAAATTGCTGCAGCTTTCAACGGTGTACAACACGCCCAAAAATTGCTTCTAAGAAAATTATTAACTATTAATCCATGAATTATGAAACTTAACAACATTAAATTACTGGTTCCCATGGTGCTCATGCTCTTCTTCGCTGTATCATGTAGTGACGATGACAACGGGGTCACGATTCCAGATCCTGACATGGAAGAAGAAATGGAGGAAGAGGAAGAAGAGGAAGAAGAACAACAACAATCAACAGTTGTAGATTTAGCGGTGGCTACCGCCGATTTGAGTATTTTGGTAGAGGCCCTGACCGAGGCCGAATTGGTAGAAACTTTACAGGGCGACGGTCCTTTTACCGTTTTCGCCCCAACAAATGCTGCTTTTGAAGCATTTTTGGCAGACAATAACTTTACTTCGTTAGACGATGTACCCGATGATGTGTTGGAACAGGTTTTATTGAACCATGTGGTTTCAGGCGATTTAATGTCCGGCGACCTTTCTACCACCTATGTCAGCTCACTTTCTACCGCAGGTGTGAACGAAATGAACCTGAGCCTTTTTGTTGATACGGCAGACGGAGTTATGATTAACGGTTCTACCGTGACCACGGCAGATGTTGATGCCTCCAATGGGGTCGTGCATATCGTTGACCAGGTAATCGGCCTACCGAACCTTGTTGACCATGCTTTGTACAACGCCAATTTTTCAGAAGTAGTCGGTGCCCTCACCATGGACGGTAATACTACGTTTACCGACCTTTTAAGCGATGGTGAACAGATGTTTACCGTTTTTGCTCCTGTAAATGAGGCCTTTACCGATTTTGAAAACCCTAACGGAAACGAATTGAATACCATTTTAGCGAACCACGTAATTGCCGGCACCTCTTTGGCAGCTGCCGACCTAATAAATATGTATGCCAATACAGCGGCTACCAATGAAGATGGTGATAATTTGAGCATTTACGTAAACGTAGACGATGGAGTTCAATTGAACGGACAAAGTATGGTAGTGGTTAGTGATGTGGTCACCACCAACGGAATCATTCATGCGGTAGATACCGTAATCGACTTACCGACCGTGGTTACTTTCGCAGTGGCCGATAGTGAGAACTTCTCTAGCTTGGTTGGTGCCTTAACTGCCGAAGGGCAGCCTGATTTTGTTTCGGTATTAAGTTCTACCACCGACAATGCGCCTTTCACCGTATTTGCACCTATTAACAGTGCTTTTGCCGCTTTGGAAGAAGTACCTTCGGGCGAGACCTTGACAGCGGTCTTGAACCACCACGTGATTGCCGAAGCCAATATCGTTTCGGGTGATTTGAGCGACGGATTGGTTTCCCCTGCGACCTTAGAAGGCGATTCGGTAACCTTTACTGAGGCCGATGAAAGCTTTACCATCACCGATGGTGCCGGTAACATGGGCATTGCGATTGTAAAAGCCGATGTTCAGGCCATTAATGGTGTGATCCACGCAGTTGATACAGTTTTGATTCCCGATACTGAAAATTAATACCTATTATGATAGATAGAAAGGCCACCCAACGGGTGGCTTTTTTTATGCGCGATACTTCACCGAGCTATGACATTGATTGTAGTCTAAAAACTTAAGACACACAATAATCTGTAGTTAGCATACAAAATCAGACCCTTGACAACTCTCTTTTTTTGCATCGTTAATTTAGTTGCATCTTCACAGTCCCAAATCTTACCAAACCAGCCTAACTAATGCTAAAAAACCCTGACCTATCCGGTCAGGGTTTTTGCATTTTATCTATTTATGTAAAGGATGATTTTTAGCGCTTGCCAGATTTTTGTTGGCGTTCGGCTTCTTCCATCATTTGACGCATTTTCTTCTGGAACCTATTCTCTTTCTTAGGTTTCTTTTTATTCTCCTGTATCTGCGCGTGGATCTTATCGTTATCTAAAATAAAGTTCTTGATCACCAACATGATACCGATAGTAATCAAGTTAGAGACAAAATAGTACAAACTCAAGCCACTGGCGTAGTTGTTAAAGAAGAAAAGCATCATTACCGGCATTAGGTACATGATAAATTTCATGTTCGGCATACCAGGCTGTTGAGGCATGTTCTGACCGGTGGTCATCGTCATATAGAAAAAGATAGCTACCGATGCCAAAATCGGGAACAAACTAATGTGATCCCCATAGAATGGAATATTGAACGGCAACTCTGCAATCGTATCGTACGAAGAAAGGTCGTCTGCCCACAAGAACGACTTCTGCCTTAAAGCGAACGAAGTCGGGAAGAACATGAACAAAGCATAGAAAATAGGCATTTGCAACAAAGCAGGTACACAACCGCTCATGGGGCTAACCCCAGCCTTACCATATAATTTCATGGTTTCTTGCTGTTTCTTCATCGCATTGTCCTTATACTTTTCGTTCAGTTCGTTGATCTCCGGTCTTAAGACCTTCATTTTGGCCTGCGACAAGTACGATTTGTACGTGGCCGGTGACATGGCCACACGAACCAAAATGGTCATTACAATAATAGCGATACCGAAAGGCAAGAACGAACTTAAGAAGGTGTAGAAAGGGGTGAACACGTAACGGTTCAACCAGCCGAAAATACCCCATCCGAAAGAAATGGAATCATCAAGACCCAACTCTTCGTACTGTTCCAACACCTTAATGTCGGTCGGCCCATAGTACCAATGTAGGTTATGGGCAAGCTCCCCTCCTACCAAATCCAACGGAATTTCGGTACTGAACGCTTTGGTAAATTTGGTCTCTTTGCTTTCTTCTTCCACCAGGTTCTTAGAAGTGAAATCGGCCGTTTTAAAATTGCCTTGTCTTGTAGCCAAGATCGAGCTAAAGAAATGTTGCTTGTACGAAACCCATTTAACATCGGCCTCGGTCTCTTCATCATCACCACCTACCGATAGGTAATCGATTTTATCGTCTTCATAGTTATAGGTAATTTCGGTGTACCTGTTTTCATATTCCACACTTTGATCAAGGCGAATACTCTTCAAATCCCATTGCAAGTTAACAGGGCTGCTACCGTTGATGATGCCGTTCAGACCTTGTGACCTAATGGTAAAATCGACCATATAGTCATCTTCTTTCATCTCATAACGGTACTCTAAAAACGAGCTGGGGCCGGCCTTTGCCTTCATCGAAAGCACTTGGTTTCCGCCACTTGTACTTACCGAAGGTTCAAAGTATAAATCTTTGGTGTTAAGAACCCTGTTATCGGAAGTGGTAAAGTTCAGCCCGAAAGAGGCATTGCCATCTTTGATCAGATAAACAGGAATAGAGTCGTAAGTATGAAACTGCTTCATACGCGCCTCAACGATTTGCCCGCCTTTATTGCTGATCTCTAAAGACACCAATTTGTTTTCCAATTTGGTGGTCTTTTCACTGGGTTGGGTAAACCCGAAAGCGCCTACATTGCTTTTATAATTGGCGACGGCGGTCGAATCTTGAAGGTTCAGCGGTGGGGTGTTGGTCGAGTTGTCTTGCAAACCCTCATTTTCGTTGGCCTCTTTGGCTAATTGTTCTTGTTCCGCCTTTTGGGCCTCAAGTTCTTCAGGAGTCGGTCTGTTTTGGTAAAACATAAAGATGAGAATCCCAAAAATCAGTACAAACCCAATAATGGACTTGATGTCTAGTTTTTTTTCTTCCATTGAAATCTAATTACAAAAGCCTCTGGTCGTAAGGCTTATAAAAATGTCTTGGTTAGTAATTGACGAACCGCAAATATACGCCCAAACGGCAAGTTTATGCCATACTGGCATTAGTTTGTTTCTTTTTATAGGCCAAGGCAGCTTTTACGAAGCCCACGAACAACGGGTGCGGATTGGCTACCGTACTTTTGTATTCAGGATGGTACTGAACACCGATAAACCATGGGTGGCCCGGTAATTCAACAATTTCTACCAAGTTGGTCTCTTTGTTGATTCCCGAAGCTTTTAGACCGGCCTTATCAAGGGTTTCTTTGTACTCGTTGTTGAACTCGTAGCGATGGCGATGGCGTTCGGAAATTTCATCTACCCCCTCATACACATCTTTGACCAAACTACCGTCTTCTAACTCGCAACCCCAAGCACCCAAGCGCATGGTACCGCCCTTATCGGTGATATTTTTCTGCTCTTCCATCAGGTTAATGACCGGATTTTCAGAATTACCGTTCATCTCGGTAGAATTAGCATCGGTCAGACCGACCACATTTCGGGCATATTCGATTACGGCCATTTGCATACCTAAACAGATACCTAAAAATGGTATTCCGTTTTCACGGGCATAGCGCACCGCATTTATTTTTCCTTCGATACCGCGCTCACCAAAACCGGGAGCGACCAAAATACCGTCCAAACCTTTCATTTTCTTTTCAAGGTTGTTATCGGGAAGGTGTTCCGAATGAATGGACCTGATGTTCACTTTGACCTCGTTGGCGGCCCCTGCATGAATGAACGATTCGAGTATCGATTTATAAGAATCTTGCAGTTCAACATACTTACCGATCAAACCGATGGAGACCTCGTGCTTCGGGTTTTTATGCCTTTCCAAGAATTGGCTCCACTGGTTCAGGTTGGGTTCGGTAATATTCGGCAATGCCAATTTTTGTAGCACCACCTTATCCAAACCTTCTTCTTGCATTAAAACAGGAACGTCATAAATAGTAGAAGCATCGATGGATTGAATAACGGCCTCTCTTTTCACATTACAGAAAAGCGCCAATTTATCTTTGATCTCGTCCGAAATTTGATGCTCGGTTCTACAGACCAAAATATCGGCCTTGATACCGCTTTCCATCAAAGCTTTGACGGAGTGTTGTGTCGGCTTGGTCTTCAGTTCGCCCGCAGCAGCCAAATAAGGCACCAACGTCAAATGGATAACAATGGCATTGTTCTCGCCAAGTTCCCAAAGTAACTGTCGAACTGCCTCTATATAAGGTAAAGACTCAATATCACCGATAGTACCGCCAATCTCGGTGATAACAATATCGTATTCACCGCTGTTGCCCAAAAGCTGAATACGCTCTTTGATCTCATTGGTAATGTGGGGTACGACCTGTACGGTCTTTCCCAAAAACTCGCCCCTTCGCTCTTTATCGATTACGCTTTGATAGATTCGGCCCGTCGTAACATTATTGGCCTGTGACGTCTTTACGTTCAAAAAGCGCTCGTAGTGACCCAAATCAAGGTCGGTTTCGGCCCCATCATCGGTTACATAACATTCACCGTGCTCATAAGGGTTGAGCGTACCCGGATCAACGTTGATGTAAGGATCTAATTTTTGAATGGTGGTTTTGTATCCGCGTGCTTGAAGCAACTTAGCGAGTGATGCGGCTATAATACCCTTTCCTAGAGAAGAAGTAACACCTCCCGTAACGAAAATATACTTTGTCTGCGACATATTGGTCTTCTTTGTTACGGGGCACAAAGATACAAATTGCCCTAAGAAATCACAGTTTAAGGGGAGGAAATTCTTTTTGAATCTTGCGTATCAAAGGTTCGAGGCCGTTCTCTTTAATCTCCATCATCGATTTGAGAAGCACACCCAATTTACCATCGGGAAAGCCTTGTTTCCTGAACCAGACCAAGTAAGGTTCAGGAAGGTCGACCAAATACCGCCCCTTGAACTTGCCAAAAGGCATTCTATAATGCGCCAGTTCTACCAGTTTCTGTTTATCCGGTGATATTTCCATTTTTTAAAGCTAAAAAATATATCTTTAGTACCCTTTAAGACCAAAAATTATGAAACGTAGACAATTTATCAGTGCTTCCGCTGCCGCCTCTGTGGGCATCATGGCCTGCAAGAATACCAATGCAATGTCGGTAAAAGACGAAGAGGAAACTACTAAATTGAAAGGAAATATCAACCATAGTGTATGCAGATGGTGCTATGATAAAATTCCTATGGAGGACTTTCTAAAAAGTCTGAACGAACTCGGAATTACTGCCATGGACCTGACCGGACCTGAAGATTGGCCCATCATGAGAAAATACAATATTCACGCCTCTATGTGTTGGGGTGCCGGTAAAGGTATTTTAGAAGGATGGAACAACCCTAAACTTCATACCGAACTAATCGCCGATTACGAAAGGGTCATTCCCCTAGTTGCCGAAGCGGGCTATACCAACCTCATCTGTTTTAGCGGTAACCGTAACGGAATGCCGGATGATGAAGGATTGAAAAACTGCGCCGACGGTCTTAAAAAAATCATGTCATTGGCCGAAAAGCACAATGTGGTGCTGCAAATGGAATTACTGAACTCTAAAGTAGACCATGCCGATTACATGTGCGATACAAGTGCATGGGGCGTTGAACTGTGCAAACAGATAGGTTCCGACAATTTCAAGCTGTTGTACGATATCTATCACATGCAGATTATGGAAGGCGATATCATAAGAAACATTCAAGACTATCATCAGTATTTTGGGCACTACCATACAGGTGGTAACCCTGGTCGCCATGAGATCAACGACACCCAAGAATTGTTCTACCCTGCCATTATGAAGGCCATTTTAGACACCGGATTCAAAGGTTACGTGGCACAAGAATTCATTCCCACTTGGGACGATAAAATAGCCGCCCTTAAAGAAGGGGTGACTATTTGCGACATTTAATAGAATAAGGATTTTTTTTAAGGGGAGTTTCTAATTGCTAAAACGCTGTAGAAACTCCTCTTTTCTTCTAACAGCCACCTCTAGAGTGGTACCGTCAGACATCACGACATAACCGCCCTTACCCTTGATATATTTTTCAACATGCGATAGGTTCACGAAATGTGATTTGTGAATTCGGAAGAACTGCATGCTGTCTAAAAAACCTTCGAAATACTTTAAAGTTCTCGTGGCGGTAAGCCTTTTACCGTTCACGGAAAAAATCTGCGTGTAATTACCATCGGACTCACAGCGGATAATTTCCGGAATTTTTAAAAACGTATAATCTTTTAAGGTAGGGATGGCAATTTTTTTCATTCCGCCCAAATTGCTTTCGAAATTATGAAACAAGACCTCAAGCCTTTTTGAATTGTTCTCTTGGTTCTTTTTCTCCAACAACCGGCCCATCGTCTCATTGAACTCAATTGAATCGATCGGCTTTAAAAGATAATCGAATGCCGAATATTTGAATGCATTGACGGCATACTCTTCAAATGCCGTGGTAAAGACAATATAAAAGTCGATGAAGGGCAATTGCCTCAGCAGGTCAAAACCGGTTTCGTTTCGCAAATGCACATCAAGAAAGACCACATCAGGCTCATAATCATTGATGGCCTTTTGGGCAGCCTCCACTGATTCCACCGTTTTTACCAACTCGATAGTAGCACTGTAATTTTCTAAAAGTTGAATCAGCGCATCTTGACAATGCTTCTCATCATCTACTATAATTGCTTTGAGCATATCTTAAAATTGTAATTCTAAGGGCAGTTTTACTTCGACCGAAGTGCCTACCTCTTTATCATGAACTTGAAAACTCCCCTTCTTATCCTTCAACCTATTAAGAATTTCCAGCCTGCTTTGGGTAATCTTAAGTCCCATCGATTTCTTGGTCGTTTTCATCTCTATTGATTTTTGTCTGCCTATACCATTGTCATCGACCTCACAAATCAGAAACTCCCCATCCGTACGCACTTTTATGACCAGCTCACCCATACCTTCCTTTTGGGAAACCCCATGCCAAATACTGTTTTCGATAAAGGGCTGTAAAATCATAGGCGGCACCAATGTATTTTCGGGGTCGACATCCCCATCAATTTCTATTTTTGATGCTATCGGACTTCTGAGGCGCATCGATTCTATCTCAATGTATATTTTCATCAACTCAAGATCTTCTTCGAGCGTAATCCAGTTCTTCTCAGAATTTTCTAGAATGGATCGGGTCAGTTTGGCGAACTTCATCAAATAGCCCTCGGCCGCCTTCATATCGTTCTTATGCATATAATCCCTTATCGAATTTAACGAGTTGAAAATAAAATGCGGATTCATCTGTGAACGCAACGCCTTAAGTTCGGTTTCTGCCACCTCGGCCTTAAAATCGGCCACTTTTTTGGCCGCTAGTGCATCCCTCCTTTTTTTGTACAGAACAAAACCGACCCCCGTGGCCAATAAGAAAAAGAGCGCCCCTAAAAGAATCATGAGACTGATAAATTGCTGTTTATCTAAATCGGCTTTTACAATGGCCTGCTTTTTATCAAAATCTGCCTTCAATAGCGCCTTTTCGCCCTCGTACTCATATTTGGCCTCTAATTTTGCTATTTCTTCCCGCTTATCGGTAGATAAAAAACTATCACGCAATACCACCGAACTGGATTTGTAGTCAAAGGCATTTTTATAATCACCTTTTTTGCTGAGAGCCTCTGCGATACCTTCATTGGCCACGTACTGCAATCGAACGCTATTGGCCGTTTTGGCATTGTCGAGCGATTTCCGATAATGAAGCAGTGAGGCATCGAGGTCTGCCATCTTATCGGATTGTTCAAAGAGATTCAGGTAACATTCCCCCAAATTATCATGAACTATGGCGAGGTTATTAGCATTGGACAGATTCTCATAAATTACCTGGGTTTGCTTAAAAAAAGGAATGGCGGCCTGGTACCGTCCCTCTTCTACGTGGGCAATACCGATATTCGTCAAGGCACTGGCCATACCCCGCTCGTTGTGTATGAGCTTCATGATGTCGTAGGCCTGATGGTATAGGTCAATGGCCACTTCGGTATTTCCCTTTTCAGTGGACAAGCGCCCCAAATTGGTCAAAGAATTGGCCTCCCCCTCTTTAAAACCAAGCTTCTTGAAATGCTGTAAAGCCAATTTTTGAAACTGATGGGAGAGTTCCGGTTTATTAAGATGAGCGTACAACAGCCCGATATTGGCATGTATGTTAGCGTATTCTAAATTGTCTTGCAGGCTCAAATCTTCGTAAATGACCTTCGCATCCATATACGCCTTTAAGGATTGTGGGTATTGTGAAAGGTACATATAGTTGATGCCCATACTGTTGAGCATTTTGGCCATTAAAAAACTATCCTTCTCGACCTTAAAAACTTCATAGGCCTCTTTGTTGGCATCATTGGCCCTTAAGTAATCGGACTGGTTAAAATACACCAACCCCTTGTTATAGATCAATCGGGCCATACCGACCTTATCATGGGTCAACCTTCTGATATCAGAAGCGGCGTCATACATTTTTAGGGCGGCAGAGTCTTTGCCCAAAGCACTATAATTATGGCCTTTATAGGCATAGGCAATGGCAATTTTATTGGAATCTACCAAGGTTCGGGCCAGCTCGATCGCCTCGTCCGCCGACTTGATTCCCTTTTCAGGATCAATTGAATAGTATAAATAAGATAGTTCTGAGAGTAGGTTTAAACGGAGAGAGTCATGTGCTACGTGATGCGTTAGCTCTTGTTCGATAGAATCAATCTGCCTTTGTTGGGAATATGCCGATAAAGAAAAGAATATAAACAGGGAGACCCAATTCAATTTCATACGCAAACGAATGTATCTGTTCAATCGGGGGGCTTAAATTTAGTCATATCCTAAACAGTAGACCTCATTTCGTATGAGATAATTACAAATTAGGTACCATTAAGTGCGAACTACAACAGGACCAACTTGGTTTTTACGGTTATATAGATTTTAGAACGCTTATCAGCCCATACCTACCAATCACTAAATATGCGTGGTGAGAGCGCCAATTAAGAAGTACTTTCAAACCCACCAACAACCACACTGACTTATGATCAACCACATTCTCAGCGGCTTTACCGGAAAATTCACTTGGGTATTTCTAGTACTATTAATTCTCTCTTGTTCGAAAAGCGAGGTAGAAGAACATCTCGAAGAGGTATTTGGTGAAGAAGTAATCACCTCAGATGAAGATGAAAATTTGCAAGATGATGATTCCGATAACGATGATTCATCAGATGATAACGACTCTAATTCTGAAAACTTGGGGGTCATTACCGCTAAAGTAAATGGCAATGATTTTCACACCCCTGAAATGGAAGGTTTCCGGTTCGGTTCACTCGACCGACAAGACCAGCTTTACTATCTCGCCATTGGAGGTTTTGATATTTCAGGAGGTTTTGCCGATGCCAAATATATATACATCTATTTGATTGGGGATGATTTTGATAAGCTAAAAGCAGGCAAATCATGGAACTCAACCATTACCGACCTAACTGCCGAGGGTGCCTGGGGCGTTTACATCGAAGATGCCAATTCAGAAAATGAGGATGATGCAGAAGTAGCTATCGCTTTGGATGACACCCAAGAAATAGAGGTGCACATCACTGCCTTTGACTTTGAAACCCAACTCATATCGGGCGAGTTCAGTTTTACCGGTACGGATGAAGACAGCAATAATAACTACCAAATAACTGACGGAAAGTTCACCAATATTTCTCTTAAATACCAAAACAATTAAAACCAACCAGCATGAAAAAACACTTAATAACCGGATTAGCCATCATTTATACATTCTTCAACTATAGTTGTGAGCAAGCCAAAGACCTTAAAGATTCTTTTGATGCGATTGACTGCGCCGAACTTTTAATCGAATTGGACGAGGAATATGACCGAGGAGACAAAAGTTGTGAAGAAACCAAAAAAGATATCGATCAACTTTTAAAAAAATGTAGAGAATTTCTAACGGAAGAAAACATTGCAGATCTAGAATTCATACGGGCCAATTGTAGTGATGATGATTAGATCAACTTGATTGTTCAATTTTAATCCCAATTTGATGAACCAGATCTATAAAATACTTTTATTAACATTGCTTTGTTTGATTTTCTCTTGCGATAGTGATTCCACCTCTGGTGAAGAACCACAACCAGAGCCCACCGAACAAACACCTGATATTTCTGAAGAAGAAGAAGAAGAAGAAGAAGAAGAGGAAGAAAAAGAGGAAACCGATGAAAATTCTGGAGAAGGTGAAAATGAAGGTGAGAATACAGAATCGGAAGAGCAAGAAAACGATGATAACTATGACGGTGCAGCACTTGGAGTTATTCAATTATCCGGGGAAGAGACTTCAGAGGTTGGCACTAGCTTGACTGTTGGTCATATCGATGTAGGGCGTGAAGATTTGACGGGTACTATCAAATCCGTCATTCTAACAGACGAAAATACCCCTATTACAGAAGAAGGTCCGGAACCCTCCAATCTAAATAACGGATTTATTTTGATAGGGGGTGACGACCTTGATACCGTTTCAAATGATGGTGCTTTAAAGGATATTTCAATGATTATTTTTATTGACGGTAAAGAATACAGATTTGCATGTTCTGTACCATCGGGCACCTTTATCGATTGTGGTGAAAAATATGACATCGATTTTGAGAATAAAACCATGGTGTTCGATAGTACAACCGTAGCGAATACCGAAACACAGAAAGTTCTAATCCTCGATGGTAGTATCTCTTGGGCAGAAGAATGACATAAAAACTATGGCATATGATTCCTTCCAGTAAAATAATGAACATATCTTTATACCATCTTAATTACATCAATTATTAAACATTTTAAGAAAATGAAAAAAGCAATTTTACTCTTTTCCTTCATCTTGGGTATGGCATCGGTCGTCAAAGCCCAAGAATTTCAAGTAGGAACAAATGCCATAAACGTAGGTGTTGGCCTTGGGGGCTATTACTACGGGTATGACACTTCTACCCAAAGCCCCGTATTTAGCGTCAGTTACGAAAGAGGTATTTGGGAGATGCCCGGACCGGGTGTCATTAGTCTTGGTGGCTACTTGGGTTACAAGAGGTTCAGTTATGACGAAGTAGTTTATGATTACAGTTGGTCGTACACTACTATCGGTTTTAGGGGCGCTTACCACTATACGGGCTTTGATATCGACAATTTAGATGTGTATGGTGGGGCTATGGTTTCTTACCGTATTTACAATGGAGATGGAGATAGCTTTAGAGATTTTGATAGTCGCCCAGGTGCTGGTGCCTATGTTGGGGGCCGATGGTATTTCAATGATACTGTTGCAGGTTTTGCCGAAGTGGGCTACGGTGCGGCCTATCTGACGTTAGGAGCTACTTTCAGGTTTTAATTGCCGGTCTTACCTAAAAATTGAGGGCAATTTTCTTAAGTTATTGAGAAGGTTGCCCTTCTTCTTTCAGGGCCTTCGCAATCATATCATTCCAAATCAATTGCTGTTTACCGTCCCTAGAAAAATTGGTCTCACGGTCATACTTATTTTGAAAGACGTACAATTCCTTCAACAATTTTTGATAAATAGTCTTTACCTCTTCTTTAATGTTGGATGTGAACTGGGTTTCAGATAACCGTTTGCGCAGTTTTCTGGCATATAATTCTGAGATATCGAAATGCAATTGCTCATGGCTCAACACTACTGAATCGACTTGATCAGGTTTATACCATGATTTATCGGGATAAAACTCGCAACCCACCTCAAAATTCACATACCACTGACCTTCCTTTTCTTGGGTTGAAAACCGGTAACTGATACTGCTTGCCGTTGTTGCTACCGCCCATTCCGTTTTTAGGTACGTGCCCCTAAAATCAGACCATTTCAACTTTCTGTCAGCACTCCACGGGATTATTTCTTCCTGTGCAAAAGAATTGCCACAAGCAAGAACTAAAAAAGCAATGAAAAAAAAACTTATGCGCATAACCCAATCATCAATCTCACCTCAGATAAAAATTAGGCGGTCATTAAAAGCATCCACAAAAATCAAACCGAAAACTAAAGTTCCCAGTGATAAGTAACCACCCTTTCAATATCAGGATGCAAACTATAATGAACTGGACATGTGTTGGCCGTATGCTCTAAAATCTTTCTGTTCTTTTCGGAAACATCGGAAGGTAAAATGAGCTTTGCCTCAATTTTGGAAATTCTTCTTGGGTCAGCGGCCATGTGTTTGGTAATCTCTACTACCGAATCTTTTAAATCGACCCCGAGACCTTTCGCCTTTATACCCATTACCGTAATCATACAGCTGCCAAACCCTGTAGCGACCGTATCGGTTGGCGAGAAAGCTTGCCCTAACCCATTATTATCGACTGGAGCGTCGGTAATGAAGGTATTACCTGATTTCACATGTTCACATGTAGTTCTTAGCTCTCCTGTATAAGTAATCTTTGATGTCATAATTACTGCCAATTTTGGACCCGATGGGTATTATTCCGCCTCTTTAATACTCAAATCTTCAATGGTCATGATGTACGATGACTGGTTGTAATACCCAGAAGCAGCGTCTCTTTCATAATTGAACTTATTGCCTGAATAAGAAGTCTCACCAACGAACTTAGACGCTTCCATCAAGTTGTTTTTAAAGGCCAACTTCAGTAAAAGGTCAAAAGTTAGATCAAACCCCCTTTGTGCATATCTATCTGGCAAACTACCGAATTTCTTTTCGTAGCGTTTTGAAAACGAATTATTATCAGGTGACTTATACACTGAAGGGTAGGTGAATTTTATGTTCGATAAATGTGTGTTGGAAATCACGTCATTCTCAAACGCCGAATTCTTGTTGGTCGTAAACATGGTAAGGTTTACCCTATCTCTCTTAGTGTCTTTCGGATCAAGAAGTGAATTTTGAAAAGAATTCAAAATGGAGGTTACACTTGACACCAGCTTAAAATTCTCGGTCTCTAAAAACACCCAGTTATCCGTTTCATCGGACAAAAGCTGACGTAAGCTTTCGATGTTGATTCCGATATTCTTTTCCTCTTCAAGTACCTTGGTAATTTTCGCGCTAGGAAATTTTGTCAAGATCTGGTCCTTAACCTTGGCACTGGCAGAATCAGCAATGATGATTATGTTCTGATTTTCGTACTTCTCGGTCATATAATCCAACATACGACCTCTAAGCACCTCAGGAGAGGTATAGCTATAAAAGACATTTGAAAGACTTAAATCGCTTTCTGCCGGTATGGGAGCGACCACCGGTACTTGATTACTACTGGCCCTCACAGCGGTTTCTTTTAAGGAAGCCAAATCTAACGGACCAATGATAGCGCTTAAAGAACCTATATTTTCCCTTTGAAGGATTTCTTTGGTTCTAGCCAACTTCAATTGGTTGTCAAAGGTCTTGACATCTACCGACACCCCAAGCTCTGCAATTGAATCCAATGCCACCAAAGCACCTGAATACAATCCGAGACTATACTTAAGACTATTTCTTTTGTCAATGGTATTGGCCACTTCGGCCCTATCGGACAGGTCAAGACGATCCAACCTAAATGGCAAAAGAAACAACAATTTGGGTCTATTGGCCGTATCGATACTGTCTAAAAGATTAATTTTATCTAGCACCAACGAATTGCGAACTTCGAAATCACCTTTCTGCTCTTTCGGAATTTTTAAGACCATACCGGCCTTCAGTCCGTTCTGCAAATCAGGATTGAGCTCTAAAAGGTCTTTGTACGAAATACCAAATTTACGGGTAAGCGAGAATTCGGTCTGTTTTGGTTTTACCTCATAAAAGTTATAATTCTCGGTATTGACCTCGCCCGGGTCTAGGTTCTTTTGAGGTATTCTAATGACCATTCCCTCTTTCAAGCCCCCACGTTCGGTTATTTCAGGGTTTAGGCGTACTATTTCATCAGGTTCAACACCAAAACGCTGTTTGAGCTGAAAAAAGTTCATCTTTGGCGGTACCGTATAAGACAAATACAATTGTGTCTCTTGATTCTCTACCGTGCTTCCGGGCAGCTTGGGCATCTTCAATTCTTGCCCTGTAGCCAAATAGTTGTTCGCTTTAGACAAATCAGGGTTCAGCGCCAACATACTATCGATGGTGATACCGTATTTGTGTGCGATGCTCCAACGAGTCTCTTTTGGTGCAACGGTATACGTTTCAAAATCATCTTCGCTCATCCCTTCTTGTCCACCAGTTCTTCTATACTGAGGAATTTTAAGGGTCATTCTCTTGTCTAACTGACTGGAATAAAGCTCAGGATTATATTTTTTAATATCATCTTCAGTGATGTTGAAACGTCGTGCTATTCCGTACAAGGTTTCCCGTTTCCGCACCTTGTGTGAAGTGAAACTTATGGGTTCTTCTTGGGTTGCGCGTGACGCATTTCCTTCTGTTGTTGTCGGTGCAGAGGTAGTAGCCCCACCTTTAGGAATAACGAGTATCGTGTTCGGCCGTAGGGCATCATTCTGCTTGATCTCTTTATTCAGTTGCAGTATCGAGTATTGGGTAACATTGTATTTTTTAGCAACACTTTCCAACGTTTCCCCTTTTTGTACGGAGTGGGTCGTAAACTTCTGGGCCTTACACCCGGTTAACGACACTGAAAAGAAAAGTAGCAGTGCTAATTTTTTCAAAAATCGGTTCATTTTATTCCCATTCTATGGTTGCCGGTGGTTTTGAGCTAATGTCGTACACTACCCGATTCACACCCGGCACCTTATTTATAATATCGTTTGACGTCTTTTGCAAAAACTCGTAGGGCAGGTTGACCCAATCAGCCGTCATACCATCGGTACTTTCGACTGCCCTCAAAGCTACACATTTTTCATAGGTACGCTCATCACCCATTACGCCCACACTATTTACGGGCAAAAGCATAGCTCCGGCCTGCCAAACCTGATCATAAAGGCCCCAATCACGCAAACCTTTAATGAAAATGTAATCAACTTCCTGTAAAATGGCGACTTTTTCAGCGGTTATATCGCCCAAAATGCGAATGGCCAAACCTGGACCCGGAAATGGGTGCCTACCTAACCTTTCATCGCCAATGGCCATACTTCTACCTACCCTGCGCACCTCATCTTTGAACAACATTTTCAAAGGTTCTACAACCTTCAGCTTCATAAAGTCGGGCAAACCCCCTACGTTATGATGGCTCTTGATAGTCGCAGAAGGTCCGCCGGTGGCCGAGACCGATTCGATTACATCAGGATAAATGGTACCCTGAGCCAACCATTTAGCATCTTCGACCAAGTGTGCCTCATCATCGAACACCTCTATAAATACCCTTCCAATAATCTTTCGCTTCTTTTCTGGGTCACTTTCACCTTTAAGGGCATCCAAGAAGCGTGCCGAAGCGTCAACTCCTTTTACATTTAGCCCCATATCTTCATATTGCTCGAGCACTTCACTGAACTCGTTCTTGCGTAACAAACCGTTGTTCACGAAAATACAATGTAGGTTCTTGCCAATTGCCTTGTGCAATAAAACGGCAGCCACGGTTGAATCTACCCCACCCGATAAACCGAGTATCACCTTTTCGGAACCAATCTTTTTCTTCAATTCGGCTACGGTAATATCAACAAAGGCATCCGGCGTCCAAGTCTGTTCAAGACCGGCTATCTTTACCAAGAAGTTTTCCAACAACTGTTTACCATCTTTTGAATGATAAACCTCTGGATGAAATTGAATCGCGTAAGTAATCTCATTTTCAATCTTATAGGCTGCATTTTCTACATCATGTGTACTGGCCAAAACTTGGGCCCCATCAGGTAGCTTTTGAATGGTATCACTATGGCTCATCCACACTTGGCTACCTTCAGAAATCGACTCAAAAAACAATTCATCAGGTTTGAGATATGATAAATTGGCCCGACCATATTCCCTAGTATTGGAAGGTGCCACATTGCCCCCACCAAAATGTGCCAAATACTGGGCGCCATAACATACGGCCAATAATGGCTTCTTGCCCCTTATTTCTGATAGGTCAGGATGCGGCGCATCGTCGGCCCTAACGGAAAAAGGAGAACCTGAAAGTATTACCGCTTTGTACTTCGAAAGATCTTCAGGCGGTTTGTTATACGGCTTAATTTCACAGAAAATATTCAGTTCTCTAACTCTTCGCGCTATGAGTTGGGTGTACTGAGAACCAAAATCGAGGATAAGTACGTTGTTTTGCATGGCCAAAAATAGGAAATTCCGTTCTCACGAAAAGCCTTCTGGCCCATATTTATAATAGCTTTTTTCAACAGTGCCTTTATGAGGCATTCAAGCTTTTTCAAAATAAAGGCAAAGAGATTTAGGTCGAAATAAACTTCACAAATTTCGTGTCATTTTTTTGGTGCATGGCTAAGCCATTCAATCTCAAAATCCCTAAAGAATTGCTCCTAAGACTTCATATTGTTTATTGATTAATGGGTAATACTCATTTTTCTATTGTATTAAACAACAAGGTTAAATTAAATATTTTAAAATACTGGATTTTAATAATTTAAAACAATTCCTACAAACTTAAAAAATGGCTTAAAAAAACAAAGTTTCGAAGAGAAAAACTCATTTTTGAGAGTTGGCTTCCCCTTGGTGATGTGAAGAACCCGTCACGATTTTTTTAATGAAGAAAGGGATACTTATGAGTGGGGAAGATAGTTAATTTTTGGACAAAAAAAAGCCCGGGCTACCACACCCAGGCTTTACATCAAAATCAAAAAACCAACCTAAACACATAAACTAATTCAAAGAATAAAAATTCTTTTTCATAGCATTTTATATCTATAACACCCAAGTAAAAAAATACCCTACCTCCATTCTAAACTTTTTCTAATTTTATATAAATTTTCTACCATGACACATCAATTTTGGACAGAAACAAAAGAGGAACTTTCCCTCGGAATTACCGAAAAAGGACACCCTTTTAGATATGCCACCTTGGCGACCGTTGGCAACGAAAGACTGCCAAGGCTGAGAACAATCGTACTTCGGCATCTGGGCCCTGACCTAAAATTGACCTTCTACACCGACAGGCGGTCTAAAAAAGTGCTTCATATCAAAGAAAATAATAGGGTCAGTTTACTGTTCTACCATCCTGAAAAATTATTGCAAATCAAAGTGGAGGGACTGGCATTCTTAATCCCCAATAGCGAACTAAAGGAACAATATTGGAAGCAAGTAAACGAGAACAGCAAAAAAGACTATACAACCCATATAGCTCCCGGAAGTACTGTGAGCGACCCCAGCCAGATAGAATACCTCACTGAAAACAATTATTTCTGCCCGATCGAAATCGAGCCTTTTAAGATTGAATATCTCAAATTAAAACGGCCGAACCATCTTAGAATAAGGTTCTCAAAAGAAGATAATGACTGGAACGGTGAATTTTTAGTACCCTAATTTTTAATGATGCTGAACTCTAACTGAAGAGGATGTAGAGATTTCATTAAAAGTGGCACCAATTCTTTACCCAATTCGAGATAGAGTTCCGAGAAATTAACATTTCTTTCTTGTAACGATTGATTAGGAAACAACTCGTTCTGTATTTCGGTCATTCGGGTAACATGATCCTCAAGCTTTCGCTTCTGCGCCTTTAAAAGCCTCTTTTCCAAATTGTCAAGGCCTTTCTTCTGCTTCACCTCTTGTGCTTTTACGGCACCTAGAAAAGACTTGTCTGTCTGCCCTGCCAAATCATAAAGAGCCTTGAATTGCTCTTCGAGCAATCTTTTTTGCGGCTCAAAGTCGATATCTATATTAGAGATTTCCCTTATTTTCTTATTGATAAAGCTGCTTCGCTTTAAAAAGATATCCTGAACCGAAAGATTCATTTTTTTCAGTTTTCCATTTTGTTTTTCTGTAATAATCAACACAGAATTACGCAACAGCAACATAGGAAAGGTTACTTTCAAGGCCGCAAACATTTCTTTTAACTGCAACCAATAGGCAATTTCCCCTCCACCACCGATATAACATAGATTCGGTAATATAACTTCTTGGTATAGGGGCCTCGCAATAACGTTGGGCGAAAACCTTTCGGGGTGCTCATTTATCTCTCGCTCTAATTCCTCCCGGGTAAATTGCAATTCAGAATCAAGAACATAAAAACGGTCGTCTTGAAATACGATTCGAGACCTCAAACCTTCTTTCAAATAAAAATAATTGATTTCGCGAGGGTTCACCTGTATGCCGTATGAAGGTTCAAGATTCTCAATACCCTTCACCGTTTCTGAGACTTTTTGAAAGCTCAGATTTTCGAAAATATCTTTTTGGGCATAGGGTATGAGCAATTTTTTCAATCGCTTATCATCTCCATCAAGGATGACCAGACCGTGTTCGGCAAATAGTTCATTTGCTAAATACCTTGTGGCTTTTGCAAGGTTATCATGCTTCAAATATGCGTCTTGAAATAGCGTTTTCAAGTGATTGGCGTTGTCACTATTCCCCAATTGGTCAGCGAATGTTTCAAACACCTCATCTAGGCCTTCCGTTGAAAAGTGACCCACGGCCCCTTCCTGACCATCCTTTTTATTCCATTGAATTTTCTTGCCCTTAAAATTGAAGTAGTTGATTTCGTCGAAATCATGATCTTCCGTAGCCATCCAATATACAGGCACATAATTGTACTTCGGGTAGGCCTTCTTTAACTCTAAAGTCAAATTGATTGTCGAAACAATCTTATATAAAAAATAGAGAGGTCCAGTGAACAGATTCAACTGATGGCCGGTAACCACGGTAAAGGTAATCGGCTCTTTCAGTTTTTTGATATGGGTTTCCGTTTCTTGACTTACCTCGAAACCTCGGTACTGGTCTTGAAGAACGGTGTATAAAATATCTCTGTATGCATCGGGATAATTAGTGGCCTTTTCGCGAATTTGAGCTTCAAAGTTCTCCAGCCTTGGATATCGATTAAAAAGAGAACTAATCGTCTCTTTTTCAGAAATATAATCACAAATTAAATCGGTAAAATACCCCGTTCGGTCAAAAGGTAAACATTCAATATCCATAGAGGTGTAAATATAAAACAGTTCAACATTTCGACTTGCTAAAAATTCGTTAATACGTTTAGTCGAAATAATGCCCTTATTGTAGATACAAGAATTCTTTATCAACCAATATTCATTAGATTTGATTTCCCTCGCTTTCCTTATGGCCACTTATTAGGAAGCTTTTTATTGAATTTGAAAATTATGCCCATAAAGTCACTTTTCTTTCTTCTATTGTTTCTGATGCAACCAACAATTTGGGCGCAACATATTCAGTCTCCCTCAGCATTTTTGGGATATGAACTCGGCACACAGTTTACCCGTCACCACAGGGTGATGGATTATTATGAACATTTAGCTGAAAATGACTCTAAAAGAATACAACTCGTGGCGTACGGCACCACTTACGAGAACCGACCCTTGATGCTGGTCTACATTTCTTCTGAAGAGAACATGGCCCGATTAGACCAGATCAGACAAGAACATCTAGAAAACATCAATGGTAATGGAAAGCCTACCAAGGCTATTGTATGGATGAGCTATAACGTACACGGTAATGAGAGTGTAAGTACCGAAGCCTCTATGCAAACGGTTTACGAACTTCTAACAAAGAAACAGGAATATCTCAAGAATACGGTAGTAATCATCGACCCCTGTGTTAACCCTGATGGTCGTGAACGCTATGTCAACTGGTACTACCAATACAAGAACAGTCCGAATCAAATAGACCCGAACAGCAAAGAGCATCACGAACCTTGGCTTAATGGTCGCCCCAACCACTATATGTTCGACCTGAATAGAGATTGGGCGTGGTTGACGCAGAAAGAAAGTCAACAACGAATCAAGTTTTATAATCAATGGCTACCCCATATTCATGTAGACTTTCACGAGCAAGAAGTAGACAGCCCTTATTATTTTGCACCAGCGGCAGAACCATTTCACGAAGTTATAACCGATTTTCAACGCGAGTTTCAAGTAACCGTTGGTAAGAACCACGCCAAATATTTCGATGCCAATGGGTGGTTTTATTTTACAAAGGAAGTTTTTGATCTCTTGTATCCGAGTTATGGCGACACCTACCCTACCTACAATGGCAGTATAGGCATGACCTATGAACAAGGAGGTAGCGGACGTGCAGGGCTAGGAATCACTACCAGTGTCGGGGACACCCTTTCGCTGAAGGACAGAATCGAACACCATTTAACAACAGGCCTATCTACACTAGAGGTAGCAACCGAGAATACTGCCCAACTGAACGAAGAATTCAGAAAATTTCATGAAAGTAAGAACTACAGGTTTAAAAGCTATGTACTGAACGGCAACCCAGACCAAATAAAAGAACTTACAGCATTGCTAGATCAACATGAGATAGAGTACGGCATGGCATCAACCAATAATGCCAAAGGCTTTCTTTTCGAACAAGGCAAGTCGGGAAATCTAAGAACATCACAGCACAGTTTGGTGGTACCTGTCACACAGAACAAAGGAACCTTAGTCAAAGTTCTTTTTGAACCCAATGCCAAGCTAACCGATTCGCTCACCTATGATATTACGGCGTGGTCATTGCCCTTCGCCTACGGTCTGGAAGCAGTAGCGAGCGAAGCTGCCATTGGTTATAACCCTGTTAGGCCAGAAACCAGTATTAAAGATAACGCGGTAGCAGAGGGTGCCTATGCTTATCTCACCAAATGGAACAGCTTTAACGATGCGCAATTTCTTTCAGAATTAATTAAGGAAGGTATTCGTGTGCGCTATGCCAAAAAGCCTTTTGTCCAAGACGGTAGAAGTTATGAGAGAGGCTCATTGATCATTACACAGGCAGACAACCAATTCTTAGATGATTTCATCGGCAAGCTATCAAAAGCAGCATCTAAACATCAAAGAGAGTTATTCCCGACCCAGACCGGTTTTGTAGAAGGAGGCAAAGATTTTGGCTCTAGCTCTGTAGGTCTCATCAAAGATTCAAAAATAGCCATACTCTCTGGCCAGCCCTCCTCTACCCTACGGTTTGGCGAAATTTGGCATTTCTTTGAACAGAAATTGAATTACCCGGTTACTGTAATCGACACAGAGTATTTCAAACAGATAGATTTATCTGATTATGACATTCTGATCCTGCCCGATGGTGATGACTACAACCGTTTTCTTGATAAAGAGGTCATGGGCGAAATTAAAAACTGGGTTCAACAAGGTGGAAAATTAGTAGCCATGGGTGCATCACTCAAAACACTGGCTAAGCAGAAAGCTTTTTCTATAGGATTAAAAAAAATAGAGCAGGATAGCAGTTTTAGTGCCCCATCTTTCGAGATGAACCAACGAGAACAAATCAAACAGGAGATTACCGGGGCTATATTTAAAACCACGGTAGACAACACCCACCCTTTGGCTTTCGGGTATAAGAAAGATTATTTCTCTTTAAAACTAGGTAGCGATGCTTACGAATACCTTGATAAGGGCACGGTAGTATTCTTAGATGCTGGACATTCAAAACCAATAGCCGGTTTTGCAGGAAGTGAAGCCCAGAAAAAAATAGGCGAAACATTGGTATTCGGCTCAGAGAAGCAAGGCAAGGGAACTATTATTTATATGGTCGACAACCCCCTGTTTAGAGGTTTTTGGCAAAATGGTAAACTCTTCTTTGCCAATGCTTTATTCTTGGTTGATTAAGCTAATAGGTTAAAATACATCTACTTTTCGAAAGTGACCATTAGTAGTTTTGATATTTTAGTAACAAATAGTACTTGATGGCGTCTTATGGGAAAATAACAATCGATGCAAGCTCTTGTCTACCAAAAGTATGGTCGCCCTACTGACGTTTTGAAAATTACCAATCGAGAAAAACCATCTCCAAACTCCTCTGAAATTTTGGTAAGGGTTCATGCCGCTACTGTCAACAGAACGGATGAGGGACTTTTAACCGCACGTTATTTTGTCAGTCGATTTTTTACAGGGCTGTTTAAACCCACGAAACCAACACCAGGAACTGACTTTTCGGGAGTCATCGAGGCTGTGGGTGCCGATATTAAAGAATATAGCGTAGGAGACGAAGTTTTTGGTTTCAATGATGAAATTATCAGTTCACATGCCGAATATTTGATACTAAAGAGTACCAAGCATGTAAAGAAGAAACCAGCATCGATTAGCCATTCGGAGGCTGCTGCCTGCTGCGAAGGTGCCCACTATGCCATTAATTGCCTGAATAAGATAAAACTTGAAAAGGGCAATCTGGTAATGGTCAATGGAGGAACCGGTGCTATCGGAAGTGCGGCCATCCAAATTCTAAAAAGCAGGGGAATAAAGGTTATTGCCACAGCTGAAGGAAAAAATATTGATCTTGTTAAATCTTTGGGCGCGGAACAGGTTCTAGATTACCAAACAGAGGACTTTACCAAGCAAAATATTCAATTCGACCTTGTTCTGGATGCGGTAGGTAAAAGCTCTTTTAAAAAATGCCGGAAGATTTTAAAGCCGAAAGGAAAGTATATCTCCACAGAACTCGGTAAAGGAGGGGCCAACATTTTCTGGGCACTCGTATCGCCCTTTACAGGAGGAAAAAAAGTCATTTTTCCAATGCCTTCAAAAATCGGTGAAAGTTTAACCTATATCACAAAGTTGGTCGAAAACAATGAGTTTCATCCGGTCATCGACAGAATTTATCCCTTTTCACAAATCATCGAAGCTTACGAATATGTATCCACAGGAAAAAAAATAGGCAACGTTGTTGTTGAAATGCAAACAGATGAAGAATAGTCCTATTTAAGATTCAGCTGCAAAACATAGTCATCGGCTGTCATGAAAAGCCTTTTCTCCTTCGCATCAAAAGCGCAGTTGGCTGTATTCTCGCCTGTATAGATTCGGGCAACGGGCTTATTTGAATCAAATACCCAAATACCACCAGGGCCAGTAGCAAATAAAAAGCCCTTGCTATGCATTTTCATACCATCAGGCAACCCTTGCTGACCTTCTTTCCCGACCAAATTGGTTGCATCATAAAATACCTTTTTATTGATAAGGTTTCCCGTACCTAGAATATCGTATACCCACCAAACTGCTTTTTCCGGGTTTGAAACTGCCACATAAAGCTTGTCTTCATCAACGGATAACGCAACTCCATTGGGTCTTGACAATTTATCCACCAAAACTGTCTCCCCAGAAGTTTTCAGACAAAACAGTCCTTGATAATCCAGTTCTTTGTTGGGATCTTCCATCTTTTGTGGCAATCCGTATGGGGGATCGGTAAAGTATAAGTTGCCTTGTTGGTCATAAACACCATCATTCGGGCTATTGAACTTTTTACCTTCAAATTTCGAAACCAAAGGAACAAAACTTGCTTTGGGAGATTCTAACGGTGCAGCCATTTTAGCCACTTGCCTTTCGCCATGTTGCATCAATACCAATTCGCCATCTGGGCTTAACAAAAGGCCGTTCGAGCCTGGTTCATCACCATACGTACCATCGCCCAAATAACCTGAAGGTTTCACAAATTCGGTGAGCTTGCCAGAAGCATCCAGTTTAAAGACGGTATTTTGAGGGATATCGGAAAACAAAAGATAATCACCATCGGCCACGTAGAGCGGACCTTCCGTCCATTGAAAACCCTTGGCAATTACTGTAATCGCGGCATCCGGATTGATAACCTCCAAAGCTATTGAATCTAAAATTTCAATTCGAGCGCCCTCTTTGATTTCCTGCGCTGTAAGACCTGCGAAATTGAAGCTGGTAAATATAAAAAATAAGAGCTTTTTCATAAGTTAAACTTTAAGATGTGCGATTTAGATGGAGCAATCTTCCAATTGATTTTCGGTTTTAAATCATGATTTTCGAGACCAAAAAGATAATGGTAATGGCACTAGTACCTAAAACCAAAGTACCTACTGTTTGAACTTGATTACCCTGCTTTACATCCATTCCCGTCAATTGGGTAAGTACCCAAAAGAAACTGTCATTAGCATGAGAAACAACCGTTGATCCGGCGCCAATCGCCAGTACCGTCATGGTTTTCATAAAAGGTTCTTCCAAGCCCAACGCTGGCATCATAGGTGCTACAATAGAAGCCGTAGTTATCAAAGCCACAGTTGATGAACCTTGGGTCGTTTTAAGACAGGCAGCCAGCAAAAAGGGGAAAAAGAGTCCGATAGACATGCCATCAAAACTTTGGGTAATCAAATCGGCAATACCCGAATTTTGTAGCATGGCACCAAAAATACCACCTGCACCTGTAATTAAAATGATAGGTGCGGCAATACGAACTGCCTCACCAAGCCAGCCCGTTGCAGAATAGACTTCTTCATCAAGTTTTTCAGGCAAGGCCAAAGAAAGAATGACACCTATTAAGAGCGCTATTACCGGACTTCCAACAAATGAAATGACCGGATAAACAGAACTGTCCGTCAAATTCAGTTCAGGATAATCAAAAATAGATTTTAAGACTATTAGTATTATAGGAACGACAATACAAAGCAAAGACAACCTAAGTTTTGGCTTATGAAGTGCATCTGAGGAAGTTGCCATAATTATGGGCACTTTCACCTTTGCGGCAATCTTAACGGCGAAGAAATAACAAGTAATCAAAGACAACGAGCTGATGATAAGCCCCCATAAGATGACACTGCCCAAATCTGCATTTAAAATACCGGCAGCCGCTATGGGTCCTGGCGTTGGCGGCACCATTACATGGGTAGCCGTAAGACCAAGGGCCATGGCCGCAGTTGTGCCTGCATATGAAACTTTGGCCTTATCGGAAAGCGCTTTGTTCAATGAATTCATGATGATGAAAGCACTATCAGCAAATACGGGTATCGACAACAAGTACCCGGTGAGCATCATGGCCATATGAATCGACTTTTCACCAATAAGCTTGATCATTCTACTGGCAATGACCATTGCCCCACCTGACTTTTCTAAAATAGTACCGATGGCCACCCCAAAGAATATGATCAACCCTATTTTACCCATAATACTTCCGAAGCCATCATTAACCGCCGAAACAATCTGCTCAACCCCCATGCCGGTAATAAAACCATAAGCAATGGCAGAAAGCAAGAGAACAAAAAACGGATGAATCTTCCATCTAACAATTCCAAGTACTATGAACGCAAGTGCCAGCAAAAGGGCGATAACATAAATCATATTCTAATTTTGGTTATTAAATAATGAAGCATTTTTGTTCACTTACCTACCACTCGGCAAAACTACCGTCGTAGTTACGCCATATTGGGTTTGACCAGTCATGGCCTATTTTTTGGGCCTCCTTTAATTTGTCTTCATTCATTTCAACCCCTAGACCTGGGCCCTTCAAAAGGTTTACATACCCATCTTTAAGCTCAAAAACTTCGGGATTGTTCATATAATCAAGCAAATCAAAGCCTTTGTTATAATGTATACCCAGACTACTTTCTTGAATAAATGCGTTGATTGAATTAAAATCAACATGAAGGCAAGACGCCAAGGCTATCGGACCTAAGGGGCAGTGTGGAGCCAAAGCCACATCGTATGCTTCGGCCATGGCAGCGATTCTTCTCACTTCGGAAATTCCGCCAGCATGGCTCAAGTCTGGCTGAATAATATCGACAGTACCCCGATGCAATAATTCTTTGAAATGCCAACGAGAAAACATGCGTTCGCCCGTCGCTATAGGAATGGAGGTATACGGATAAATTTGATCAAGCGCCTCATTGTTCTCACTCAGCACAGGCTCTTCTATGAACATAGGATAATAGGGAGCCAATTCATCGATAAGGCGTTTGACCATACCTTTATGAATTCTGCCATGAAAATCAAGCCCAATATCAAGCGTATCACCAAATTCTTCGCGTAGCAACCTGATATTCTCCGACACGATTTTGACCTTAGCCAGCGAATCGATCCAACCAAAAGCCCCGGTGGCATTCATCTTCACGGCCTGATAACCATCATTTACTTTCTGTCTAGCTTGTTCGAGAACCACCTGCGGGTCATCACCACCAATCCAACAGTACATTTTCATGCGTTGTCGAACGGCCCCTCCTAACAACTCATAGACGGGAACGTTCAAATGTTTTCCTTTAATATCCCAAAGTGCTTGGTCTATTCCTGAAAGGGCACTCATCAGAATAGGTCCGCCACGATAAAATCCTCCGGCATATAAAGTCTGCCAAATATCCTCTATGTCGTTCGCAGAACGCCCTATAATAAATTTTGAAAGTTCATGCACACATGCCTGTACGGTAGAGGCCTTCCCTTCAACAACGGGTTCGCCCCATCCGACAAGTCCACCTTTGGTGGTAATCTTTAGAAATAGCCATCTAGGCGGAACCTTGAAAAGTTCAACCTTTTCGATTTGAAGATCGGTCATTAAAATGTAGTAGTTCCAATGCAGCAAGGTTGAGAACTTTCTACATTGAGTTGGTCTCCCCTAAAGTAGTGAATAATTTTAAAGTGAAAATGGTCGGGATGATAATGACCAGTCTTACCCCAACTCTATTTTGAAGATATAGGCTTAAACGGGTTCACCGTAAAGGTCGAAATCGGCCGCTTCGAAAATACGTATTTCTGCGAACTCACCTTGTTTTAGATAATGTTTGGTGGCATCTATAAGCACCTCGTTATCAACATCAGGTGAATCAAATTCGGTTCTACCAATGAAATAATTACCCTCTTTACGGTCAATCATACATCGAAAGGTCTGACCTATTTTCTCTTGGTTTAGCTCCCAAGAAATTTGAGATTGAATCTCCATAATCTCGTTGGCACGCTGTTGTTTTATTTCTTCCGGCACATCATCCTCAAGTGAATAGGCATGCGTATTCTCTTCGTGACTGTATGTGAAACAACCTAAACGTTCAAAACGCATTTCTTTGACCCATTCTTTCAAGATTTCAAAATCCTCTTCGGTTTCCCCAGGGTAGCCTACAATCAAAGTAGTTCTAATTGTCATGTTCGGAACGGCTGCCCTAAACTCTTTCAACAATTTGGTCGTTTTCTCTTGGGTAGTGCCCCTTCTCATACTTTTGAGAATCGCATCGGAAATATGCTGTAGGGGAATATCTAAATAATTACAAACCTTCGGTTCGCGGTTCATGACATCCAAAACATCCATTGGAAAGCCCGTTGGAAAAGCATAATGAAGACGAATCCATTCAATACCTTCTACTTTTACCAATTGCTCCAACAATTCGGCCAAATTTCTTTTCTTATAAAGGTCGAGTCCGTAATAAGTTAAATCTTGAGCTATGAGAATAAGCTCTTGAACACCTTTAGCCGCCAACTTCTGGGCTTCTGTCACTAATTCTTCGATGGGTTTACTCTTATGCTTACCACGCATTAGAGGTATGGCACAAAAAGAACAAGGTCGATCGCAACCCTCGGCAATTTTAAGGTAAGCATAGTTCTTCGGTGTTGTCGTCAACCGCTCCCCTATCAATTCATGCTTGTAATCGGCCCCTAAAGCCTTTAAAAGATTAGGTAATTCACTAGTGCCGAAATACTCATCGACATGCGGTATCTCTTTTTGTAGGTCTGGCTTATAACGTTCGCTCAAGCAACCGGTAACGAACACTTTGTCGACCTCGCCCGCCTCTTTCTTCTGTACGTACTCAAGAATCGTATTGACACTTTCCTCTTTGGCATTGGCAATAAAACCGCAAGTATTGATAACGACCACATTGCCATCTTCCTCATGCACGACTTCTTTGTCATTGGCCTTCAATTGACCCATTAAGACCTCTGAGTCGTAAAGGTTCTTAGAGCAACCCAAGGTTACCACGTTGATACGATTCTTTTTAAGGGATTTTGTACGCATTTGTTTTAATTGGGATGCAAAAATACAACAAGACAATAGTAACGAGACATATTTAAGACGATTTATTGCTTTTTAGCGTTAAACCTATATAAAGTTTTGAAATCTAATTGTTTAAATTCCAGTGACATGAAATTTTCCAATCTCGTTTTAAGCTTGTTTTGTATTTCTGTGGCCATCTCGTGCAGTAGCGATGATCCACAGCCGAGTGAAAAGGAAATTGAGCAAGATACGGTTGAAAATCCGGAACCAGAGGAAAATCCGGAACCTGAAGAGGAAGCTCTGTATTTTCCTCCGACCGATTCAGATATTTGGGAAGAAACCACTTTCGAAGAGCAAAATTGGGATGAATCTCAAGTGCAGCCAATGATTACCTTTTTAGATGAAAAGGGAACAGATGCCTTTATCATTTTAAAAAATGGGAAAATAATAGCGGAATGGTATTTTGGGGGATTTACAATAGATTCAAAACATACCTGGAACTCTGCCGGTAAAACACTTACTTCAATGATGGTCGGTATTGCCCAAGAAGAAGGTTTTTTAAATTTGAATGATCCTACAACCGATTATTTGGGAGAGGGATGGACGTCAATGCCTTTGGAACAAGAACAACAGATTACCATCTGGAACCAATTAACGATGACAAGCGGACTTGATTATACCGACGATATATTTTGCTATGACCCCGAATGTCTCGACTACTTGAACGATGCGGGCGCTTTCTGGTACTATCACAATGCCCCTTATACCCTTCTCGACCAAGTGCTAAGCAGTGCCACCGAAATGGATTTTAAAGACTATTTCAAAACAAAGATCGGAGATTTGATCGGCATGAGCGGTCAGTGGGTGAAAGTTGGCTATAACAATCTTTTCTTCAGTAATGCAAGAAGCATGGCCCGTTACGGGCTTTTAGCCCTAAATGAAGGCACTTGGGAGAACACCCCGATTATCAGCGACAAAGACTACTTTTTTGATATGACGAACACCTCTCAAGAATTGAACCCATCATATGGTTACCTCTGGTGGTTAAACGGAAAAGAATCTGTTAGAATGCCCCGGTCTGAAGTTTCGTATCCTACCCCATTGATGGAGAACGCACCGGCCGATCTGATAGCTGGTCTAGGTGCCAACGATCAAAAATTATATGTAGTACCCAGCCAAAAGCTGGTCATAGTAAGACTTGGCGATGATGCTAGCGAAAGCAACTTGGGCCCTTCTAGTTTTGACGAACAATTGTGGGAAAAAATCAATGCCCTAATGGGCAACTGATTACCCAAAGAAAGAATCGACAAACTCGTATTTATTGAAAACCTGCAGGTCTTCAATGCCTTCACCCACCCCTATGTATTTGACAGGAATTTGAAATTGATCAGAAATACCGATGACTACGCCCCCTTTTGCGGTTCCGTCAAGTTTGGTTACCGCCAATGAGGTAACTTCAGTGGCTTTGGTGAACTGCTTAGCCTGTTCAAAAGCGTTCTGACCAGTTGAGCCATCTAAAACCAATAGCACATCATGTGGCGTATCTTCAACCACTTTTTGCATAACCCTTTTGACCTTGGTCAATTCGTTCATCAAGTTCACCTTATTATGCAGCCTCCCGGCCGTATCGATGATTACCACATCGGCATCTTGCTTTACCGCCGAACTTAAAGTATCAAAAGCCACGGAAGCAGGATCACTACCCATTTTTTGCTTTACAATGGGCACCTCTACCCTATCAGCCCAAACCTGAAGCTGGTCAATTGCAGCCGCCCGAAAAGTATCCGCAGCACCCAAAACCACTTTAAGGCCCTTCTTTTTGTATTGGTGTGCCAGTTTACCGATTGTTGTCGTTTTACCGACCCCGTTGACCCCTACCACCATAATCACATAGGGTTTCTTTCCTGAGGGAGTGGTAAACTCAACGTCTTCACCCACATGTGTCTCAGATAAAAGACCTGCAATCTCTTCCCTTAATATGGTATTAAGCTCTTCGGTACCCAAGTATTTATCTTTGGATACACGGGCCTCAATTCTATCAATAATCTTTAAAGTCGTATTGACCCCAACATCAGAAGTGACCAACACCTCTTCCAAATCATCCAATACATCATCATCTACCTTTGATTTACCGGCAACGGCCTTACTCAATTTAGAAAAGAATGTTGTTTTACTTTTCTCCAACCCTTTATCTAGGGTCTCTTTCTTCTTAGATGAGAAAATATTCTTGAATAAACTCATGATAACAAAATTGATGGCTGTAAATATAAGAAAGTAAGAGTCAAGTTCACAAAGGGTTTACCTTTGAAACAAACGTTCGTTTAGGGCAAAAAAAAACCTCCTTCTTTCGAAAGAGGCTTTAATGCTTTTATACGAGCGGATTATTTTTTATCTAACCACTCATTAACAAGTTCAGGAGCCATAACAGACTCTACGAATGTGTAAGCACCAGTTTTTGGTGACTTGACCATTTTAATGGCCTTGGTCAATCTTTTTGAACTTGTCTGTAAACTTGCTACCGTCTTCTTTGCCATGGCTAATAACTTTTATAGCGTTCTACTCAAATTGCAGAAACGTTCTTATTTGATTTCTTTATGAACCGTCATTCTCTTAAGAATGGGGTTGAATTTCTTAATCTCCATTCTTTCTGGAGTGTTCTTCTTGTTTTTGGTAGTGATGTACCTTGAAGTTCCTGGCATACCAGAATCTTTATGCTCGGTGCATTCCAAAATAACCTGAATTCTATTACCTTTCTTTGCCATCTTTATCTAGCTTATTTTACCAATCCTTGGGCTTTGGCGTCTTTCAATACAGCAGAAACGCCTTTTTTATTGATGATTTTCAATGCCTTCGCAGAAACCTTTAGGGTTACCCAACGGTCTTCTTCAGGAATGTAAAAACGTTTCTTTGAAAGGTTAACGTTGAACCTTCTTTTGGTCTTATTGATAGAGAAAGAAACATTGTTTCCAGACATCGCCCTCTTACCCGTAATTTCACAAACTTTTGACATTGCGCTGATTTTTCTTTAAACAGGGTGCAAATTTATATCATTTTTACGGGACACACAAAAGAATATTTCAGATTTTTAAAATTTCTTTCTGTAGCAGCTCAAATGCCTTATGTACGGTCTTTTGAACGATTCTTTCCCGATGGTTGCCCATATTGAATTTTTCGACAATTATATCGCTGGGAGTAGCTATGGCGATAAAGACAGTGCCTATATCCGCATCAGAATCTCCTTTCGTTGGTCCGGCATTACCCGTAGTGGCAATGGCGAAATGTGACTTCATCAAATGCTTTACATTTTCTGCCATTTGTTTTGCTACTTCGGCACTAACTACCGAATATTCATTGATTGTTTCCTGCTTCACCTTCAGCACTTCAATCTTCACCTCGGTGGCGTAACTGACCACAGTACCCTTGAAATAAGCCGACGCCCCTGGTACAGCGGTCAATTGCTCTGCAATTCGCCCACCTGTACAGCTCTCCGCGGTAGATAAGGTCATTCCTCGCTCAGCAAGCATTTTAGAAACTACATGTTCTAAAGACTCGTCATCTTCTACCCCATAAAGGATGTCTTTAATAAGACCGTTCAATTTTTGAACCTCGGAATCAACCGATTTTTGCAAAATCTCTCTATCGGACCCTTTCGCCGACAACCTTAGTCGAACTTTACCTAGACTTGGTAGGTAAGCCAAACGTATGTAGTGGGGCAAACTGTTCTCCCAAGATTCGAGACGATCGGCAATAGCACTTTCTCCCAAACCGTAAGTTACCAAGGTGCGGTGAATGATGTAAGGGCGTTCGAACTCCAGCGCTATCTTTGGCAGCACCTTATCAATCATTAGGTTCTTCATTTCAAAAGGAACCCCAGGTAACGAAACGAACACCACACCATCTTGCCGCATCCACATACCTGGCGCGGTACCATAAACATTTTGCAGCACCTCCGCTTTTGAGGGCACTAGTGCCTGTTTGCGGTTGATATCAGAAATAGGCGTATTGGTAATGTGCCTTTTGAAAAGATTTTCTACATTTTCAAGTACTTCGGCATTCTCAACCAGGGTATCGTTGAAAAACTCGCAAAAGGTTAATTTAGTGACATCATCTTTCGTGGGACCCAAGCCGCCGGTAACTATTACTATCGAAACTCTTTTTTTGGCATCTTCAAAAGCTTGTAGAATATGCTCACGGTCATCTTGAACCGAAGTTATTTGATAAACGGAAACACCTATTTTATTTAGCTCTTTTGAAATAAAAGCTGAATTGGTGTCAACGATTTGGCCAATCAATATTTCATCACCGATGGTGATGATCTCTGCCAATAATGAATTCATTAAAACCTAATTTTGAAAAACAGTGGATTAGAGGTCAAAATCTTTATGAAGTTCGGCAACCACTTGATGTATGTCTTTCTTGAGCATAGGAAACACCTTTCTTATCTCATCCATACTCGCGTTGTTCTTGCCTAGGGTCTCGACCTGCAGTGCTACCGCCCTGGTCTGCTCCATACCCAACAAATCTACGTTAGGTTTGATTTTGTGGGCCAATTTATAAACCCTCTCATGGTTTTGTTGGTCGAGTGCCGTTTCCAAATCTTCAAGATCTTGTGGAACTTCCTCTAAAAAAACCGAGATTACAGAATTGATAAAAGCTTCGTCGCCTTCTGCCATCTCATTTATCTTATCAAGATTGTAAATCATTATTTTACATTTATTCGGAAGAGTTCATGCCCTTCCAATATACCCGAAAGATAGTCATTTGCCTTTACTCTTCCAACACCGGCAGGTGTTCCGGTAAAAATGATATCTCCTTTTTTTAACATGAAAAATTTAGACACGTATGCTATAATTTCATCTATCTTCCATAGCATAAGACTGGTATTTCCTTTTTGAACTTCCTCTCCATTTTTGACCAAAGAAAACGATACGTTGTCGAGGTTGTCAAAATTTGACTTGTGTATCCATTTACCGATGACGGCGGCCCCATCGAAACCCTTCGCTTTTTCCCACGGCAGGCCTTTTTCCTTTAATTTCTGCTGCACATCCCTAGCCGTAAAATCTATACCCAACCCGATTTCATCATAATACTTATGCGAAAATTTTTCATCGATGTGCTTGCCTACCTTTTTTATTTTGATCAGTACCTCAACTTCGTGGTGCACATCGTTCGAAAACTCTGGTATGTAGAAATCTTGCTCATTAGGCAATACGGCAGAATCAGGCTTTATAAAAACAACAGGCTCATCTGGCCTTTCGTTTTGAAGTTCTTCAATATGCTCGGTATAGTTACGACCAATACAAATTAGCTTCATTGTTTATAAGATTGAAAAATTAAAGGCCCTTTGTTTTGGCACCTAACCCAATTTGTTGTTCAACTGGCTTAACTTAATCTGTGTAAGTACCTTTTTGGTATACAGCGGAAAATCGGCATTTAAAATCCACCCAAAATAACCAGGTTCTTTCTCTAGAACTTCGAGCACCTTTTTACCCTTGTGCTTGCCGAAAGAGAATGTTTCGTCACCATCTTCATCATAGCCCAAAAAGCCAGCGAAATCGGCAAACTGGCGATGTGTTGAAAACTCGGCCAACTTCTTTACATTGTTCTCAAGTTCTGAATATCTATCCAATTGAGCCAAAAGAACCTCATAGGTAGCGTGGGTATCTGCCTCGGCACTGTGGGCATCGGTTAGTTCTTTTTCACAATAAAACTTATAAGCGGCACCTAAAGTTCGTTTTTCCATTTTATGAAAAATGGTCTGCACATCAATAGAAACCATGCGCTTCATATCAAAATCGACATCGGCCCGAAGCATTTCTTCGGCCAGAAGAGGAATATCGAACCTATCTGAATTAAAACCGCCCAAATCACAATCTTTGATCATTTTATAGACTTCTTTGGAAAGCTCTTTAAAAGTAGGTTCGCCAGCTACTTTTTCATTTGAAATACCGTGAATGGCCACCACCTCATCAGGAATTTCAACCTCAGGATTCACCAACCAAGTTTTACTCTCTTTGTTGCCGTTGGGAAATACTTTTAATATGGAAATCTCTACAATACGATCTTTGGCCACATTTGTACCAGTAGTTTCCAAATCAAAGAAACAAATAGGTCTTGTTAAGTTAAGTTGCATCTGCTTTAAGATTTGTTGCAAAGATATGTTTTACCCTTTACTAGAAAAACCAAACCGCTCTCCATCTCAAACTATAATCGGGTATTGATTACATTATTGAACGCCGAACCAAAGGTATAACTCAGGCCTACACTAAAACCCAGTTCATAGTCGGTAGCAATTTGCTTTTGCTGCAATAGTACATCTTCAATAGAAGCATCGCCCCCCGGTAAATTGATCTGGTCTCTAATTATTTCATAGCGACTGGCAAACCGAACAGCCAACCCCTTTACCAATCTTACGTTGACATTACTATTGAGCTGTAACCTATTTTTGGTAAAATCACTAAGAAAAGAAGAGCCCCTAATGTGCGCATATATATTGCCCCACTGCTGTCGATAGCGTACTTGCATATCTAAAGAATGGTCATAGATGCCCTCGGTCAATTTATTGAAAATTGTAGTTTCGATGTAGTCGTTATGAAAATACCCGATTTTGTAGGCAAAGACGATTTCTCGCCTTAAGACTTCTTTATATGGATAAATATTATACTCAATGGCCGGTTGCACATAATACCTGAAATCGAGATTGGTAAAGGTATCATGGCGCAAGCCAGAAAAAATACCTGTTGACCAATGGTCGGAAATACTTCTCACAATACTACCATCGGCATTGTAACGAAACCGCTCACTAGTATAAAGAACCCCATCAGTCTCATATTCGCTGTTCGATTGAAATAGGCCCACATCGGTTCGAATTCTCCAATTATCGGTTACATGGTCACTTTGAAAACCCAATCGGTACTTGAAATCTTTTCTACTAGATTCTTTTCCGAGATCTGCCGAACCGAAAACTTCGAATATCCAGTTATTCCAAGGGTCGGTAAAGTCAATTTCTTGCACCTCGGCCATACCACTTTGATTGACGGTATAGGTAACATCTTCGGCCAAACCAGATGCGAGAACATAGGGCAATAACCCGGACTGTACTTTTTTAAGCATCCCCTTTCTAATCTCATCAGAGGTCATATTGGTAGAAGTATCATAAGTCAGCTTACTCGCAATAGCCTCATAATCGCCTAGACCTTTAAATTCTAAATTAAAGGTTCTCCCGCCACTACCATTGGCAATGTCGAAAATAAAAAGGGTTATATTGGCCTGTGCCTGATCACGAACGTGACCGACATACTTGATTTCTTGCCTTAGAAAGTTTTTATCGCAATTGCAGTTGATATACAAGCGCATAGGCGCTTTTTTCTCATCCTCAGTTTCTTGTGAAGCAGCAATAGTAGCGCTTAAAATGAGAACAAAATAGAACAGTCTTTCGAGGAAAACCTCGAAAATGGAGTTTGGTCTTTTTGGCATTTTTGGTCGGTAAGCGACAAATTTAACACCAAAATGACAAAGATTTTGTTAGCAATAAGTTAATCGAAGATTTCTAACAAAAACCCTTAATCGATCTACAAAATGAAATTATTTAAGTAATAATTTTGCAAATTGACAAAATAACAAGCTTATATAGCGTTTTTCACACTTCCCTATCAACATCCCAGGCTTCAAGATAGTCAGCAACCGCTTTGACGAACATACTACCCAAAGCACCATTGACCACCCTATGATCATAGCTATGAGAAAGATACATTTTACTGCGAATACCAATAAAATCTCCATCAGCTGTTTCAATTACCGATGGCATTTTGCGAATAGCGCCCAATGCCAAAATACCTACTTGTGGTTGGTTGATTATGGGCGTTCCGAAAACGCTACCGAAGGTTCCTACGTTCGTTACGGTATAGGTACCATCTTGCACCTCATCGGGTTTCAACTTATTCTCCCTTGCCCTATGAGCCAAATCATTGACCACCCGGGCCATGCCTACCATATTCAATTGGTCAGCATTCTTTATAACCGGCACAATCAAGTTACCATCCGGTAGAGCAGCGGCCATACCGATATTAATATTCTTTTTCTTGATTACCTTGTCGCCATCTACCGAAATATTCATCATCGGATATTTCTTCAAAGCTTTGGCAACCGCCTCCATAAAGATGGGAGTAAAAGTCAATTTTTCACCCTCTCTTTTTTCAAAAGCATCTTTAACCGAATTCCTCCAATTAACGACATTAGTAACATCGACCTCTATAAAACTTTGCACGTGCGCAGAGGTCGCAACACTTTCTGACATGTGCTTGGCGATCAGCTTACCCATTCGGGTCATTTCAATTACCTCACCATTAACATTACTAGCTTGAGCTTCTTCAGGCACTTTTACCTCTTGGGGTTTGTCTACCACTTTTTCAACAGATACGGATGGCTGCTCGCGTTGAGGCTGACTCTCGACAGCACTACCATTTGAGCTCTGTTGCCCATTTTCTACGTAGGCCAAAATATCATTCTTGGTAACCCTACCTTCTTTACCAGTACCTGCAATGGAATCTAACTGCTCAATAGTTATACCTTCTTGCTTCGCAATATTTCGAACCAAAGGAGAGTAAAATCTTTCAGAACTATCGAAAGAAGTCTTTTGAGTTGCTGTTGAAGCCACCGTTTTTCTAGCGGTTTCGACGCTCTCAGAAACGGCCAATACCGCTTCTTGGTTCTCTTTTTCAACATCATGTGAGGCAGGCACCTGATTCTCTTCGACCTCACCTTCCGTTTCAATAATCGCCACTGTTTGACCTACTTTGACAACATCATCAACCTCGAATAGTTTTTCCACAAGCTTACCCTCTACTTCACTGGGCACTTCTGAATCTACCTTATCAGTAGCTATCTCAAAAATTGGCTCATCCAGTTCAATAGTGTCCCCGACATCCTTAAGCCATGCCGTTAAGGTCGCTTCGGCAACACTCTCACCCATTCGAGGCAATTTCAGTTCAAACTTTGACATATTCTTATTTTAAACTTCGATAATCCATTTTCGCTGCAAAAATACCAAAAAATAGAACCGAAAATTATACTTATCCTATTCTTTAGTTAGCCTTTAACGAGTTCTCGAAAGGTATTCTATTAACAATACTTCGTCCTAAGGTCACCTCATCAGCGTATTCCAACTCATCTCCCACTGCAATTCCCCTAGCTATGGTAGAGGTTCTAACTTGTAAACCCTCTAGTTGCTTATAGATATAAAAATTCGTTGTATCACCTTCCATCGTAGAACTCAGAGCAAAAATAAGTTCTTTAACCTCACCCAACTTCACTTTCTTCACCAATGAATTAATATTTAAATCTTGAGGACCCACACCTTCCATAGGTGAAATTTTTCCACCTAAAACATGGTAAAGCCCGTTGTACTGGCTGGTGTTCTCAATGGCCATTACATCTCTAATATCTTCAACAACGCATACCAATGATTTGTCTCTTCGCGGACTAGCACAAATTTCGCAAGTAGCCGTATCGGAAATGTTGTGGCAGTTACTACAAAATTTAATATCATTTCTTAAAACTTGAAGTGCATTGGTCAATTTGCTGGTCTGTTCATTAGGCCTCTTTAAAAGGTGCAATACCAAACGTAAGGCGGTTCGTTTGCCGATACCTGGTAATTGCGACATTTCGTAAACAGCATTTTCAAGTAATTTGGAAGAAAAATCCATATTTAAATATTACTGAACAAAATTACAATTTTAAAAGAGTTATTCAGGTAGCACTTTTGTTGCCTTTCAATTAGGGGGCATAAAATAAAATAGGCGGGTAAAGGACCCGCCTATTTGAAATTAAAATTCTTTAATTCTTAATAACCTTGATTTTGCGTAAGGTTCGGGCTATTGATAATTTCCTGCTCGGGAAGTGGAAACAAATAGTGCTTTTCTTGAAGCGCCTGATCTGAATTCAAATTGACATGACCTATAAAATCATCGAATTGACCGTTCGTGCTGTTATACACCTTTCTCAATCTCACCATGTCGAACCAAAGCTTCATTTCGAAGCATAGTTCATGCCAACGCTCTGTCCATACCGCCTCGCGGAAAGTTTGCTGGTTGAAGCTACCTAAGTCACCAGTAGTCAACTGAGCGCGATCTCTAATAGCCGTTAAAGCATCTAGAGCGTCTTGGGTAGGCCCACCTACTTCATTGGCAGCTTCAGCATAAATTAACAGAACCTCTGCGTACCTGAATATCGGCACATTTAAATTATCTTTTGCCGTACCCTCAACACCTTCGGTACCATTGGCTATAACATTAAAATGTTTGAAGATATAGGGTTTGCCAAGCTCAAAAAGCTCACCACTACCATTAGTATAATAACTCGTATAGAACCAACCGTCACGATTTTGCTTTCTTAGATCACCGTCATCAAAAGAATTGTAAAAATCTATTTGTGGAATGGTACTACCCGTACCTGATGGCCCTCTGTATGTCACGGGTTGAAAATTAGGAAACATATTGCCCATTGGGTTATCACCTATCAAGTTGTTATACTGAAGGCTAAAAATATGTTCGCCCATATTATTGAGTGTTTCGTCATGAACTTCACCATAAGTGTCGAATAAACGAAGTGGACCTGGATTATCGATTATTTCTTTAGCCTTTGAAGCAGCATCAGCGTATCTGGCCGTTTCGTTCAGAGGAAAACCCGCCATCGTTAAATAAACCTTCGCCAAAAGGGTTTTAACTGCAGATTGTGAAACCCTACCCGATTCATCCGTCCAAGGAAGGCCAGCATTCTCAGCTTCCAATAAATCGTTCACAATCAGTGAATAAACCTCTGACTGTGGTGCCCTTGAAGGAAAGAAATCTTCAGAAGTAGCGCTCTGGGGAGTCGTAATCAAAGGAACATCGCCCCAAAGACGAACAGCATAAAAATAGGCCCATGCACGCAAAAACTTGGCCTCGCCCAAAATTTGATTCTTTTGTCCTTCATCCATATCGATTCCCGGCACATTTTCCAACACTAAATTGGCATTTGCTATCACCTTATAAACACCTCTCCACCAGTTTCTAATGTGTAACGTGTTATCATCGAACGATAGAGAATAAAGGTTGTTCAAATCAGAATTTTGTGCTGTTTCTGTAGTGGTCGTTCCTGTCGGAGCCAACAAAAATTGCCAGTTAGAAGAGAATATACCAGCACCATCACCAACAAATCGAGCATCTGCATAAACCGCTGCTATCGCCGACTCAGCATGGGTGGCAGTTGTATAAAAACTTTCAGGCTGCAAATTCGAGGGGTCTTGCTCGTCTAAAAAATCGGAGCAGCCAAACACCCCAAGTACCAAGGCTAGCCCTAGCACTTTACTAATTGTATATCTAATATTTAATTTCATGATACTTTTTCTTTTTTAGTTACTTTTTATATACCCACTTGAAGACCTAAAACAAAAGTCGTAGACCTTGGGTATTCGTGCCATTTCATTCCTTGAGAAAAAACGTTGCTTCCGGCATTACCTCTAATTGGGGTAATTTCAGGATCACCTATCAATTCGTCATCTACCCACAAAAAGAAATTCTGGGTAGAACCATATATTCTTAATTTGTTCAAGTGTAATTTATCAAGTAATTGTGGTTGGAACGAGTAGCCTAGAATAAGGTTTCTACCTCTTAAAAAAGAGCCATCTTTGATCCAATGCGAATCAACATTGGTTACATACCCCGCTCTTGTATCACGAACTTGGGCAATCATGGTGTTCTGGTTATCGGGCGTCCATGCATTAAGCACAGTTCTATAACTATTGGCCAATGCCTGTCTGTCTTCACTTGAGTGAAGGTTCATGTCCATCACATCGTTACCCCAAGAATATTGAAGATCGATGGTAAGATCAATTCCTTTATAAGTAAAATTATTGATGAAACTTCCTGATGCTGTCGGGTAGCCATTTCCTATGATTGTTCTGTCTTCATCATTAATAATCTTATCACCGTTAAAGTCTTTATACTTGATATCACCAGGCAATAGGGTAAGTCCGTTTCTATAGCTTACGAAGCTTGCGGCTTCTTCGGCTTCGTCGGTTCCCCAAACGCCCAATCTGGTCAACCCCCAAAATGCTCCAACAGGTTCACCGATACGGATAACGTTTGTGGGATTGGTAATTCCAGGACCACCAACTCCAAAAATATCGGAAGGAGTAGCCAGTGATAACACCTTATTACGGTTCATTGTGATATTGAAATTGGTCGTCCAATTAAAATCTTCCAGTGCTACGTTGACCGTATTAAGGGAAATTTCAAGACCCTTATTTTCCATGGAACCAATATTTCTCTTAATAGTTGTATAACCTGTTGTATGCGGCACCGGTGCATCTAACAACATATCAGTTGTTTTTCTATAGTACACATCGGTTTCAAGGCTAATACGATTATTAAAAAGGCCAATTTCTAAACCAACATCATATTGAGCAGTCTTTTCCCATTTCAGGTCGGGGTTTTCTAATCGGTTAAGGCCGGTACCCCCTACTAGATTGCCTCCCCAAATAGTTTGATAATTTGAACCAAGCAACGATAATGATGTATAAGGGTCAATCTCTGAGTTACCGGTCAAACCGTAACTTGTTCTCAATTTCAGATTGGAAATGGTCTCACTGTCCTTCAAGAAATTCTCGTCAGAAATTCTCCATGCCAATGCCGCGGAAGGAAAGAATGAAAACTTATTATTGTCTCCAAACTTAGAAGACCCATCGGCTCTTCCCGTTAGCGTAAACAAATATTTGCCATATAGGTTGTAATTCAATCTTCCAAAATATGAGTTCAACGCTTCTCTTTGAGAATTTGAGCCTACTCTTATATTATTTGAACCAGCTCCTAAATTGTTGTACTCAAAATAATCGGTTGGAAAATTATTGGCCTCCGAACTAAAGAAGAAAGAATTGCTCTGTTGCCATGACAATCCCAAGAGAGCCGTTAAAGAGTTATTCTCATTAAACTGCTTGTTATAGGTAAGATAGTTCTCAACCGACCAAAAAATTTCTTTATTGCTACTTGAAGAGGCATAAGCTTGGCTGTTTCCGGCCAGAGTAGCATCACGAAATTCTGGGTTCTCTTGAGTAATCACGTTAGCCCCAAGTACAGTTCTCATTTCCAACTCATCTGTAAAAGTTATGTTGGAATACGCACTACCAGAGGCTGTTTGTGTATTCAAAATATATTGTTGCCCATCGAGTCTGTGCACAGAACTAAAGGTTCCTTCCGCGAAAGGGTAGTCTCTGTTATCAGCAAAAATTCCTTCCCTTGGGTGACCGGCTGGATACCTTACCGGAAGAAAAGGAAAATCTTCCACCATTCTTCTTGGTACTTCATCATTGGTATCTGCCAGATTTTCTGTTTGATAGTTATAGCTAAGTGTACCACCTATTTTTACCCAATCTTTAATCTGATCGTCGATTGAAAATCTTCCTGAATAGCGCTTTAAATACGTATTTTTCAGAAGCCCCTGTTCATCGTTAATACCCAATGAAAGAGCATAAGTGGTTCTTTCATTACCACCTGAAAAACCTAATTGGTGGTTTTGAGAAAGTCGATGTTGTTGCACCTCTTTTGACCAATCTGTGTCGTATAAGGGGTTGCCATTACTATCGAATAAAGAAGCCATTAATGGATCGGCCCTTTTTAGGCGTGGCTCATATTGTGCATAGTTACCGGCGGCCCAACCTTCAGGGTCGAACTTGGCAGAATTCTCCCATGACAATTGCTCTATCATCATGTACTCTTCAGCATTAAGCACTTCGGCTTTATTGGGCCCGAACTCCTTAACGTTGTATTCAACATTATAGGTGATTTGACCTTGACCGGCCCTACCCCTTTTGGTAGTTACAAGAATAACACCGTTGGCACCTCTGGCACCATAGATGGCGGTTGAGGACGCATCTTTTAAAACTTCTATTGACACCACATCATTCGGGTTCAAGAAGTCAATGGCAGAGCTATATTGATCTAGGTTTCCTTGAGGCAATTGAACCCCATCAACAACATATAGCGGGTTATTGGAAGAGTTTATAGAGCTAAAACCCCTAATTCTTACATTGGTCTTACCCCCAGGGCGACCTGAGTTGGTGTTGACCTGCACCCCCGCTATTCTACCAGCTAATGACTGGTTTAATGATTGTACAGGTCTTTCTTGTAGCTCTTCAGAATCTACTTGCCCCACGGCACCTGTTAAATCAGATTTTCTTTGGCTACCGTAACCAATCAATACTACTTCTTCTAGTTCGGCCGCATCCTGTTGTAGTACTACATCGATTTCGGATCGATTGTTTACTTGAATCTCAGCCGATTCATATCCGATATAACTGAACACCAATGTAGCGCCGCCATCTACATCAATTGAGTAGTTTCCATCAAAATCGGTTTGTGTTCCGTTGGTAGTTCCTTTCACTACAACGTTTGCGCCCGCTAACGGACCGGTATCGTCCGAAACGTTTCCATTCACTGTTTGAGCCTGTCCAATACCAAAACACAATAGTGCTCCGATAAATAGAAGGCCTTTTGATAATGTTCCCATCATAATTTAAGTTTCTTTAAGTTTAGTTAACAGATTTTAACAGGTGAAAGTAAGGTATATGTTCAATCTGAATTGTGGGACAACCGTTAAATAATCGTTAAAATGATATGAATTACCGATAAAATGTAAGGTGAGCTTAAAATGTTGATATTCTTAAAAATATACCTCTTCAATTATCTATATGCCACTGTAACTGATAATTTTGCACCTTAAGTTTTCGTAATTTGGCTGAAATTTTTCCTTCATGACCGCCATTCATATTCTACTACTAATTGGAATTTACTTTCTTTTGCTCCTTTCCATCTCATACTTTACAGGAAAGAATGACTCAAATATTGATTTTTTCAAGGCAGGTAAGTCATCGCCCTGGTATCTAGTTGCCTTTGGTATGGTCGGGGCTTCGCTTTCCGGGGTTACCTTTATTTCGGTACCCGGGTGGGTAGCGAGTTCTGAATTTAGTTATATGCAGGTAGTATTCGGTTATTTGGCCGGCTACCTGGTCATAGCCTACGTTTTGCTACCCATATATTATGAACTCAACGTTACTTCGATCTATGAATATTTAGAACGTCGTTTTGGCAAGACTAGTTACAAGGTCGGGGCTATATCTTTCTTTGTTTCAAGGGTATTAGGGGCCTCTTTTCGCTTGTTTTTAGTTGCCATTGTTCTTCAACAATTTGTATTTGACGACCTAGGCGTTCGTTTCGAACTTACCGTAATTCTTTCTATTCTTTTAATTTGGATTTACACTTTTAGAGGTGGGATCAAGACCATTGTCTGGACGGATACTCTTCAGACTACTTTTATGCTCTTGTCAGTAGGGTTATCCATTTATTTCATCAATCAACAATTGGATTGGAACATCTCAGAATTTTTGGCATCAGAAGAACTTAAGGAATACAATAAAATGATTTTTTTTGACGACTTCTTCGGAAAGAATCATTTTATCAAATCATTTCTAGGTGGTATGTTCATTACCATTTGCATGACCGGTCTTGATCAAGATATGATGCAAAAAAACCTGACGTGTAAATCATTAAAAGATGCGCAAAAAAATGTTGTTTCCCTAAGCGTTGTTTTGGTAGTCGTAAACTTTGTTTTTCTTCTTCTGGGCGCTCTATTGTTTATCTATGCCGACCGATTCGGTATTAGCACCCCTTTAATGAACGGAGAAGCCAAATCTGACCTATTGTTTCCACAAATTGCACTTAAAAGTGATCTGGGCATTGTTGTCGCCATAACTTTCATGCTCGGTCTCATAGCCGCGGCGTACAGTAGTGCCGACAGTGCTTTAACCTCATTGACCACCTCATTCTGTGTCGATTTTTTAGGCATTGAAAAGAAACCTGAAGAACGCCAGAAAAAAATAAGAAAATCGACCCACGTCGGCATGAGTTTCTTGCTGGTTTTGGTGGTCATAGCCTTCAAACATATTTTAGATACCAACGTAATCGACGGCCTTTTACAAGTCGCCACCTACACCTATGGGCCGCTTCTGGGGCTATTTACCTTTGGTATCTTCACAAAACACCAATTAAAAGATAGGTATGTTTGGATTGTTGCCCTGGTCGTAGTTTTGATTATTTATCTCATAGCTTCAATGCCCCCCAAAATCTTGGGAGGATATCAAATAGGATACGAACTTCTACCTATAAATGGTTTGTTGACCTTTTTAGGGTTGTGGTTAATTAGGGATAGAAAAGTGGAGCCCAAAAACACCTAGAATTCTAATAATTCAAGTGTTAAATTTCTTTAGGAAAATTCTTATCGAACATTCCTTCAATTTTCGTCAGTACTGATTGGTAGCCAAAAGAACAAGGGTACAGGCTACCTCTACTTCAATGCCTTTCGATTCCAATAAACGGTAAAGTTCTGGGTTTTCAGTACCAGGATTAAAAATCACGCGTTTCGGATTTAATTGTAAGATTTTGTCGATATATTCAGGCTGACGCTTTGCACCTATATACAAAGTAATAGTGTGAATGTTTTGAAAATCATCAAAATTGGTCTTTATTTGTACTTGTCTGATATCCCCCTCTTTTAAACCAAATGCTACGGTATCAACGTTATGGTCTAAAAGACGATTTACCGCCAGATTACTATAACGATTTTGTTTGAGTGAGGCTCCAAGTACAAGTGTTTTTTTCATTTGTTTGGCAGGGATGTTAAAATTTATGAAGTCTGTAACGTTTGTAATTTCCAACCGTCTATTCTCAACGTGCAGCAGCTTATCTTAATAAAATATTGGTCGTTGACAAAGCTATAATTTATAGTTAATGGTTAGTGTTTAGTATAGTGGAGTCAACGACAGAAACCCCGATTTTTATCGGGGTTTTGTTTTATGATTACCAGCGAATAATGGCACTGCCCCAAGTAAAGCCACTACCAAAAGCGGCCAAAACCACTAAATCACCGTCTTTAACTTTGTTGCTCTCCCATGCTTCGGTCAAAGCTATGGGTATCGAAGCGGCAGTAGTATTGCCGTATTTCATGATATTATTGAACACTTGGTCGTCAGATAGACCAAATTTGTTTTGAATAAATTGGGAAATTCTCAAATTTGCCTGATGGGGCACCAATAAATCAATATTATCTGCTTCGAGATTATTGGCTTTTAACCCTTCAATGATAACCTCACTAAAACGAACCACTGCGTTTTTAAAAACAAATTGCCCGTTCATATATGGGAAGTAAGATTCATCGTCGGGATTATTCTCCTCAATAATATCGGTTACCCACCTTTTGCCCATGCCAGGGGCTATCAAAGAAAGCTCTTCGGCATGTTGACCTTCTGAATGAAGATGGGTAGATAAAATTCCTTTTGAGTTATTATCTTCACGGGTCAATACTGCAGCACCGGCCCCATCGCCAAAAATCACCGAAACCGAGCGCCCTCTGGTGGTCATGTCCAAACCTCTAGAATGTAATTCTGATCCAATCACCAATACATTTTTGTACATGCCACTTTTAATATACTGATCGGCCACAGAAATGGCATATATAAAACCTGAACATTGGTTACGAACATCAAGTGCTCCCACTGTTTTTATGCCCAAATCTCGCTGAACCAAAACCCCGGGACCAGGAAAGTAATAATCGGGACTCAGGGTAGCAAAGACTATAAAATCGATGTCATCTTTCTCAATACCTGCCCTTTCAATGGCTATTCTAGCAGCCTTGACCCCCATACTCGTGGTAGTATCTTGATCAGGTATAACGTGTCTTCTTTCTTTGATACCGGTACGCTCTTGGATCCACTCGTCACTGGTATCCATTACCTTTGACAAATCATGGTTACTCACTACATTATCGGGTACGTAGTGCCCAAGCCCAATAATCTTTGAATTGTACATAGTATAAGTTTTTGAGTTAAGCTTCTTGTTGTTTATTCAACTTCAATAGCCATCTAATCGAAGGGAAGCCTAAAATTAAGATGTCAAAAATAGAAGAATCTTTTTATAGAGAGAAAATTAGACATATTCTAAGGTAGTGATTTAATATAAGCCGCATGTGCTTAATACAATTATCTGTCGGTTGAGGCTAAGAGGTTGAAATTTAATTTTTGAAATGCTACAATCAAAAACGTGCCCTTTTTGAGGGCACGTTCTCAAACAACCTAACCAATAAAATCAGAATGTGGCAATAGTAAAGGTCTTTTTCATAGCAATCTTTCCTATCCACTCTCAAATATACATTTTGTTTAATAAATAATAAAATTTATTAAACAAATTTAAATGTTAATTTATTCTTGTCATAAATGCTCAACGGAATAGTGTCAGTTTGTCATTCTATATTACTCTGGTATTTTTTTTGAAATTATCGTGACACGCAACAAAATGCTTGCAACCTTGTAAGGTATTCAAGTTTTAATTTATAAAGAATCACAGAGTCAAAATAATGTATTATGGCAACAGGTAAAATCAATGTTTCGGTTGATAACATATTTCCGCTGATCAAAAAGTTCTTGTACAGCGATCATGAAATATTTTTAAGAGAGCTCATTTCCAATGCTACGGATGCAACCTTAAAACTTAAGCATCTGACCGCAATTGGTGAGGCAAAAGTGGAGTATGGCACCCCTATTATCGAAGTCAAAATCGATAAAGAAGGGAAGAAAATACATATTACCGACCAAGGTATAGGTATGACCCAAGAAGAGGTCGAAAAATATATCAATGAAGTTGCTTTTTCCGGAGCGGAAGAATTTCTCAACAAATATGAAGATGGTGCGAAAGATGCAGGTATCATAGGACATTTCGGACTTGGCTTCTATTCTGCCTTTATGGTCGCCCATAAGGTGGAAATCATTACAAAAAGCTTTAAAGAAGACACCCAAGCCGTTCACTGGTCATGCGATGGTTCACCTGAATTCAATCTTGAGCCTGCCGAAAAAGAAGAACGTGGAACAGAAATCATTCTTCACATTGCAGAAGATTCTACCGAGTTCTTAGAAGAGAACCGCATAAGCGAGCTTTTAAGAAAGTACAACAAATTCATGCCTATTCCGATTAAGTTCGGAACTAGAACGGAAACACTTCCTAAGCCCGAAGATGCGAAGGAAGATGATCCTGCACCTACACAAGAGGTCGATAATTTTGTGAACAACCCTAACCCGGCATGGACGAAGCAACCTACCGATTTAGAAGACAAGGATTATAAAGAATTCTACCGAGAGCTCTACCCAATGCAGTTTGAAGAGCCCTTATTTCACATACATTTAAATGTTGATTATCCTTTCAACCTTACCGGTATTCTCTACTTCCCGAAGTTGACTAACGACCTGAACATACAAAAAGATAAAATTCAACTTTATCAAAACCAAGTTTTCGTTACCGATAATGTAGAAGGCATCGTTCCTGAGTTTTTGACCATGTTACGTGGTGTTATCGACTCTCCGGATATTCCGTTGAACGTTTCACGTTCTTATTTACAGGCGGATGGAGCGGTCAAGAAGATTTCTTCTTACATAACCCGAAAAGTAGCGGATAAATTGAACTCTTTGTTCAAAAACAATCGTGAAGACTTTGAGAAAAAATGGAACGATATTAAAATCGTTATCGAATACGGAATGCTGTCCGAAGAAAAATTCTTTGAGAAAGCTGATAAATTTGCTCTTTACCCAACCGTTGATGGCGCTTACTATACTTTTGAAGAACTTCAAGAAAAAATCAAAGCCAATCAGACGGACAAAGATGACAAATTGGTTATTCTATACGCTTCTGACAAACAATCGCAACACAGCTATATTCAAGCTGCAAAGGCCAAAAATTATGAAGTTTTATTGTTAGACTCGCCTATTATCGGTCACCTAATGCAAAAACTGGAGACTTCGAAAGAAAAAATCTCATTTGCCCGAGTAGATGCCGACCATATCGATAATCTGATTAAAAAGGAAGAAACCCAAATATCAAAATTGTCCGATGAGGAGAAAGAAAAATTGAAGGTAAGCCTTGAAGAAGTTATCGATGATAAGAGCTATACGGTTCAGCTTGAAGCCATGGATAGTACTGCCTCTCCGTTCATCATTACCGAACCTGAATTCATGAGAAGAATGAAAGAAATGCAGCAGACCGGTGGCGGTGGTATGTTCGGTATGGGCAATATGCCTGACATGTATAATATTATCGTCAATACCAACCATGAATTGGTAGGCGAAATATTGAATACGAAGACTGCCAAAAAGAAAGAACGCCTAATCAATCAATCCATCGATTTGGCCAAACTTTCAAAAGGTCTTTTAAAAGGTGAAGAACTTACCGAGTTTATTAAGAGAAGTTATGAAATGGTGAAATAACATTTTACCGATAAGTATAAAAAAAGCTCTGATTAATCAGAGCTTTTTTTATTTGAAGGAAACCGGCTATTACCAATAAATCGGGCCTGTACCCAAATACTTATCGGCAATTGGCTTGTAATAGTCAATAACATCTTCCAAATCATAAATCTTTTGCGATTTGGTGTAAAGGTCGTATCGGTTGAAATCTTTAATAATCTGTAGATACTCCTCATCTTTATCATTCAATAATTCTTTATAGCTTCCGCCGGAATGCCAAGGGTAAAAAGAATGATATCTTATCATTACCATGGCCTCAGGGGGTAATTTATTTTCTTTATGATTGGCCAATACCCTATAAAGATATTCATCATGACCCCAAGCCAAGGTTAAATTATCAAGACCGCATCCTTCTTCATAAATACCTGTGGTTGTATTGTAGCGAGGGTCTTGCATATCAGGATTCAATTTGTTGAACTCAGGATACACACAGCTATCCGGTAGCGCACAACCTACTACAAAAACATCACCAACTGTACCCCACTGCTCGTCTTGACTAGTACCATCTTCATCACTACCCCACATAAACATTACCTTGCCCAAATCATGAATAAGCCCCGTTAACTGCATCCAATCTGGGCGGTTGTCTTCACGAATAGCTTCCGCACTCTGAATCAAATGCTGCACGTTTGGCAAATCAAGATCTGGGTCACTTACGTCAATAAGTTTATTTAAGTGGGCCATGGCCTCGAACAAAGGCATTGGCTTATCGAAATTCAAATATTTGTCATGCATACTACGAACGTATTCGACCGTCTGGTTTTTACGCATTTTTCGATAATGCTCTTTGACAGCCGCTTTCACATCTACGGCCTCGTAGTTTCTAAATGTTTTCTCCATTACTGTAGTTTCTATTAAATGAGTTTAAGTCGTTTTTCAGATGTGAACATCAAAAAACGGGATAACGCGTTCATTCACACATTTCCAAGTACAATGTACAAAATTATTGCGCATGAAATCAGGGCCACACTAAAGTGCTTCGCATACTTCCAGGGTTTCAAATCCAAAACTTTTGCATCTTGCATTACAAATCTTTCTTCTTTCTTCATTAGAGCGGAGGCTATATGCATCACCAAAATGTTCAATACGAATTCAATACCCCAGATATGAACAAAGTGAAGCTGCACCTCAAAAATATAATCGACAAGAACGTAAAATACCAAGCCGAAGAGAAGACCGATTTTAGCACCCCCGGCAGAAACCCGCGGGAAAAGAAAACCGGCAATAATAACACTGGCAATCGGTATGAAGAAAATTCCGTTCAACTGTTGCAGCAACTGATATAGACCCTCGGGGGCTTTAGCTACAAATGGTGCTATACCGATAGCAAAAATTGCGAGCAATGCCGATGTCCATTTACCTATCGAAACGAGTTTATGGTCACTGGTGTTCTTATTAATGTATCTTTTATAGATACCTAAACTGAATAAGGTGGCTGCACTGTTCAAGGCACTGTTAAACGTACTGAGTATAGCACCCATCATCACCGCCACAAAAAATCCCGTTAACCATAGAGGTAAAACCTTTTTTACCAATAGGGGGTACACACTATCAGGGTTGTCATAAAGACTATCTCCAAAATAATAAAAGCCGATCAAACCTGGTAAAACCACAACCAATGGTACCAGTATTTTAAGTATGCCCGTAAACAAAAGACCTTTTTGAGCTTCCTTTAAACTAACAGCACCAAGAACACGTTGAATTATTGACTGGTGCATACACCAAAAATAAATTTGGTTCAACATAAAACCGGTGAATAAAACTTCGAAAGGTAATATGGCCGTTCGGGCCCCCTCACCCACTCCAGGTTCATCACTGACAACATTAAATTTCTCGGGACTATTTTCGAATACCATTCCGAAACCTTCAAACAAGTTTCCATCACCTATACTCAAAAGCGCCAATATCGGAACCAAAAGACCTGCCACAAGAAGTCCGAACCCATTGATGGTATCGGTATAGGCAACCATTTTTAGTCCACCGAAAATTGCGTAAACGGCACCTATAGAGCCAACTATAAGTATCGTAACCCAAATACCTTGTTGTTGGGTTACATTCAATAAATCTGATATTTCAAAAATGGCCTCAATGTTCAGAGCGCCGGTATACAGCACTATCGGAAGCAATGTTGCGACAAATGAAAATATAAGTAGTACCGCTATCAGGGTTCTGGTCAAGCCATCGAATCTATTCTCCAGAAATTGTGGTATTGTGGTCAAACCCATTTTCAAGTAGCGTGGTGCGAAATAAAGTGCCGCCACTACCAATGCTACAGCCGAAGTAACCTCCCAAGCGATAATGATTGCTCCGTTTCTATAAGCCGAACCATTCAGCCCTACAAGATGTTCGGTAGAAATATTGGTTAAAAGAAGAGATCCGGCGATAACAATTCCAGTAAGCGACCTGCCCCCTAAAAAATATCCGTCTTGGGTATCAAGTTTATCGCGTCTAAGTTTCCATGTTGCGTAAAATGCAACAAATCCGGTAAATAGTAAAAAAGTTAGTAAAGCCATAGCGATAAATGTATATAATTTTTCTTAACATTTTATTTCAACCAAAACGTACCACAACTATCTATTGATTAAAATCATTTAAGGAAAAGTATGTTGAGAAAGCTATTCTTTTGAGTGTGAAATTTTTATAGAATCGGAAATTGCAGCAACCCTGCCAATTAAAAAAAGGAGAGAAATTAAATAATTACATAGTAATGCCGAAATGTGATAATTATCATAAAAAAGAAGGGCTATATTTCATAAATTCATCATAAAGAGAAACAGTATATGAGAAAGAGAAATTTTGGCAATTATATCAATTGATTTATTGATTAACACATTACAGCTAATTGACTAGAAACCCTCGGTAAGAATTTGATAAAAATTTGGAGTATTTAATACCAAAAATTAACAACTCGATAAAAAACGACCTGCTTATCACTAACGAAATCGTTTTCAACCCCATAAGTATTTAAAAATCTGATATTTAATCCAAATCTAAGTTCTTTACGTATTGATTTTATACAAGAATATTATGAAATTTGACGTTATAAATTGTAATATTTAGACTACAAATTAATTAAGTTTTTAATTATAATTTCAATTCAATGTTTAGCAAGGAATCGGTACTGTTCTTAATAATAATCTGGAGCTTATTCCTCATCTGGGAATTTAATCTCAATTGCGGCAATGTGCAGAAAGCAGCCCCTTTAATGAGATACGACCTCGTGATACTGCCAGCTTTGATTCTTACCACTGGTTACGTATTCCATAGACATTTTAGAAATCAAAAGTAAGTGTTGGTCAAATGATATATCAAGAATTGAACCCGGTCGGAAACTTTGCCCCATGGGAAGCTTCTAAATTAAGTGAACTTGAACGTAATCAGGTATCGAATAGCTTAGGTCAAAAGCTACTTTTTGAGAACAAAGCTTTAAAAGTATGGGAAATTTTTCTTCAGCCCAATGAAAGAATGGGGTTTAGAAGAATAAGCAATAGTTACACCGTAACCTCTATGTGCGAAGGTTTAGCTGTATCCCGTTTTTCTGATGGCAGTATCTATCTCTATAGGTTTCAGGAAAATGATACCCGTTTCGTACCTCCAGCCAAGAATAAAGTTATTCAAGATTTAGAAAATATAGGTGAGAGCCCCATCTATTTTCATATAATGGAGTTTAAATCAATGATATTGGCTTTAGACTGTGATATAAAATCCATCTACAAGAGTAAATAATTCATAAGATTCTGCCCTACCTCAGCTTATTTTGTAAAAGCTGTTGTTCATTTCTTATTTTTGGGCATGAAAATAATCTCTACAAATATAGGTAAGCCCCAAACCATTAGTTGGAATGGGAAAACAGAACAAACTGGCATCTTTAAGTATCCTCTTAATGAAGGCCTGGACCTTAAAAAGGAAATCGTTTCGAACGATACCATTATTGATAGGGTTCACCATGGTGGCTCGAACAAAGCATGTTATATATTTTCAGCGGACGAATACGCTTATTGGAAAGAGATTTACCCTGATTTGGATTGGGACTGGGGCATGTTCGGTGAAAATCTAACTATTGAAGGTTTAGACGAGAATACCTTAAGAGTTGGCAATATTTACAAAATTGGTTCCGCTCTTGTTCAAGTATCCCAACCTAGAGAACCATGCTATAAACTAGGAGTGCGTTTTCAAGATCAAGGTATTTTGAAAAAATTTATCGATAGGGTTCGACCAGGCTCTTACCTCAGGGTCATAGAAGAAGGTCATGTCAACAAAGGTGATGAAATGGAATTGATAAACGAGTCTTCCAATGAATTTAGCATTACCCACTTTCATAACTTGCTCTACAGCAAAGAAAAATCTAAAGAATTACTGTATTTATTTATGAACAACGATGCCGTACCGCAATACAAGAAAGAAAAATTCAAAAAATATCTGTAATTTCTAATCCCTTTCACAGCCAGATTTTAATGTTGGGAAAGAAATTTTAGATAGCACATATGAATTTGAACGAACCTTGGCACTTTTATGTAATGTCCCTCATTTACATAGCTGCCGGCATTCTACACTTTGTTAAGCCGAAAATGTATCTGAGAATTATGCCGCCCTATATTCCCGGGCACAAGGCTTTAGTGGTAATCAGTGGTATCGCCGAAGTTGTTTTGGGTATTGCCCTTTATTTTGACTCCCTCAAAACGGCTGCCCTATACTGCATAATTTTGATGCTTACTTTTTTTCTCCCCGTTCATTTTCATATGCTGAACAATAAAAGAGCTGGTATGGGCCTGCCAAAATGGGCTTTATTTGCACGAATACCCTTGCAGTTACTTTTGATTTTTTGGGCCTGTTATTATATACACTGAATAGGTACCAATTAAAAAGCCCTGCGGTTTGCAACCCGCAGGACTTTTAACTCAACTCAACTTAAACTACTATTTTTAACAACTATTTTATGTTTATGGTCTCGTAGTAGGCTTTCTTACCATCGGTAACTACTACAGTGTAAGCATCTTTGTAAGCTGTCTTAAAGTTCATTACTTTTTCAACCACCATGGTATCTTTCCACTCCTGTGAAAAAACCAAACGGTTACTGCTATCAAAGACATCGACGTTTACATCGTTCTTGTCAAGGTTTAGGTGGTTAAAATAAACCACATCGTCTTTTACTCTAAAGACAGGTTTTGTTTCTTCTTTTGTATCTACGATAGAAACATTGGAACCTTTAACGTTTATAGTGTAAACTACTGTTCTAAGAGCATCATCAGTAGTAAAAAAGTATTGGCCATCTTTTAAATTCTGTAAATCGAATTTTTTGGCATACGCTTTTTTGTCTACGTTCTCATAATAGATGACGTTGCTCTCATTATCTAAAAGTTTGATGGTTGTTTTACCGGCTTCAGTTTCCAGTTCAAAAACCACGCTTTTTGCATTTTCATTAGTGATAAGGCTAAGTTTCCCTTCGTTGGCCGAAGCTGTCATTGTTCCGAACATAAGGGCGATCATTGCTGCTGTTCTTGCTACTTTTTTCATGACATTTTGTTTTATAAGCCCGTCTTGCAACAGGTTTGGTTAATAATCTGGTACAAACTTAGTACCGAATGCCAGACCTCACTACTACTGGTTTTTCCAATTTATGTGCTATTTTAACATCGGGTAGCAACCTTTTATCGGTAAAAGGTAATTTTGAACATTATTTGGTTAATTTTGCAAAGAAAAGCGTTTTTAAGCTGTATTAATTTTGTAATATGGAGAACAAATTCCCCCTTACTCAAAAACCTGCTTTTGAGGCCATAGAGCCCAGTTTTGGTCATTCCTATACCTATCAAAAGTTTGATGCCACCAAAAACAACAAACAAAGTGTATGGCATTACCACCCAGAAATAGAATTGGTACATGTACACGGTGGTTCAGGTAAGCGCCAGATAGGCAGTCATGTTTCCTATTATTCAAACGGCGACCTTATTTTAATAGGAAGTAATCTGCCCCATTGCGGCTTTACGGATAAATTAACGGGCAATGAATGTGAAACCGTTATACAGATGAAACAAGATTTTTTAGGAAATGATTTTTTCAAAATTCCTGAAATGAAAAATATCCAGAACCTTTTTGAGATTGCCAAGGGCGGAATAGCGTTTTCAGGCAAGACGAAGAGAAAGCTGGGCGAGAAACTTTTAATTCTTGAATATCAAACCGATTTCCAACGATTACTATCCATTTTGAACATCTTAAATGAACTGGCCATATCAAAAGATTTTAAGATTCTAAATGCGGAAGGCTTCTCAATGGAAACCGAAGTAAAGGATAATGATAGAATCAATATAGTCTTCAACCATGTGAAAGCTAATTTCAAAGAAGAAATAACCCTTGACGAAATTGCAGGCTTGGTCAGTATGACCGTACCTTCTTTCTGTCGGTATTTTAAAAAGATTACCAACAAAACGTTCGTTCAATTTGTCAACGAATATCGCTTGGTACATGCTTCTAAGCTTTTAGCGGAACAGCCTATGAGTATTACGGAAGTTTGTATGGAGAGTGGTTTCAATAATTTTTCTCACTTTAATAAACAGTTCAAAGCTTTCACGGGTCAAAACCCTTCTGAATACCGAAACGAATTGAAAAATGTTTTGCAGTAATGCATCGGATCGGCCCGATCAATGGCAGATTACATTTAATCGATAGTGAGATAAGCTATTTTCCCAACTTCATTTCCCATAATGAGGCTTGGGTTGTATTTGAAGAGTTGCTATCACAAACACGTTGGCAACAAGATACTATTAAAGTATTTGGTAAGGAATACCTTCAGCCCAGATTAACATCTCTGTATGGCAACAATGGTAAACCCTATAGCTATTCAAACCTAACGATGCAACCACACTCGTTTACCCCTTTGTTGATAGATTTGAAAAAGTTGGTCGATATTAAATGTAATACCCATTTCACCACTTGTCTGCTCAATCTCTATAGAAATGGAAAAGATAGTAATGGTTGGCATGCCGATAACGAAAAAGAATTAGGGTCTCGACCGATAATTGCCTCTTTGTCTTTTGGTCAAGAGCGTTTCTTTCATTTAAAGCATAGAAAACTAGTATCGGAACGGTATAAACTTTTATTGGAACATGGTAGCCTGCTAATCATGTCCGGTGATACTCAAAAGAATTGGCTACATCAAATACCTAAGACCTCGAGATTGGTTAAAGAGCGCATTAATTTGACCTTTAGGGTCATTCAATAAAAAAATCGACCACCTTAAATTAAGTGGTCGATTTTCTGTTACCCATATCTTTTTCGAAGTTCGGTACTGCCTTTAGCTGGTGGGCAGTCAACTAATGTCCTCATACCTTACTTCCAACCTTAATATAACTCCAAAAGCTGTACCAAAGTATCTCAAATCGTTGACTTAATAGCTTTTATGGATTATTTGTTGCGTAATTGCCAAAAAGTAAGGTGAACAGGAATTGAGAAAAATTCCCTATAGGTTCTTATCCGAAAATATCATTTAAAACTTTGGCTAGACGCAAACCTCCTTTTTGTAATTGCTGCTCAACGGTCGGCCACCAATCATAACTATACCTGTAAAAAAGCTTTTCGCCCACTTCGACCGAATCATATACTTCATTGGCCAAATCTTGGGTTTCATCAACCCAGTTTAAAAGATTACCGTTCTGAATACTCTTTATTTCCTGTTTTGTTAGACGGGGCATGGTCTTAGAAAGTTCTGAATAACTCATTTTATAATCATCGATCATATGCCCATCCCAAACGCGGTGCAGGTTGGTGCCTTCATCAAACCAACGCAATTGAATATCATTACCTCCCTTATCTTCTGCCCTACCTACGTGTAGGGGTTGATGCAAGTCTCCAACTAAGTGTACCAACATTTTCAGATAAAATCTTTTATCAGCCAGATTGCTTTTTGCATCTTCCAAAACCTCGATACATTTATTAATGCCTGTTACCAAATCACCACGTTCACTGGGCTCTATATCTTTATACCTTTTATCGGAAGGAATGTTCACATAATGCCATGGCCCGAATTTTCGATAGGCGGTATCTGATTTAATTTCATCACCGAAATTGGCCATTGAAGCCAAAGTTTCACCGTTCATTAATCTTTCTATCGCTTTTTGAGCCTTTCTGCTCAGATGCTCTTGGGCAATTTCACCGACGGCCCTATGCCCCGTTTTTGACCATTCACCCTCGGTTGCAAATCCTATTTGCCCAATTAGAAATAGTAATACCAATAGTCTCATTTTTCTAAAAATTTGTGTTCAAAAGTAGCTAATGAGATTAAATCTATTGTTAAGAAACACATCGATTTCATATTTAAATTTGATATTGCAACCTTAAAACAATCACCTTGATACTAAATAAAATTCAGAATAAATATCTCAGATGGGGTATAATCGCCTGTATCGGCTTGTTGGGTTTCTTCGTCTTATTTATCTCAAGTATTCGTTGGGGGCTTTGGGGAAAAATTCCTAAAGAAGAAGACCTTTCCGACTTCCAGTATCAAAGAGCATCTGAAGTTTATACCGCAGATAGTATTCTCATCGGCAAATATTATCTGTACGATCGACAACCTATTACATTTAAAGATATTCCTGAGGATCTTTTAAAAGCCTTGGTGGCTATAGAAGATGAACGCTTCTATGAGCATTCAGGTATCGACTATCAAAGTCTAGGAAGAGTAGCTCTCAAAACAATTTTAATGCAAGACCAATCTTCAGGTGGCGGTAGTACCATCACCCAACAATTGGCAAAAAATCTGTATCCCAGGCGAGATAGGGTCAATACCAACATCGTAGTCGATAAGGTGAAAGAAATGATTATTGCTTCCAGGCTCGAAGATATTTTTAGCAAAGATGAAATTCTTACCCATTATTTAAATACGGTCTCTTTCGGGGATAACACTTTTGGTATTGAAAGCGCTGCTTTAAAATTCTTCAATAAGAAGGCAAAAGATTTACAATTAGAAGAAGCCGCAACTCTTGTGGGCATGTTAAAAGCAACCTATGGTTACAATCCAAGGGTTTTTCCTGAAAAAAGTCTTTCAAGGCGTAATCTGGTACTTACCGCTATGGCCCATAACAATTTCATAGAAGATGCAGAGCGTGATAGCTTGGCCACCCTACCCCTTCTTTTGAACTATAAAGAATACGATAATAATGAGGGTCTTGCCCCCTACTTTCGTGAAGAGGTACGAAAGAAAATGTTGAAATGGACACAAGAACAGAAAGAAGATGGCAATGAATACAACATTTATACATCCGGGCTGAAAATTTACACTACGCTAGATTACAATATGCAATACTGGGCGGAAGCGGCTATGAGAGAGCATATGAAATCATTACAGGCCAGCTTTGAGAAAAGTTACGGTGAGAATGCACCTTGGGTGAAAAATAAGAAGTTGGTAGATAAGTTGGTCAAACAATCATCTATCTATAAAAAATTAAAATCGCAAGGTATTGAGGAGCAACAGATTTGGGATTCGTTGAGCCAAAAGAAGAAAATGGTTCTAGTCGATTGGGAAGAAGAAAAAACTGTTGATGCAAGTTCTATTGATAGCCTCACTCATTATATGAAATTCTTAAATACCGGTTCATTGTCATTAGACCCTCACTCAGGTGCCGTTAAAACTTGGATTGGAGGTGTAGACTTCGAGCATTTTAAATATGACCATGTGGCCCAAAGTAAAAGGCAAGTAGGGTCGACCTTTAAACCGTTTGTTTATACCGCGGCACTGGAGGTCGGTATAGAACCCTGCACCTATTTTTCTGCGGAAGAGGTCGAATATGAAAATCTAAAAGGATGGTCGCCCAGTAACTCAGGCGATAAAGATGAGACCTACCTTAATTATTCTATGGAAGAGGCTTTGAGCAATTCCGTCAATACGGTTGCCGTAAAAGTGCTTGAAGAAACCGGAATCAACAATGTGCTCACCATGGCAAAAAACATGGGTATTTTTACTGAATTGCCCAATCAGCCATCGGTGGCTTTGGGAACAGGTGAAATATACTTAAACGAATTGGCCGGGGCCTACGCAAGCTATTTAAATAAAGGTAGAGCCGTATTGCCCTATTTCATTAGAACAATTGCCGATAAAAAAGATTCTGTTCTTGTCGAATTTGAGCCTAAAAGAGCGGTTGAACCGGCCTACTCTGAACAGACCAGACAGATAATGGTAGAAATGATGAAATCGACCATTGACAAAGGTACGGCCTCCCGTCTACGAAGCACCTATAAACTGAATAATGCCATCGCAGGTAAAACGGGCACTACCCAAAACAATAAAGATGCTTGGTTCGTTGCTTTGACACCAAAATTGGTACATGTAACATGGGTGGGTCTTGATAATCATGAAATAGGCTTCAGAAGTACGCAACTCGGGCAGGGTGCCAATGCCGCTCTTCCGATATTTGCTAAATTGATGCAAGAAATGAACCAGCACCCTTCGTATAATGAAATAACCCAAGCCCAGTTTGAACGAACGGACCCTATGGTTCTTGATATGCTTGATTGCGAACCTGTCAAGAAAGACGGTTTCTTCAAAAGACTTTTCAAAAATCCCGACAAAAAGAGAAAACGCAAATTTAAAAGTGGTAACTCGACCCCTTAACATCATAACTGGGTTGTGGGCTGCTCTTTGCTTATCTTTACCCACAGATAAACCAACAATATCTTGAAGTATAAAGTTCTTTGTTCCGATCTCGATGGTACTCTACTATCGACCAAAAGTGATGTTTCCGATTTTACCATCTCAGAAATCAATAGAATAAAATCCAAATTGAGGATTGTCTTGGTTTCCGCTAGAATGCCCAGGGGCATGAACTATTTGCAGAGAAGACTGAGTATCGAAGACCAACCACTCATAAGTTATAACGGGGCATTGGTTGTTGACAACGAAAAAACAATAGCCTCAACCGAAATAGACATTCAACTACTAAAAGAAATTTATTCATTGGCAGAAAAACATTCAATCGGGTTGGGCCTATACTCTGGAGATGAATGGTATGTCGAAGAAAATACAGAACGGGTACGAAAAGAAATAAGATATACTCAAACCACACCGGTTTTTAGAAGCACAGAAGAAAGTCTAGATGATTGGAAAGAAAGGAGTGTAGGTGCCCATAAGATAATGCTGATGGGTACTGCGAACACGGCAAATGCGATAAGCCCTGAGCTCAGCGAGCATTTTTCCGATCACTTGAATATTTATCGCTCAAATGATACTCTGATAGAAATTGCGCCGAAAGCAGTATCTAAATTGACCGCTATCAAATTATTACTAAAAAAGGACGAAACGATGGAAGATGTCATTTCATTTGGTGATAATTACAATGATATTGAAATGCTTCAACATTCCGGTCTCGGTGTGGCGGTGGGCAATGCCCGTGAAGAGGTCAAAGCAATTGCCAACGCCATTGCCTTACCGAATACTGAACACGGTGTAGCCGACTATATTCAGCGGCATCTGGTATTTTGAGTATATTTGGAAAAAAGCATCTTTTCTAAATGACGGAACCTTTAATTACCGATGACACCATAGTTTTTGGATTGCTAACCCTTTGTTTGGGCTTTATTTTCTATACTTCTTCTATCACCACCGGTTTTTGGGGTAAATTTTATTCAGTGGTTCCTGCTGTTTTAATGTGTTATCTGCTACCGGCTATTTTGGCAAGTTCAGGACTTATTTCTGACGAGACTTCGAACCTTTATTTCATGGCCAGTAGATATCTACTGCCTGCAGCCTTGGTTTTAATGACTTTGAGTATCGATTTAAAGGCAATTTCCAATTTGGGTTCCAAAGCTTTAATCATGTTCTTGACCGGTAGCGTAGGTATCATTATCGGTGGGCCCATTGCCATTCTCATCGTAAGCATATTTTCTCCTGAAACGGTAGGTGGTAATGATTTCGATGCCATTTGGCGCGGCCTATCTACTATTGCTGGTAGTTGGATCGGTGGCGGAGCCAACCAAGCTGCCATGCTTGAAATATTCAGGTATAATCCGGAAAAGTACGGTGGTATGGTGTTAGTCGATATCGTTGTTGCCAATGTTTGGATGGCCATTATCCTCTTGGGTGTTGGCAGAAACAAACAAATTGACCGATGGTTAAAGGCAGATACTTCGGCCATTGAAACTTTGAAAGTAAAAGTCACTGCCTTTGCCGAAAAAATTACTAGGGTGCCTACCTTGAAAGATTATATGATGATGCTATTTTTTGCATTCACCGCTACAGGAATAGCGCATTTTTTTGGAAATCACATCAGTGATTTCTTGACAACGACTTACGAAAGCGTTAGCGACAAAAAGAGCTTTCTTTCGTTCTTGGGGTCCGGTTTTTTCTGGATGGTGGTTATTGCTACCGCTTGCGGTATCGGTCTGTCGTTTACCAAAGCTAAAAACTTTGAGGGTGCAGGAGCAAGCAAAATTGGTGGAGTCTTTATTTATATTCTTGTTGCTACCATCGGTATGAAAATGGATCTCGGAAAAGTCTTGGAAAATCCGGGTTTGATAGCCATAGGTTTTATATGGATTGCCATTCATGCCGGGTTATTAATTTTGGTTGCCAAGATAATTAAGGCTCCGTATTTCTTTTTGGCCGTTGGAAGTCAGGCGAATGTAGGTGGTGCCGCATCGGCCCCTGTGGTTGCCGCTGAATTTCACCCTTCACTAACTTCAGTGGGGGTTCTTTTGGCCGTTTTCGGCTATGTGGTGGGTACAGGTGGTGCGCTGCTTTGTGCCTACTTAATGGAAATTGCATCTAAAATTTAAACACTGGCCAAACTGCTTAGGTAAATTTATTTTTTTTTGGATATTTGCGCCGTTAAAAAAATCACATGCAGAAGATTTCACTTTTAGCTTTACTTGGGTTACTTATCATTTCTTGTTCAAGTGAAGGGTCTAAAAAAACCATGATCGTAAACGGAAACGTTAAGGGGTTGAAAAAAGGCACCCTATTTTTACAACATATCGGTGATTCTACATTGACCACTGTAGATTCACTTTTGGTAGAGGGCGATGGCTCTTTTCAATTTGAGACCGAATTGGAGAGTCCTGAGATTTTTTATCTATACTTACGTAAAAAAGATGCCAACGAAATTAATGATCGAATTACTTTCTTTGGAGAGCCTGGAACGGTGACCATCAACACTTCTTGGAATACTTTCGATATGAACCCTAAAATTTCTGGGTCGGAAACGCAGAAGAAGCTAGAAGAATATCAAAAAACAATGTCGAGGTTCAATCTGAAAAATCTAGAACTTTTACAAGTGGCGGCAAGTCAAGAAAATGCTCTTGACTCTCTTCAGTTAGACTCTCTACAGGTACTTAGCGACAGAAACCTAAAACGCGGTTATGCCTTTGCATTGAATTTTGCACTGAATAATAAAGACTCGTATATAGCACCCTATATCGCCTTGAACGAAGTGGGCGATGCCAATGTAATATACCTAGATTCAATCTATAACTCTTTAAGCGAAGAGGTAGCCGAATCGAAATACGGCATAAGGCTCAAAAACCATCTTGAAAATATCAAGAAATAAAAAAATCCCGTCCATTCAGACGGGATTTTTTATTGAGTATAGTGCTCTTAATTCAGTTTATTGACCTTTTCGACCAAAGCTTGAGCCTTTGTTTCCAATTCTTGGCGAACCTCTTTCAGATGCTTCTTTCTATTATCAACTTTTTTGTCGTTTACCTTTGAAATCAACTCATCAAAATTATTGATAGCCTCGTCAATAATTTGGTCACCATCTTTTGAAGTCTGTTCGCTACCGCTTCCATCAACAATATAGACCGCTTCAATTATATCACCAAATACGTTGTTGATGTCTTTCTTTAAATTTTTAACACTTGCCATAATGGAAAATTTTTGGGCAAAAATAGACTATTTAAAGTGAACTTATAGCATAAATTTTTCTAGAACTAGATGGTCACCTCCAATAACTTCGCGCCGTTCGTTTCTATATGTATTTCATTTGTACTGGCCGGTAACAAGACGGTTTCGCCTTTTTGAATTTGAGCTTTACCTTCATTATTGGAAATGGTGGCGTTACCCCCGACACACATATAAATGGTAAATGAATCTCTATCAGAAACATCTTGTTTTAAATCTTGATCTAGATCTAAATAGTTCGTAGTGAAGTAAGGGCAATCGACCATGGCATTAACTTCATCTTTTTGACCACTGTACTTCACCTTAAAATCGTCTTTTTTAGTATAATCGATAGCATCTAAGGCGAGGTCGGTGTGCAATTCCCTTAGATTACCGTTTTTATCCCGTCGATTAAAGTCAAAGACCCTATAGGTAATATCTGAGGTCTGCTGAATTTCGGCGAGTAGTACGCCTGCCCCAATTGCATGAATCTTTCCTGTATTGATAAAAAAAGTATCACCCTCTTTGACCTTTTCGTAGTTGAGCAGATCCAATAATGTATCATTCTCCAAACTCTGCGTATACTCTTGTTTGGTTACATCTTTATTGAAACCGACAATTAATTGTGCATCATCATCGGCATCCATAACATACCACATTTCAGTTTTTCCAAAAGAATCATGCCTAGTTTTGGCAAGTTCGTCGTTGGGATGCAACTGAATTGACAAGTCTTGTTTGGCATCAATGAACTTAATTAAAATCGGAAAATCTGTACCAAAACGTTCGAAGACACTTGCGCCCAGTAGCTTTTTAGGATCCTCATCTATTAAATTTTGAAGTGATGTACCTTCTAAACTTCCGTTGGCCACAACGGAAACATCTCCTGCCACAGCCGAAAGTTCCCAACTTTCGCCAGTTATATCGCTCGTAATAGGCTTGCCTAGCACATCTTTCAGCTTCGTTCCGCCCCAAAGGCGTTCTTTGAGAATAGGTTTAAATTTTAATGGGTATAGGTTCATTGGTTTAATGATTGAAGGGCTTCAATAGCTTCGTCAGTATGCCTTGTAGCATCCATACTATTAAAAACCATGATTATTTTTCCGTTCTTATCTGTAACATAGGTTTCCCTTCCGGGAATAATTAACAAACTTTTTCTTACTTTAAACGCCTTTCTAACCGCATTATTTCGGTCGGCCAACAGAATAAAGGGAAGTTTATACTTTTCGCTAAATTCGGAATGGCTTTCTTCCGAATCGGAACTTATACCGATCACTTCGGCCCCCAGTTCTTTAAAATCTTCATACCTATCGCGAAAAGTACAGGCCTCTTTAGTACAGCCGGGTGTGTCATCTTTAGGATAAAAATAAATGACCATGGGCTTTACACCCTTTATTTGGGAGCTTGAAAAGACGTTACCGAATTGGTCGTTCAAAGAGAAATCCGGAATAAAATCGCCTACTTTTAAACCCATTGCTAGCCAGAAAAAGTTACAAAGTTACGTGGGGTTTCGTAAAGGATAATCTCTAAGTCGTGGTCGGTTTCAATATATGGCCTGAGTTTTTGCCAGATGACCACTGCTATGTTCTCTGCCGTAGGATTCAAATCTTTGAATTCGGCTACCTCGATGTTTAGGTTCTTATGGTCAAAAGCTTCTTCAACATGCTCATAAATGAGGTCTTTCAAGACCTTCATATCAATAACAAAACCAGTTGCTGGGTCGATTTCTCCTGTTACGCTCACCACAAGCTCGTAATTATGACCGTGAAAGTTGGGGTTATTGCATTTACCAAAGACGGAGTCGTTTTTTTCTTCGTCCCAGTCTTTTCTAAAAAGTCTATGGGCAGCATTAAAATGAGCCTTTCTACTAACCTTTACCTTCATTTCCAGCGTTTTGGGTTAAATGGTCGTAGAACTTTTCAAAAATAATCTTGAACCAGGCCGTATACTTTTCAGGATTCTTTTCAATGTCTATCTTGACATCTTCGGGTTTCATCCATTGCCAGTCGGCGACCTCATCAGGATTAATGTTGGGTGTTCCTTCAAAACTACCTATCATCACATGGTCAAATTCATGTTCGGTCAGACCGTTATCAAAGGCTGCTTTATAAGTGAATGAAAAGAGTTCTTCAAGTTCGGTTACAAAGCCCATTTCTTCTTGCAACCTTCGTTTACCGGCTTCGATATTCGATTCTCCTACCCTCTGATGGCTACAGCAGGTATTCGTCCATAACAAGGGGGAGTGATATTTATGGGCCGCTCTTTGTTGTAACATAGTCTCACCCCTGTCGTTCATCACAAATACAGAAAATGCCCTATGTAACAAGGCCTTTTCATGAGCTTCCATTTTTGGCATGGTACCTATAGGTTGGTCGTTCTCATCGACCAGAATCACTTGTTCTTCTTTCAAATGCAATTGTTTTGTTGAATCGCCCTAAGGGCTTCTGACAAAAATAGCATCTTTGGTCAAGTATTATAAATACTTGTCTATAAAATAAAGTTAATGGATGAGGTATCGAACACGCTGAAAAAATCAGTTTAAATAGAGATACCCTTTTAAAGTACGGTTCTCTCCTGTAGTTTCTTGAAAATTAAGAATGTAGAAGTAAGTGCCTGAAGGCATACGCTCTTGCCAACCCGAATCTATCTGTGTCAAGCTTTGACCTTCAAATCTATTGCCAGAACTATCGTAACCCTCAGTCTCATACATTAGAATACCCCAACGGTTGTAGATTTCGAGTTTGTTGTTGGGTCGCTCTTCTAGACCTGTGATGGTCAAATAGTCGTGAACATTATCTTCATTAGGTGTCACTACATTATAAACTATAACCGGAATGTAAGGAGCTTCTAGATAATTGGGAATACCATTACCGTTCTCATCATCATTTGAATAATCACCATCATGATCGGTATCTTCATCACGACTCATGATACCATCACCATCATCATCCATGTCTCTATAATCAGACTCAAGATCATCATCGGTATTAGGTAAATCATTGATTGGATCATCAATTTCGTCATTTATATCCATATCGATCATTTCCTCTCCTTCATAACCATCGTCGAGACCATCATTATCTTTGTCAGATCCAATAAAAACCACTTCTGGTATACCATCGTGGTCATGGTCATGGGCCTCTATGGCATCTAAAATATTGTCATTGTCACTATCGGTATCAAGATAATCGGGCATATCTTCATTATCAGTATTCACAGGAATCAGCCCTTGATTACCGTTTTGTTCGTAAGCATCATCTAACCCATTATTGTTCTCGTCAACATTACTTGGGGGAATGTAATTCGAAGTATCCTGAGCTTCCACATTATCAGGAATACCATCATTATCGCTATCTATATCGAGATAATCTGGAAAATCGTCATTATCTGAATTAGTGGGGTTGGTAGCGGGATTGTCATCTCCATCAAGGTTCAAATCTTCAAAGGCATCTGTTATACCATCTCCATCACTATCCAATGTAACATTTCCATTTACAGATAGCATGGCGGAAGATGTAGATGCATACGGCATACACATATCATCTGAACTAACTGCCGTCAAACGATAGAGATTACCACTTAAAGTCGAATCTACTTGAGTAATTAAAAGCCGCTGGCCGGTTGACCCTCTGTAAGAGTCATTGTCAGTAACCATTAGCCAAGTCAACCCCGAATCAGAGCTTACCTCCCATTGATAGGTTAGACTGGGGCCGCTAATGGCCGCATTAAATTCTACATCGGAACCCGTTGAGACCTCGATATTTGTAGGACTGCTTTCGACCGTAATAGATTCTCCGGCCGTCACAACTGCTTCCGTAGAGCCAGAATACCCGCCTTGCCCAGTGACAAGACCATCGACATCGACTACAAGGGGTGCGCTTCCTAAATAAAAATCACCATCGGTATCCTCATGACCCGCTTCTATAACATCGGGGCAAGTATCATTATCACTATCAGAATCTAGATGGTCGGCTACCGTATCGGTATCACTATGTTGCTCTTGGCAAGACGACACATTTATGGTGAAATCATCAAAAACAGAGTAGCCAACATTACCATCGGTCTGTTGATTGTAAGTATAGACCCTTAAAGTATACGGAGTATTTTCTTCAAGATTGAACTTGGCATCAGGTGGCATTAAGGCAAAAAATTCACTGACTCCATTTGATGGTGTATGAATTCGAATATCTGAATACAGTAAGATAGAAGTGGCAAAATCATCATTTGAAATGGCTAAAGCCACATCATATGAATTGCCAATGGCTGTTGAGCCTGAATTTTGATTCCAGTTAAGACCTATCTGCTCAATCATTGGATTAACCAGATTTGATGAAGTTGTAAAGGTCAGCTCAACATATTCATTCAAATTAATAGCCTCATCAAAGGTCAATGCTTCAATGCCAGTAAGCTGCAATTCAGTAGATGGCGATAATGCTGAAATACCCGAACCTATCGTAATTGAATTTGAATCGGATAATAGCCAATCATCAATCGAACTAACTTCGGTAAAATCTTGTTCCCATGTTCCAACGGGGGAAGCAAACTGCCAGCCAAAATTGCTGGTATTTATGCAATCTTGAGATTCATTACTATCAATAATACCATCATTGTCATCATCTAAATCAGTTCTATTATCGACCATGTCATTATCGGAGTCGATATCAATAGTTATATACACGGATGCCCTATCGGTATTACCCCCAGCATCAGTTATTTCATAGCTAAACAAATCGGTACCGACATAATTTGTGTTAGGGTTATACTCAAAATAATCGTCGTAAGAATCTAGAGTACCATTATCGTTCAATGAAAGCGACCCATTGGTGGGAAGACTATAATTGGTGATGGCACCATTCGATAATGGACCTGCACTACCGAAATTGTCGTTATCCAATACATTTATTCTATTGTTCAGCGAATTGTGAATGATGTTGGCGCTATCATAAATAGCCTCTAACTTGATAACTATGACGGCCGTACCGGTATCACAAACACCTGTATTCGGGGAAGGAAGACATACTTGGTACTCAAAGGTATCATTACCCGTAAAACCAGGATTAGGCACATAGTTGAACTGTCCGTTAGGGTGGAAGATTAAAGTTCCATTCGATACGGAACTTAATAAGGTATAAATGCTTCCGTCGGGCACTAGGTCGTTCGCGGCAATGTCGCCATTACCTTCTCTATCCAATTTTATGCGTAAACTATCATCTTCCGCATAGGTTTGCATCAAGAAAAATTTACCATCACCATGGTCTGTCGTTGCCCCCATGTATCTAATAGAAGTAATGATCGAACCTGTTGGGGCCAGTTCCGATAGTTCATAAAGTGCAATGCCGATTATTTGATTGTTCTCATTGTTTCTGCCACTGCTCCAATAATCACTGTTGTTGGTTGGCGGTGCTTGAGGACGCACGCCAGTCAAGTTACCTTGGTTTCTAACGAAGGTTCGTCCCAAAAGTTGCTCAGCACCTCCACCTACGGGTATGCCATAAAGCTCGACATACATACAGTTATTTCCGCCTCTTTCAGTAATGGCAATAACACCATCAGGATTGGATGGTATACCTGGATTGTATCTGATAGTCTGTATTTGAGCATTTGAGGTAGCCAACGCAGAGTAATCACCACAAAAATTCTCTCCTGTGCTGTCTGATTGAAAATAATGGTTTAAGTTCAATGACTGATAAGCATTGAGAGCTTCAGTGTTCCAATTAATGCTGTTACTTCCAGCTACGATTCTAGACCCATCACTCCAAATATTATTTTGGGAATCGCCACCTGGGCCTAATCTTGTCATTTCATAGGAAGATGGTACGACAAAAGTATTGTAATCGACCCCATTGATTGTTATGGACTGAAGATTGGCTGGATCACTCAAAACCGTTTGGTTATCTGCCCAGTTAAACGTTACATTGTTGCGAATTGAGTTGGCCTGAGCCTGTATCTTTTGAAGAGATACGAAGAGGTTAACACTTACTATAAGCGCTAAGGTAATGTAGTGAGTAGCATTGCTGCTTTTCATGGCTAAGCTTTAGTTTCCTTTCTAGGGAATAGATTTGGGACCTATTCAAAAGCAAAATTAAGCCTAGCTCGAATTGTAATTTAAAAATCACGTTGAACGAACAACTTTTACCGCTTGGGGAAGGCCATTTGTTAAAATGACCGTTTATCGACTATTAACGACGTCAAAGTACTTTGGGGATAATTCCTACGAGTAGATAAAGGTTCCGTTTTATGGATGAACGGCACAACTAAAATTAAAAGAATCGAGGAGATTTCAAATTGCCTTTGGTAGTGATGAAGTCATATCTGAGAATCACTTCAAAAGAACCATCGTTATAAAGTGCGTTGCCCAACTCGGTAATTTCACGGTCATAGGCCAACCCAATCAAAAACTTATTCGATACGTTGAAACCTACCAAACCACTAAAAGCGGCATCCCATCGGTAGGCAGCGCCAAGAATAAATTTCTCGCTCAACATAAAATTGGCCGAAAGGTCTAGCTGTAAAGGTGCACCTTGAACAATTTTGGTCAAAATGGTGGGTTTAAATTTTAGGTTAGGGTTTAAATCCCAAACATAACCGGTTATAAAATAAAAGTTCATTTGTTCTTTGGCAGTAGAAGGAGCCGGGCCTTCTTTAAAGTGTCTAGTCTCCAAAATTCTAGGTACTGAAATTCCTGCATAGAATTTTTCGGTGTGGTAATAAACTCCGGCACCCACATTTGGTGAAAATTGATTGTCAATATCGTTCTGCAAACTATTATCGGGTGCTATCTGATTAAGTTCAGAATAGCGAATATCCAACAAATGAGCAGATCCCTTTAAACCGAAACTTAAACGACCTTCATTTGAAGTGTAAACCGTATAGGAAAAATCGATATCAAAATAGGTTTCCGATGTAGGGCCTATTTTATCATTTACAATAGATAAACCTAAACCTACCCCCCTGTAGCCGATTGGAGAATGAATATTAAAAGTCTGTGTGGTCGGTGCCCCATCAAGACCAACCCATTGAGATCGATGAAGGGCGGCCACACTTATTTGTCCTCTAGAACCTGCATAACCCGGGTTCACACTTACCGTATTGTACATATACTGGGTATATTGAGCATCTTGCTGGGCATGACTGGTAAATTCGGTCAAAAATGTAACTAAGGTAAAAAGCAACGTTAGTTTATAAGAGCTCTTTAGATTTGGGATGATCATAATCGCTATCTGTTTAAGTATATGTACCCGTTCAAGGTTTTGGTTTCTCCTGTATCTGTTTTATATTCGAGAATATAGAAATAAGTACCTACCGGTAATTTTCGGTCAACATCAACTGTTACCCTACCCTCAGAAGTACCATCAAAAGTATTTCCTTGCGTATCGTAAGCCTGTGTGCTATACACTGCCACACCCCATCTGTTATAAATTCTTAAAGAATTATCAGGGAAGTTCTCAAGACCGTTAATAGTCAATACATCATGAACACCGTCACCGTTAGGTGTAATTACGTTGAATACCTCAATTGCCGTTTCATCAGCGTTAGGCTCTAAATATTCAGGTATACCATCGTTATCACTATCATCATTTGAATAGTCGCCATCGACGTTCATATCTTCGTTCTTACTTTCTATTCCGTCATCATCATCATCGGTATCCCTGTAATTAGATTCTCCATCACCATCGGTATTCGGTAAATCGTTATATGGATCGTCAATTTCATCGTTTACATCAATATCAATGGCTGTTTGGCCCTCATAACCATCGTCGAGACCATCATTATCTTTATCAGAACCAATGAGTCGTGCTTCCGGAACACCATCTTGGTCATGATCATGGCCTTCGATAGCATCTGGTATATTGTCATTATCACTATCCTCGTCAACATAATCAGGCAAACCGTCACCATCGGTATCTTCGGGAATAACGCCTAGACTACCATCAGCCTCATAGGCGTCGTCAAGTCCGTTCGAGTTGTTGTCCTGTAAAGTTGGAGCTATATAACCGAAGGTGGTCTGCGCTTCCACGTTATCGGGTATACCGTCATTATCACTATCAATATCTAGATAATCGGCAATGCCATCACCATCGGTATCGGTTATGTTGGTAGCTGGGTCATTGTCTCCATCAAGATTTAAATCTTCAAAAGTGTCCAGTATTCCGTCGTTATCGGCATCTAAATCAAGTGCGTTGGTAACAACAACGGTTATGGATGCCGTACTGCAATTTCCTTGGTCATCACAGAGTGTATAACCAAACACATCTGTGCCCACAAATTCACTGTTGGGTGTGTAGGTTAGTATATCATCGGAAGGATCATTAGGTGTTCCTCCATTATCAATACTAACCGTGCCATCGGTGGCCGTAGTAGCTGATAAGGTACCGAGAGAGGGTATATCATTGTCGTTGGACAAAATGTCTATAATAACAGAGGTATCTTCGGTAGTAGCTATAGCATCGTCGATAGCATCAACTATTGGATTTATCTCCAAAGAAACCGTTGCCGTACTACAGTCGCCGAAGGTATTGCAAACCGAATAGTTAAAAGCGTCCACTCCATTATAATCCGGATTGGGCACGTATGTAACTATATCATCTGTAGGGTCGTTGGGGGTACCATTGGTATCAATGCTAACCGTTCCATTGGAAGGCTGTCTTGAAATAGTCAAGGAACCGGAATCAGGTAAATCCGAATCGTTGGCAAAAACATCGATAATAGTGGTTACATCTTCATCAAGTGTTACTAGATCATCAACCAATGTAGCCGATTCGTCAATACATACTACGGTGAAATTCGGTAAGCTTTTACTATTACCTGCCTTATTGATGGTTGCGGTATATCGAGCCACCGTTTGAGTTGCGATTACCGTAGGCCTTGTTTGGTCGCCTGAAACTGATGGGCTCCAGGTAAGGGAAGCCCCTGGAGGAATCGGGTTTCTAGAAATATCTAAAGTAACCTCGTTATAAGGTGAATTACAATTGGTAACAATGAAATACCCTGTTGCATTATGGCCACAAATTGTACCGTCATATGTCGCGAAGTACACCCCTCTTTCGGTTACCTCGTAAAATGAATCGGTACCCAAAACAACGGTAGGATTCGTTGCCTCGTACCATCTATAATTATTTTCATCTCCACTATTGGGAGCCTGCAACAAGAATTGCGCTTGTGAAGAAGCAATCCCCAGTATTGTTAATACAATACCGAGGATAATCATTTTATATGTCGTGATGGTTTTCAATTTTTTGTCTACAGAATTATTGTATTACTTGACCATGAAGACCACATTGATCAACGAATTGTAGTCTGCAGGTTGTCCAATAATCTCATAACTAAGAACTCCATTGGCATCTATACTCATGGTAGCTGTATTGAAAACAGTTGGATCAGCATAGGTCACATAGTAATAAAGATCAGTCGCTCCATAAGTAGGTAGGGCCACCGGTGCACCAGCACTCGATACCGTTGGGCTACCATATTGAGAGATATACTCAGCATACAGATCAACCGTAAAACTTCCGTTAATAGATGCATCAACTGCAATTGATGGAGGATAGAATATTCTTGCCGCAGCTGAAGTAATAGGAGCTATGGCCTCTATTACCTCTTGAACAGTAGTCTCTTGTGTCGGAGAAGACTCTCCGGCCTCATCAACATCTATTGGATTTCTAAGTGGTACTTCATCATCGTATTGATCATCAGAACCTAGATTAGAAAGTGGAACGTCTAAATTACCACCTCCATCTGTTAATCTGAGGTTGGTACCAACTACACTAAAGCTGTTATTATATTCATTGCCTACTACAGAATCGGCGTCATTCACATTTAAAGTGATATTATTACCTCCTGAAATTGAAATATCTCCTGGGCTATTATTGGTTGAAAGCGTCTGATCATCACTGGCAGGATCACCTGCAGGACCTTGAGGACCTTGAGGACCTGTTGCACCATCTGCACCGTCTGCTCCAGCTGGACCTTGCGGACCAGTTAAATCTGAAGAAGTAAATGTAGCTCCGTTGGTATAGGTTATGGTGAAAGTACCATTTCCATTATCCACTATGGATGCTATACCGTTTCCATCAGCTCCCGCAGGACCTTGTGGACCTTGAGGACCTGTAGCACCATCAGCACCTGCTGGGCCTTGGGGTCCTTGTGGGCCTGTTGCACCATCCGCTCCGTCAGCGCCGTCCGCTCCTGCCGGGCCTTGGGGGCCTGCGGGACCCTGTGGACCTACCGCACCGTCTGCTCCATCTGCACCTGCTGGACCTTGAGGACCTGCGGGACCTGTTGCGCCATCTGCTCCGTCTGCTCCTGCCGGACCTTGGGGTCCTGCGGGACCCTGGGGGCCTACCGCACCGTCAGCGCCGTCCGCTCCTGCTGGGCCTTGGGGACCTTGTGCGCCTGTTGCACCATCTGCTCCGTCAGCTCCTGCCGGACCTTGGGGACCTTGGGGACCTGTTGCACCGTCTGCTCCTGCTGGACCTTGGGGTCCTTGTGGGCCTGTTGCACCATCCGCTCCGTCAGCGCCGTCCGCTCCTGCCGGGCCTTGGGGGCCTGCGGGACCCTGTGGACCTACCGCACCGTCTGCTCCATCTGCACCTGCTGGACCTTGAGGACCTGCGGGACCTGTTGCGCCATCTGCTCCGTCTGCTCCTGCCGGACCTTGGGGTCCTGCGGGACCCTGGGGGCCTACCGCACCGTCAGCGCCGTCCGCTCCTGCTGGGCCTTGGGGACCTTGTGCGCCTGTTGCACCATCTGCTCCGTCAGCTCCTGCCGGACCTTGGGGACCTTGGGGACCTGTTGCACCGTCTGCTCCTGCTGGACCTTGGGGTCCTTGTGGACCTGTTGCACCATCCGCTCCGTCTGCTCCTGCTGGACCTTGGGGTCCTGCGGGACCCTGGGGGCCTACCGCACCGTCAGCGCCGTCCGCTCCTGCTGGGCCTTGGGGACCTTGTGGACCTGTTGCTCCGTCTGCTCCAGCTGGACCTTGTGGACCTGTTTCTCCTTGTGGACCCTGTGCACCGGTAGCACCATCTGCTCCCGCCGGGCCTTGTGGACCTGTTTCTCCCTGTGGACCCTGTGGGCCTGTCTCTCCTTGTGGACCCTGTGCACCAGTAGCTCCATCAGCACCTGCTGGACCCTGAGGACCTGTTTCTCCTTGAGGGCCTTGTGGACCTGTTTCTCCCTGTGGACCCTGTGCACCGGTAGCACCATCTGCTCCCGCTGGGCCTTGTGGGCCTGTTTCTCCTTGTGGACCTTGAGGACCTGTTTCTCCTTGTGGACCCTGTGCACCGGTAGCTCCATCAGCACCTGCTGGACCTTGGGGACCTTGGGGACCTGTTGCACCGTCCGCTCCGTCTGCTCCTGCTGGACCTTGGGGTCCTGCGGGACCCTGGGGGCCTACCGCACCGTCAGCGCCGTCCGCTCCTGCCGGGCCTTGGGGGCCTTGTGGACCTGTTGCACCGTCCGCTCCATCTGCACCTGCTGGACCTTGGGGTCCTTGTGGACCTGTTGCGCCATCTGCTCCGTCTGCTCCTGCCGGACCTTGGGGACCTTGTGGGCCTGTTGCACCATCTGCTCCGTCTGCTCCTGCCGGACCTTGGGGACCTTGTGGACCTATTGCACCGTCAGCGCCGTCCGCTCCTGCCGGGCCTTGGGGACCTTGTGCGCCTGTTGCACCATCTGCTCCTGCTGGACCTTGGGGACCTTGGGGACCTGTTGCACCGTCTGCTCCTGCTGGACCTTGGGGTCCTTGTGGACCTGTTGCACCGTCCGCTCCGTCTGCTCCTGCTGGACCTTGGGGTCCTGCGGGACCCTGGGGGCCTACCGCACCGTCAGCGCCGTCCGCTCCTGCCGGGCCTTGGGGGCCTTGTGGACCTGTTGCTCCGTCTGCTCCATCTGCACCTGCTGGACCTTGGGGTCCTTGTGGACCTGTTGCGCCATCTGCTCCGTCTGCTCCTGCCGGACCTTGGGGACCTTGTGGACCTGTTGCACCGTCTGCTCCTGCTGGACCTTGGGGTCCTGCGGGACCCTGGGGGCCTACCGCACCGTCAGCGCCGTCCGCTCCTGCCGGGCCTTGGGGGCCTTGTGGACCTGTTGCTCCGTCTGCTCCATCTGCACCTGCTGGACCTTGAGGGCCTGTCTCTCCCTGAGGACCCTGTGCGCCGGTAGCTCCGTCAGCACCTGCCGGGCCTTGCGGACCAGTGAAATTCGAAGTTGTAAAACTTGAACCGTCTGAATAGTTTAATGTAAATGTGCCATCTCCGTTATCAACTGTAGAAACAATACCGTTACCGTCTGTTCCATCGGCACCTGCTGGACCTGAATCCGAATCTACCCAAGTATAAGTTCCGCTTCCATCAGTTGATAGCACCTGACCATTATTACCTCCACTAGGTAATTCAATCTCGTTTGTTGGGTCGTTATCGGCATCATCCACATTATCGACGCCATCATTATCCACCGTTACACTTCCACCATTTACATCTGTGATGGTCGTTGTTCCGTTGCCGTTGTCGGTCACATCGGTAATCTCATTGGTCGGGTCGTTATCGGCATCATCCACGTTATCGACTCCGTCATTATCAACCGTTACGCTTCCACCGTTCACATCGGTAATGGTCGTTGTTCCGTTGCCGTTGTCCGTCACATCGGTGATTTCGTTCGTTGGGTCGTTATCCGCATCATCCACATTATCGATTCCGTCATTATCAACGGTAACACTTCCACCATTTACATCGGTAATGGTCGTTGTTCCGTTGCCGTTATCGGTCACATCGGTAATCTCGTTGGTCGGGTCGTTATCGGCATCATCTACGTTATCGACTCCGTCATTATCAACCGTTACGCTTCCACCGTTCACATCGGTAATGGTCGTTGTTCCGTTGCCATTGTCCGTCACATCGGTGATTTCGTTCGTTGGGTCGTTGTCTGCATCGTCCACATTATCGACGCCGTCATTATCAACCGTTACGCTTCCACCGTTCACATCGGTAATGGTCGTTGTTCCGTTGCCATTGTCCGTCACATCGGTGATTTCGTTCGTTGGGTCGTTATCGGCATCATCTACGTTATCGACTCCGTCATTATCAACGGTAACACTTCCACCGTTCACGTCGGTGATAGTAGTTGTTCCGTTGCCGTTATCCGTCACATCGGTGATTTCGTTCGTTGGGTCGTTGTCGGCATCGTCTACATTATCCGTTCCATTGAAAGTAATAGGAGTACCATTACCGTTATTAAAGGTGAAAGTTCCGTCACCATTATCGGATAATTCAGATTTAGAAATTGTTTGTGAAACTCCATTTTCATTCACATAGGTAACCGTACCGTTATTGTTGTCGGTAAGATTGGTATTGGTCTCGGCGATACTAACGGATGCAACATTCAAATACAATGCACCATCTGAACCGACCGCAATATCATTATTAGCGTCACCACTGATCAAATTAACAGATTCGGTACCTCCTCCATCGGTAATTTCAAGGCTTCCTGCTGTAATTGCGCTACCTGTGTTGTACTCATTACCTATTACATTATCGGCATCGTCCACATTATCGACGCCATCATTATCCACCGTTACACTTCCACCATTTACATCTGTGATGGTCGTTGTTCCGTTGCCGTTGTCGGTCACATCGGTAATCTCGTTCGTTGGGTCGTTATCGGCATCATCTACGTTATCAACGCCATCATTATCAACGGTCACGCTTCCGCCGTTCACATCGGTGATCGTAGTTGTTCCGTTGCCGTTGTCGGTAACATCGGTAATCTCGTTCGTTGGGTCGTTATCGGCATCGTCCACATTATCGACTCCGTCATTATCAACGGTTACGCTTCCACCGTTCACATCGGTAATGGTCGTTGTTCCGTTGCCGTTATCGGTAACATCCGTGATTTCATTCGTTGGGTCGTTATCGGCATCATCTACGTTATCGACTCCGTCATTATCAACCGTTACGCTTCCACCGTTCACATCGGTAATGGTCGTTGTTCCGTTGCCATTGTCCGTCACATCGGTGATTTCGTTCGTTGGGTCGTTGTCTGCATCGTCCACATTATCGACGCCGTCATTATCAACCGTTACGCTTCCACCGTTCACATCGGTAATGGTCGTTGTTCCGTTGCCATTGTCCGTCACATCGGTGATTTCGTTCGTTGGGTCGTTGTCCGCATCGTCCACATTATCGACGCCGTCATTATCAACCGTTACGCTTCCACCGTTCACATCGGTAATGGTCGTTGTTCCGTTGCCATTGTCCGTCACATCGGTGATTTCGTTCGTTGGGTCGTTGTCCGCATCGTCCACATTATCGACGCCGTCATTATCAACCGTTACGCTTCCACCGTTCACATCGGTAATGGTCGTTGTTCCGTTGCCGTTATCCGTCACATCGGTAATCTCGTTCGTTGGGTCGTTATCGGCATCATCTACGTTATCGACTCCGTCATTATCAACCGTTACGCTTCCACCGTTCACATCGGTAATGGTCGTTGTTCCGTTGCCGTTATCCGTCACATCGGTAATCTCGTTCGTTGGGTCGTTGTCGGCATCGTCTACATTATCCACTCCGTCATTATCAACGGTTACGCTTCCGCCGTTCACATCGGTAATGGTCGTCGTTCCGTTGCCGTTATCGGTCACATCGGTGATTTCGTTCGTCGGGTCGTTATCGGCATCATCCACGTTATCGACTCCGTCATTATCAACCGTTACGCTTCCACCGTTCACATCGGTAATGGTCGTTGTTCCGTTGCCGTTATCCGTCACATCTGTAATTTCGTTCGTTGGGTCGTTGTCGGCATCGTCTACATTATCCACTCCGTCATTATCAACGGTTACGCTTCCACCGTTCACGTCGGTAATGGTCGTTGTTCCGTTGCCGTTGTCCGTGACATCGGTGATTTCGTTCGTTGGGTCAGGGTCAGCATCGGGTGTTGCATTACCACCGACTTGGGCCCATGAAGAACCATCCCAGACATATAATTGACCTGTGTTCGTATCTACATAGGTCTCTCCAGTATTTGCAGCCGTAGCACCTGTTGCAATAGGTGTACCTGCTCCTACTTGAGAAAGTTCATTTGTGATGCTACCATCTACTTCCGTTCCTGTAATTACATATGGAGTAGCAGCTGAACCATCACCTGTTACCGAATTGATTCCCGCACCACTAACTAAGGTCTCGGTACCATCAACTGAAAGGTCAAAATCATTTACGGTACGGGCAATATTGACGGTTCCATCATTGGAAGTGATAATCTGTATTTCATTGCTGTCCGACGAATCCGCGTCACGAATATCAATGTTAGTATTGCCACCTCTTTCCAAAGCAATATTGACCAATTCATTAGGGGTAATTACACTACTACTTATTTGTTGATTGTCAGAACTACTTGAAGCTAGCGCAGAAATTGCTTCTTCAACTGTAGTTTCATTAGTAGTGTCTCCATCAATATCGAATGGAGTGACCAAATTAACTTGGGAAGCATCTTGATTATCCGTGCCAACAAAAGTAGTTGGAGTACCGTTACCAGAATCAAAAGTGTAAGTACCATCCCCATTAGTTGTTAACTGAGACTTATTAATTGTTTGTGAAGTGCCATCCTCAGTAGTATATGTTACTGTACCGTCATTGTTATCGGTCAAGGAAGTAATAGTTTCGTTTACATCGGTGGTAGTTCCATCCGCCTCCGTGACCGTGGCGATGCGGTTACCGGCAATTACATTGCTGATAGACATACCATTGGTATCAATCGTCACATCAGTGCCATCACCGTTGGTAAATTGATACAGTCCGCCACCCAAATCGGTTATGTCGGACTTGGCTACGGTAATACTGTTACCGGCCTCGTTGACAAGGGTTACGTTACCGTCACCGTTGTCCGTAATGTTCACAATACTTTCCTGAATGGAAACCGTGGTACCATCCTCCTTTTGATAGACACCAATCTCGTTTCCACTGTTGGAGGTTCCGGTGATATCCGTTATTGTTTCATCAATATCAGTTGTGGTTCCATCCGCCTCGGTTACCGTGGCGATGCGGTTACCGGCAATTACGTTGCTGATGGACATTCCGTTGGTATCAATCGTCACATCCGTTCCATCGCCGTTGGTGAATTGATAGAGTCCGCCACCTAAATCGGTGATGTCGGATTTGGCTACGGTAATGCTGTTGCCGGCCTCGTTGACAAGCGTTACGTTACCATCGCCGTTATCGGTAATGCTTGTTATTGTTTCATCAATATCAGTTGTGGTTCCATCTGCCTCGGTTACCGTGGCGATGCGGTTACCGGTAATTACGTTGCTGATGGACATACCGTTGGTATCAATCGTCACATCCGTTCCGTCGCCGTTGGTAAATTGGTACAGTCCGCCACCCAAATCGGTGATGTCGGATTTGGCTACGGTAATGCTGTTGCCGGCCTCGTTGACAAGGGTTACGTTACCGTCACCGTTGTCCGTAATGTTCACAATACTTTCCTGGATGGAAACCGTGGTACCATCCTCCTTTTGATAGACACCTATTTCGTTTCCGCTGTTAGAAGTCCCTGTAATATCAGTAATCGTTTCGTTTACATCGGTGGTAGTGCCATCCGCTTCGGTTACCGTAGCGATGCGGTTACCGGCAATTACGTTGCTGATGGACGTTCCATTAGTATCAATCGTCACATCAGTGCCATCACCGTTGGTGAATTGATAGAGTCCGCCACCCAAGTCGGTAATGTCGGACTTGGCTACGGTGATACTGTTGCCCGCCTCGTTGACAAGGGTTACGTTACCGTCACCATTGTCGGAAATGCTGGTTATCGATTCATTAATGGTTACAACATCTCCGTTCTCATTTTCATAAACGCCAATATTGTTGCCAAAAGGAACAGTTGAAGAAAATGTGGTTACAGTTTCAAGTGGTAATACAACTGAAATTGTACCACCATCTTCTAAAGTCAATGAAAGTTCTCCTGTACCATTGTTATAAGTAAAAGCCTGTAGTTGCTGGTCATCAGAAGAGGTAAGCTCCCACGAATTTCCATCCCAATAATAAATGGTACCTGTATCGGTGTTTACATAAATGTCACCTAAATCAGCTCCACTGGGAGTTGTCATTCCTGGGGCGGTAACATCTGTTCCGCTTAACACCTCACAATTACACTGATCTTCTAAAGTAACCGTGGTTTGTGCAAAAGAATACACAGAGGTAAAAAGCAACAAGATTAAAACGATTTTCTTCATGGCCATTACTTTGAGCTATGTCGTAGGTTCAAGATTAGTTGGTACCTTCTATAGAAAATTTTCTATAGAAGTCGGTTCATTCAATTTTATACAATCTTTAACCGGAACATTACAAAGCGAATGTTTGCGAAATGGTGAAGAATACTTTATTCCTTTGGCCATTTACATCAGGAATTTTTACAAATCCTGACTATGTTCGGTTAAGTTATTTTATTTGGGGATGCATTTGATACCCATTTATTCGATAAAGGGCACAATTGCACATTACAAAATTAATCTTAGGCCTGCCGCAGGAAAATAATTGTTGTGTATTGGTTAAAATGTAGTGTATAGGATTAAAAATTTGAAGTAATGATTATTTCGTTCGTCGATTACGCCAAGTATATCAATAAGTTACAAGGGACAACTGGTACGAAAAATCCGATAAAAAAGTAAGGGCCTGTATGTAATAAATATGAATATGAACGACTTACATTTAACTATAACGTTAGAGTTATTCTGTATAAATATCTCGATGAGCAGCTATTCTAATTTGCTTAAAATAGGAAGGATTTAATTCTTTTTAGTGCGGTAGGTAATACGGCGATTGCTTATTACCGTTCTTACTTTTACCGTTAGGGTTGCTATTTGAGAAGTAGTCGGGGCACAAGATGTGCTTGAATTGGTTATTCTGACCCTATAAATATTTCCGTTGAAGTCTATTTCAGGTGTACTTATATTTAGACTGTTCGTCTGAGAACCGGAATAGAAAGCGTTATCAGATATATCAACAAAGCCGGCACCGCCATCGGTACTCACCTGCCATTGGTAGGTGTCCGCATTATTGGCACTTACACTAAAGCTTGTATTTTGGCCTACAAAAATCGTTTGATCTATAGGCTCTGAAACCACGGTAACCACCGGTACGGTATTAATAGTGTAGGTACCAAGTTCTACAGGGCAAGCTGAATTACCCCATCGAGCCCAGATATTGTAAGTGCCACCTGAAAGTCCGCCATATGTTACAGAGCCAGAATTATCCGCCACATTTGTTCTATAGGTCGCTCCTCCATCAAGGCTAAATTGAATCGATGTTCGATTAGGGTGATTTGGAAAGCTTAAAGTAAATGATCCATTGTTGACATTACAAGTGGCGTCGTTGGTTGTAATGATAGCCTGGGGTCTTGAGTAAATAGTCACATTTACAGAGTCGGTCTGTTCACATCCATTTGAATCGGTAACAGTAACCGAATAAGGCACAGTAGTATTACTATTTGCACTCCCCGTTGGCGCTACTGTAATGGCCTGACTTGTCTCGCCAGTACTCCATAAATACGAATAGCCCGAACCACTACCACCACTCGCGGAGGCTGTCAATGTTGTTGAGTCTCCGTCACATATCTGAACATTTGGTCCGGCATCAACTACAGGCAATGCATTCTGAATGGCCCTAACCGCAGTTCTAGAATTACTCGTACAACCGGTAAACGTGTTAATCGTTTCCGCATAGTATGTGCCGGCCGAAGAAGGGGTATAACTCGTGCTGTTACTTTGTAACCATGTACCACCAGAAATGGAATCATACCAATTAACGGTTTCATTATTTCCAACCGTAGCCGTCAAAGTAGGAACAGGGCTTCCAGCACAGAATTCTTGATCGCCCCCACTAACCGGTGCGTTTACAGTAGGACAGGTACAGTTTGGAGCCGTTACAGGTAAATTTCTGCTACAATTGCCCTGAGAAACAGTTACAGTTATATCAGTGCCATCGGGAACATCAGCTATACGCCACACATTACCCCCTAAATTGCTTACCGTACCATTGGTAGATGTAACCGAGCCTGCACTGACGGTAACTTCTAAAGTATAGGTGGTAGGCTGAAATAACCTAAAGTTACAGCTTGGCGAACTTGATACCGTTATCGTAGGGGTTGGTTCAACAGTAACCCTGACCACATCGCTATTTGTACAACCAAAACTATCTGTTACCGTAACCGTATAGTCTACGTCGACGTTATTATTGGTATTACCAACAGGCGATACGGTAATCGAAGAAGAAGTTTCGCCCGTGCTCCATAAATAAGTATAACCACTACCGCTACCACCAGAACCAACCGCGGTCAATGTCGCAGACTCACCATCACAAATCGTTTGATCGGCACCGGCATCTACCGTTGGTTGAATGACACTTAAGGTCGTAGTACCACTAATAGCTTCTCTACAGACATTACCACTGTAAGAGGCAACTAGCCTATACTGATTTCCGTTTTCTGCTAGAGTTACCCCATTCAGATTAAGGGTATTTGTGTCGGTACCCGAATAAATACCACCATCGGCAAGGTCTATCCAAGACGAACCATTGTAAAACTGCCATTGGTGAGTATCGGCAAAATTGGTCGTTAAAGAAAAACTGATATTACCTCCGTTACAGGCTGTTTCAGTTGTATTAGAAGTAGGTACAACAGGTGCATTAACCGTTTCTTTATAATCGTCTTCTCCATTACTGTCACCATCATTGGGTGTTGCGTAGGAGGCCGCTTGAACCGTTCCGTCAGAATTAACGGTAGGATTTCCTGAACCATACATACCATTACCGTCAACATCGGTTCCAGATGCGCCGTAAGCCTCATCGGCATCAGAACATCCATCTCCATCACTATCATCGTCTAAATGATTGGCCAAACCATCACCATCAATATCACAAGTACCCTCATAAAATGCCGTAAATGGTATGGATTGTTTAGCCAAAGATGGACCTTCATATTGTACCAATAGCGATTCTCCTCCTCCATTTTCAAAAAATAAGACCTCTATATCGTGAAGCCCCGCCGTTAGGTTAATCACCCCGGACCGCTCTTGAGGGCCATGGTCAAAATCGTTATTGACCACTTCCAAACCATTGATGTACAATTTAGAGCCATCATCGGAAGTTGTGTAAAATGTATAGGAACCAGCCGCAGCGATATCTATCAGACCCGTATACCTGATAGCGAAACTATCAGCATCGCCAGGGTCTACCGCCCCTTGAAGCGCATCTACATCAAAAGAAGTTATAGAACCCGTTGAAAGGGCCCCAGTTGTAGGTATATTGTCGACCGTATTACCGGGTGGAGTCAAATCGTAGAATTCATATGCCAATGTTCCGTAACATGACCCTAATTCTTCCGAATCTAAAATACCATCATTGTCATCATCTAAATCATAGGCATCAGCATAACCGTCGCCATCTGAATCCATCAAGATAGATAGAACACCATAATCGGAAGCTATTGCCGCGCACGAAGAACCACTTTCAGATATTAAAACCCGATACCTATTGCCTTCATCCGAGAAAGTAACATTGTTAATTGTAACCGAAGAAGATGTTGCTCCAGAAATGTTGGTATAGGATGCTCCATCATTGGTACTGACCTGCCATTGGTATAATAAGGTTCCCCCAGTGGCGCTGACCGAAAAAGTGGCGTCGCCACCATCTACAATTGCTTGATCTACCGGTTGTGCTGTTATCACCGGGTCTTCATCAACTGTCAAAGAGGTACTTGCTGATACATCGATAGTTGGGTCTCCTGGCATGCCCCCATATTCAACCACGTAACCTTTTGGTTGATAAGCGCCCGAACCGGCACCCGTATTACTTAAATCGTTCCAAGAACCATCGATTCCGGTACCATCTTCGGTAATATGTGCATAATCTTCGTCTCCTGATTGGTTTGGTTCTCCTGTATTCCAGAATGCATAATTCGGTGTTGAGCCTCCCGCTAAACCGTTCCAAAATACGGTACCTGCCTCAGGGCCCGTTACCCATCGCCATTCGTTTTCAACAGCGGCATCACTACCACCTATCCAACCAGCTCCAGAGATCTGAGAACCCGCAAAATTAGCTTCTTCAAGAGAAGTAAGCGTTGCCAAATACCCTTGAAGACCATAGTAAGTTGATAAAGCAGCCTTGTCGCGTGCGCTGGTCCATGTAATTCCAAGGTCTGAAAAGAACTGATAATAGTGCCCGGTATCAGGTAAGAAATATGCATCTCCCACGATAATAGAAAAGTCGCGGGTTCCTGAAGGACTAGCGGAACTTGATGAGAACAATACCGCCGATACGGCTGATTCAAATTCAGTGGAAGTTGCCGGACCGCTTAAAAGCAATCTACCCTCAGCGGGAATCCAACTAGCAGTGATATTCGGATGTGTACCCGCCAAGGTCAAAATATCTTCACCATTTATATAGCCGTTGGAAATTTGTACGGATACCTCTTGAATAGTAGAATCGTCAGGGTCTGATATGCTTACCGTTTCTACTACGGGTACAGAAGTGCCAGGGCAATAATCTTGGTTTCCGGTCGCCGTAATCACTGGAGGTTGATCCTCAATTCTAAAAGCAACATTGTCTATTCTGATGATTTCGCCAACCGACCAATCACCTGAACTACTTTGAAATGCAATACCTGATTGGTTAGATTTTTGCCCAGCAGTTAAGGTATAGGTCACAGTACTTGCGGTCGATACCTGTAAGGTCGTAATATTTTCCCAAGTGTTCGTAGAGGCATTAAATAGGTAAACCCTTAATCGCTCATCGCCCCTACTTGTTGCATTATAGCTAAAAGATAATTCTACATCTTTGGTTACGCCGCTTAAATCAAGATTACGGTAGATATAATCGGCACTTCTGAGACCATTGAAAACCAATGAACCCGAATTGACCGAGATATTTCCTCCTGTAGCACCGCCACCGGCATTGTCCGCTTCTCCCCACGCATTGGAAAAATTGGTATTACCATCATTATTGGTATATGCATTGGTCGAAAATGCATCCATGTAGACTTGCTGCGCAGAAAGTAATCCCACGCAGAAAAAGAAAAATACTAATGACCAAGTACATTTCATTTTACCCCCTGAACAATAGACAATTGTACAATATTACATTGTGTCGATTGAAGGGCATAAAAAATGTTGCCAATGAACTGATATATAGTGTGAAAAGGAAAAAGCTATCGTTTTAGTCTATAAATCAGTTCTTTTTCACCCTATATGTAATTCTTCGGTTCGTTATAAGAGTGTAAGCCTTAATAATGCTTTCGGGTGAAAATTCAGATGTCGTATTAGTTAAAGTGGCCGTGGCCGTAACAAACTTGCCAAAAGCTGCTCCAGATGACAATGGGGTACTGAACCTAAATTTATTGGTGCTATCAGTATTACCATCTATGTCGGTGTAAGATGTTATCTGTGAATCAACGTCGGAGGCACTACCTTCGATAAAACTTGCCAAATAAACCTGACCTTCTCCATAATCAGAGGTCATTCCTAACTGATTATCGCCTTCGGCGGCAGTACCTTCACTAATATCGGTCAAGAATATTTCTATTGTGGCCCCTGGCCTACTCCATCCTTCAACTATCAGATTTGAACCGCTTATGTAGGCACCTGAAATAACAGGGAAGTTTAATAGTCCATTAGGTCCACCGTCCGTATCGTTCGTTTCATTTAATGTTACTCCATCTCTATTCAAATCAATTCCGAGGCTCGGAAGCACCGTTCCATTACCGTATATGGAATTTTGTGAAATGGTATTACCGTCGCCTGATATCACCACTATGCCCGCTCCCCCATTGGAAAAAATTCTGTTTTGTGAAATATTGGCATTGCTGGCATTAATTAAAACCCCCATACCCTCAAAAGACCCACTGCAGTTACCTCCATTTTGACCCGCGCCAAGAATTGAATTATCGGTTACCAGTACATCATTCAACGTATCAATTTCAATGCCCGAGGCTGCGGCATTTTCAATTAGATTGGTAGATACCTCCACATTATTTCCGGCAGAAATCAATATGTTATCGGAACATGCGGAAGAGCCATTGGCAAATAGATGATTCAGTACAATTTCGGTGGAAGTACCTCCATTTATTAAAATGCCCGCATCGGAATTGGCAGATATGTAGTTCGAAGTAATGGTTACTTCGCCCCCTGTTTGCTCAACGCCGTAATCGATATTTCCCGAGGATGCCCCTAATGCGTTGACCCCCAAAAATGAGGAAGAAATAGTTGCAGAGCCCCCTAAAGTTCTTATTCCGGCATTGTTATTGGCAAACACAGACACATTTCTTATTTCTACATTGTTTCCGTTTAAGTTAAAAACATCCCCGCCATTTCTATGAATTTGAATTTCAGGTCTTAGATAGCTGGGCAAGAGTGTATTTGAAGTACCCACAGCAGTACCGCCTGCGCCCGACACACCGCTATTAGAATCTCCGGAATAGCTTGTTTGTGTTCGACCGTCGATTATCGTATTAGTACCGGTGATATTGGCCAGAGCAGAACTGTTATCAATAAGAATATCGAAATAACCGGATGCGTAGTTAGCATCAGCGGTTCTACCCATGCTATCACCTGTAGGTGGAATCATAAATATGGAGATATCTTGACCTACGTTCGGGTCGAAAATGGAATTCGGTTCAACATCCAATCCGTTTTCACCTAGCGTGTTACTATTCAAAATAAATTGATTAAGAGAACCTTGACCGGATTCGTTGGTATTGACAATGGTATTAAAATTGAAACCAAAATCAATATCTACTACTCCATTACCTTCAACGGTTACAGGGGAAATACTTTGAGAGTTGGCAAAAACGCCTAACGCCACATCTTGAATGGCCGTAGGGTCGTTACCCCCGACTTCATTGGTAATGTCATTATAGTTTCCTGCGGCATCGACCTCAGCCCTATAGGTCTGTACAGGATAACATGAAGAGCAGTTGGGCCCATTGTCACGAGTAGACCTAACGGTAGAATTCACCACTTTTATGTAATAGTCACCATCGGCCATACCCCCAAATGAATAATTACCATTGGCCGCCGTATTTTTTCTTTGAATGAAATTGCCATTACTCTCATATAGCTCTACAACTGCGCCCGTTATGCCTATTCCGCTAGAGGCGGTTCTATCCCGGCCAAAACCTCCCGGATAGTTGACATCTTCAAAAACTCTTCCGGCAATAAGGTTAGAGGGTACTTTGAGAATAACGGCTGCAGATATAACAAAATCTTGCCCTACATCTACGTTAGCGGTTACTTCGCTATCGGCCGGCTGAATATAGCTTGATATATCGTACGTATCTAAATCAACACCATAGGTACTTGAATTGTTGTACACTGGGCCAACCGTATTATCGTAAATGGTAGAGTTATAAGAGTTGTTACCTGTTTGTCCCCCATCGCCAGTCAGTACATAGTTCTGATTTCTTTGATTGGTAATAGACAATTCTTCAGGATTGGTAGAGCCCGAGCTGGCGCCAGTTAGGTCAGGATCACCTTCCCATGATAAAAAGGTAGCTTTTGCCCCTGTACCCGATATCGCGTAAAAGGAATCTAAGGTAAAAGAATTACCATCATTGCTTAGACCATCAAAACCTTGGTATAGGTTAATGTTTACCGCTGGTAGCGAACGGTCTTCATAAAAAACCATTAGTGCCCATCCCCCCAAAACAGTACTAGTATTACAATAGTCACCAGTATTATTTATATCAAGGTCACCAAAGTCAAAAACATTGGTCGATAAATTGGAAACGCCTTGTACGATAGAGGTTACATCACTGACATAACCATAAAAATTTCTATTGCCCAGTGAGGTTTGATACAGAAAATTAGCAGATACGTTTTGCCCTTCAAAAGTAACATCGGCATCGCGCACAGTACTGGAGTGAGACCAATATAAATAGGCCCTCTCAACAGATGCCGTTGCAGGCACCGAGGACACCAAACTATTGGACGAAGAGGAAGTTATCGCACATGGGTCGCCACCATTCGGACTAGTTCTTAGCGTACCGCCAGTTGTGGAGTAATCATAATAACCATCAAATTCTTGGAATAAAGTCAACGGGTCGTTCGCCAAAATTTGCGAGTTGATCGTACCCGTACCCGTATCATTATAATTTACCTGTGCATAATCTGCCTCTGCATCTGTAAACTCTATAGTAAAACTTTCGGCCAATTCAGGTATACCGTCATTCGCAATCGGTACTGAAATTGTTTGAACATTATTGAGCTCGCCCGTAAAAGTTAGAGTGCCTGTGGATGAAGTATAATCGCTACCGGCAGTTGCCGAATCATCGACAGTCTGAAAATCAACCGTAAAGGGTTCCTCTACAAAACCAAAAAGAAAAATGTTTCTACCATGAGCTGCTCGGGTAGAGCGAACCGTAAATACGGCATTACCTACATCTTCATCAAATGAAATATCATCGATAACAATAATGGGGCCTTCAGGAAAACAATTAATTTCCGCTTCCCAACCCGCACCAGTGCTATTATTATTGGAGACAAATCGAAAAGTAAGACAACCAGAAGCACTGTTTGAATTGATACTTCTAGGAACATTAGAACTATCATACTGGCCAAGCAACGTACCACTCGTATTCGTACCATCATACACATATAGCATGTCCCCGGATACCACTTCGAAACTCGTGAAATTTACGTTGATATAGGTATCGGCCGTATCCGGACAAATTGTATAGACGACGTCTTGATTATTAGAATAGTTAGATAACCCGCCTGGATCGAAAAAAACATCGTTACAGGTATTTACTGTTTGCCCATCGGTCATTATTAGGGCATCATCATCAATAATTGCAGCCGTGCCAGTATCTGTTATATTCACCGTAGGGTCGGTGACCAAGGTGAATTGTAGAATAAAATCTTCGGGGTTTTCGATGGTGGTATCGTCCACTAAGGGTACAGAAACGGTTTCAGTATCGCTTACGTTACCGTTGAAGTTTAAGATACCGCTTGTAGCCGTATAATCAGACCCTTCGGTTGCCGAGCCAGGCACAGTTTGGTAATTAACGGCAAAAGGCCCCGTAGCATTGGTTCCTGTGTGAACTACCGTAAAAATAGCATTGCCTGCATCTTCATCGACCGCAATATCTTCAACCTCAATGATTGGAATCGGAGCTGGGAAAGTAGCGACAATCTGAAAATTATCTATATAGGCATAGTCGTTGTTACGCCAGTTAGAATAGGTCTTTCGAAATCTAATGGTAGTGTTACTAGAGATATATGGTGAAATGTCTTGGCTGAAAGACCCTGAATTATTTCCCGTAACAGTGCCTATCGTAGTATAGCTCGCTCCACCATTGCTTGAGATTTGAACTGCCAGTTCTCTTGTACCTCCTAAACTAACTGCCTGCCAATCAAAAGTAAGTACGGCGGCCGACGCTCCGTTCAAGTCAACAGAACGCCTAATTGTTTCCGAATAAAGGTAATAGAGCATCAATCGGTTACCAGTAATTCGAATGTACTGGTTGTTCGGCCCATTATCGGTATCTCCTGTTTCTATCCAATTGCCGCTAAAGTTTTGCGAGCCGTTATTGTTCGAATAGGATACATTATTGAACCGGTCTAGATAGTTTTCTTGACCAGCTAGGTTAGTATAAAATAGAAAAAAGAAGACCAGGTATAAGTAGGTTCTATACATTTTTCAGTTGGATTTAGGACATACTAGATCAACTAGCATATCTACCAAATGTAGTATAGACCAATACCGAGAATATAAATTTTGTTGTAAAACAGAAGATTTAGACCATAAACAGTTCTATTTTAGTTATTTCCTACATTTTGAATCAAAATTAAATTGTAAGAATATTCTTTAATTTCTATTAACCCTATAAGTAATTGTACGGTTTGTTATTACAGTTGGTAACCTAACTTCGACCTCTGGTGAAAATTCGGATGTCGTATTAGAAAGAGTTGCCGTAGCTGTAATCTTATCTCCTAAATCAGTTCCAATTGGTAACGGTACCGAAAACTTAAATCTATTGACATTATCGGTATTACCATCAAATACAGAATAAGATGAAGAAGCACCTTCTAAATCATCAACGGAACCCTCGGTTCTAGTGGCAATATAAGTTTGGCCCTCTCCGTAATCTTTTGACCTACTAAGCGTATTTGCCCCTTCAGCTGCTGAACCCTCACTTATATCAGTAAAGAAAAATTCTACGGTGACTCCAGGTGTTACCCACCCCATTAAAACCAAGTTATTACCCGCTTGATAGGCTGCTGAGAGTATCGGAAAGTTATTTAAACCGTTGGCACCAGAATCTGTATCACCCATATCATTTATTGTCACACCATCATTGCCTAAGTCAATACCTAAAGCACTAGTGGCAGTACCATTGGCAAAAAAACTATTCTCACTTATTAAATTAGAAGTCCCGGATCCCGAAATCACTAGGCCGGCACCACCGTTTGAAGTAATTACATTGTTTGAAATAATTGAATTGCTACCGGAGATTTCTATTCCCATATTCTTTATTTCAGAAGAGCAAAGCCCAGCCACTCGCCCAGATCCTACTATGGTATTGCCCTGAATGGACAAGTTATTTACACCTGAAACTGCATCAATACCTAACGATGCCGAATTCTCGATTAAATTATGCTGAATGTTGATACCGCTACCGCTGGTTACCAGTATAGCATCATCACAGCTGGTCGCCCCATTTTCGGCGAAATGATTTTGTGTCAGAACAGAACTGGTTCCCCCAGAAATGACCACACCGGCCACCGTATTTGAAGCTATATAATTAGAATTGATGGTAACTTCTCCTCCTACATTTTCGACCCCGTACTGAATATTTCCCGATGATACGCCTAAAGCGTTTACACCTAATAAGTTTTCTACAATGTTGGCGGTACCGGTATTCACTTGAATAGCAGCGTTGGTATTACCAAAAACAGCTATGTTTCTAACTACCAAATTGTTTGCATTTAACTTAAAAACATCCCCCGCATTTCTATGAATCTGAATTTCGGGAAGATTATAGTTCGGTAGTACAACGGAATTGGTACCCACTGTTGAACCCCCTCCGATGGTACCCGCATTGGTGTCTCCACTATAAGCCGTCTGCGTTCTTCCATCTATAACCGTATTATCGGAAACAACATCTGAAGGAATAAAGGCATCATTGAAAAAAATATCGAAATAGCCATTCGTATAGTTTGTATCGGCCGTTCTGCCCAAGGGGTCGCCGTCACTTGGAATCATAAATATGGAAGTATCCTCTCCTGCAACGGGGTCGAATAGAGCGTTAGCCTCAATATCAAGACCTGTTTCATCTAGATTATTGGAGTTGACAATGAATTGATCTAAAGATCCTTGGCCGTTTTCATTCGTATTAACAATAGTATTGAAGTTAAAGCCAAAATCAATGCCCACTATACCATTACTGGCCAAAGTAACCGTTGAAACTGATTGTGCCCCAAAAAGATTACCTGCGGAAACATCTTCTTGAGAAGGATTGGGCCCGCCGACCTCATCGGTTACATCAACAACATCAGTTCCGTTATGGTCGCTTCTAAAAGTCTGCACAGCATAACAATCGGAGCATCCTACTCCACCACCTCTCGTAGAACTTACCGATTCATTGACCACCCTAACGGTGTAAGTACCATCTGCCATTCCGCCAAAAATGTATTGCCCATTGGCGTCGGTCGTGGTAGTGGTTTGTAAAAGACCTAACGAATTATAAAGTTCAACGGTCACATTGGCAACCCCCTGACCGGAAGCAGTTGCCCTATTTCTGCCCGCACCTCCGGGATAATTGATATCTTCAAAAACGAACCCCGTAACCAAATTGGAAGGAACCTTGATTACCACGGCATTTGATACAACAAAATCTTGACCGACATCTACATTGGCGGTAACCTGGGTATCTGTTGGTGCGATATAACTGGCTATATCAAAGGTATCCCAATCAACCCCATATAATGATCCATTATTAACATTCGGTACCTGAGTATTATCAAAGGCCGTAGAGTTATACGCATTATTGCCGGTTTGGCCACCATCACCGGATAAGGTAAAATTGAACCCGGCCTGGTTGGTTATCGATAATCGCTCACCATTAGGGTTGGTCGTTCCCTCACTATTGCCATCTAAAGTGGCGTCTCCCTCCCAAGATAAAAAGGACGCCTTGGCTCCTGTACCAGCAATAGCAAAAAACGAGTCTAAGGTAAAAGAGGTACTGGCATTACTCAACCCGTCAAAACCTTCATAAAGATTGATGTTAGAAGCCGGTAAAGAGGCATCCTCATAAAAAACCATTAAAGACCATCCACCCAAAACAGTTTGATAATCACAAAAGGGAAAACCGGAGTTAATCTCTAAATCAGTGACATCAAAAGTGGTCGTGCCAAGATTGGCCACACCTATACCTTCTAAAATACTGGTAACATCGCTCACGTAACCATAAAAGGTGAGTATATCACCGTTAAAGTTCAGCCCTGATTCATAGATTCTTTCCGCAGTTACTTGTTGGCCTTCAAAAGTTACGGTATCATCAAGCGTATAGTTAGAATGTGACCAGTACAATAGTGCCTTTTGAATAGATGCTGTTGCAGGCACCGAGGAAAAAAGTGTATTGCTTGATGTGGTCGTCAAAGCGCACGCATCTGTAATGTTGTCCTGTGTTCTAAAAGTTCCGGCAGTGGAAGTGTAATTGACATACCCGGCGAATTGATGTTGTAATACTAATGGTTGGTTAAACGGTACCTGTGAATTGATTGTACCGGTAGCAGTATCACTATAGTCTAAACTGGGATTGGAAGACGATGTAAAACTAAGATTAAAGAACTCGTCTGCTTCTGTGATAGCATCGTTGACAATAGGTACCGTTATAGTCTGTGCTTCACCCAAGGCACCACTAAAATTAATGGTTCCCGTAGTAGCAAGGTAATCACTATTGGCAATTGCGGTACCATCTGAAGTTTTAAAATTAACCGAATAGGGAGCACCTGCATTAACGCCCTGCTGGGTGACCGTAAATATCAGATTACCCACATCTTCAGAAACGGCTACATCTTCTACAACCAAATAGGGGGTAGAACTGGCTACTATCTGTACATTATCAATTTGTGCCCAGTCGTCGGCAGCCCAGTTATCTACAGTTTTAGTAAAAGCCAATAACGTATTGGAAGCTATATAGGCAGATATGTCTTGGGAGAACGAACCTGCCCCGGAGACGCCTCCCAAAAAATTATAAGTTGCACCGCCATCGTTGGAAATATACACCCCCAATTCTTGGTTTCCGCCAAGACTATTGGTCTGAAAATCAAAGCTCAAAGTAGCTGCTGTAGCGCCTGACAAATCGACCAACCTATAAATGAACTCATCATAGATGTACGCAAACGTGAGCTGCCCCCCAGTAATATAAATATATTGGGCGGAGGGGCCTAAATCGGTATCACCACTTTCTACCCAATCGGAAGCCCAATTACTATTACCATCATTATTTGAATACGAAACCGAAGAAAACGTATCTAAATAAATCTGCTGAGCTACTGTGGTAGCACTTACTAAAAGTAGAATTATAATTACATTGGTTCTAAACATGAAAACCTATAATATACGTTAAAACCTATATTTAATGTAAATATATTCTTACAATAATATTATTTATAAATTTTGTTGTGAAAGAATTATTCGTATAGGTGTAACTATAAACAATTGATGACATGAAGGTTACAAAATAAAAGAGCGACTTAAATGGTCGCTCTTTTACTGTATCGTGAAGATTGTCTCACTCTGTTATGATAAACTCTGAACGGCGGTTAAGCTGATGTTCCTCTTCGGTACAAGAAACACCGTCATCACAATTGTTAAGTAATTTAGTTTCTCCATATCCCTCGCTCTGTAGCCTCTCTTTGGCTATACCTTTTTTGATCATGTAATTGACAGTTGACTCTGCCCTCTTCTGCGATAACCATAGGTTATAGGAATCTTTGCCCCTACTATCGGTGTGCGAGTTGACTTGTATTTTCAAACTTGGATATTTTTCCATAGCGGCAATTACCTTTTCGACTTCAATTTCTGAGTCTTTTCGAATGTTGTATTTATCGAAATCAAAATAAATGGTACTCAGTTGAAGTAATTTCGCCAAGTCATCGCCAAAGCCGGCACTTACTGTGTTTCTTTCTAAAAAGAAGTTGATGGTCTTCGGTGTACCATCCGATTTGCCCAAATATTCTTCTGCAGGTATGTAACCTTCGGTCATTGCTCTTACAAAATTCCCTTGATCACAGTCCAATTCTAAGGTATACTTACCGTCGGCATCGGTAATTGATGTCATAATCTCGTTATTATCTTCATCAATGACCTTAACGGTGGCACCTACCAACACTTCGTTAGATATCTTGTCTCTTACGGTACCAGTTACGGTTTGCCTACAATCTAGAACTAGAGCCTTGGTTTCTAAAAAGGTATAGATATCATCTGCGCCTAGGCCCTCTGAGCGATTAGAAGCGAAATAACCTTTTCTGGTGCTCTCATCAAAAATGAAAGTAAAATCATCCATACGGCCATTGACCGGCTCTCCGATGTTCATTACAACACCATCTGACCTACCGTCAGAAACATTGGCCGCAAAAATATCAAGCCCACCTAAGCCAGGGTGCCCATCAGACGAAAAGTAAAGAATATCTTCGCTCGTAATAAAAGGGAATGTTTCGCGGGCCTCTGTGTTGATTGTGGATCCTAGATTCTCTGGTTCTCCAAACGAATCGTCATCATTTACCTGTACTTTAAAAATATCAGATTCGCCTAGCGAACCAGGCATATCGGATGCAAAATACAAGGTACTACCGTCATTGCTTAATGTAGGGTGTGCTACCGAATAATCGTCACTATTAAAGGGAAGAGCTTCAATATTAGACCACAATCCTTCTTCATTTTTGGTCGCCCTATAAATCTTTAAGCGAACTATGCCCTTACCATCTTTTACGTATTTACCCTCTTTGTAATTATTTCTAGTAAAATACAGCACGTCGCCGTTTTTATCGGTAGTGCTGGTCGACTCATGTAATCTTGTATTTACGTGGTCGCCTAACTTTACAACCAGATTATTCGAGGCGCTATCGGCATTGACCTTATATAAATCCAAGAAGTCTTTGCTATTCCATGTATGGCGGTACCGTGCAAAGTTGCCTGTATCCCTATCCGATGAAAAAATAAGTCCCTCTTTATAAAAAGTGGGAGCAAAATCTGAGTAAGGTGAATTGTAATTGAAAGGAGCTACATTATATCTTCCAGAATTCTTTTTTATCTCGCTTAGGTAATCTCTTTCTTCTTTATAAGTGGAAGCCCGCAAATCGTCGGAGGTAGCGTTCGTAAACATGGCCATCACCTCATTCGAACTTTTATATTCCTGTAGTGTTTTGAGGGTTTGGGCATATCTAAAATAATATTCTGGAGCTACATCATCAGGATACTCTTTTACCAACCTCTTATACGTATTCGCAGCCTCTTCATAATCGGCATTGAAGTAGTAGGCATTACCTAATTTTTTCAAAAGGTCAGCAGAAGTATACCCCCTGTCAATCACTCGCTTGTAAATATCGATTGCCGGTCTGAACGAATACTCCTCATATTTAGCATTGGCCTTAGTCACCAATCTATCAGGCTTATCTTGGGCGAATACCATAGAGCCAGAAGTTAGTAGCAGTACCAACAATATTTGTATTTTTTTCATCATACTAAGCTGCGTGTTTAGAAGAATCGGGGCGATACTAGTTTTTCAAACGATTTTACCAATTCCCATCTTAAAAAGACCTCAAAAGAACCACTATTAAATTGCGTATCTCCTAAAGAAGTGGTCTCTGAGTCATATGCCAAACCTAACAGAATCTGGTCTGTTATCTGAAATCCGACCAAGCCGCTAACGGCAGCGTCCCACCTGTAAGCCGCTCCAAGAGAAAATTTTTCGGAGAAAAGAAAACTTGTTGAAATATCGACCTGCAACGGTGCACCCCCGACCATTTTGGTCAACAATGCCGGTTTCATTTTTACATTATCGTTCAAATCAAAAACGTACCCGGTAATTAGGTAAAAATTAATTCTGTCTTGTGATAGAAAATCAACATCATTGGCGTCGTTCGATGCGTCGTCGAAATGCTCGGTTTCCAATAAATTAGGTGCGGACAAACCTGCATAAAATTTATCGGTATGATAGTAAAGACCCAACCCAAAGTTGGGAGAAAAACGGTTCTCTATATTATCGGTATTCGTAGCTTCTTCAAAACCGGGCCGTTGACGTAACTGCTCAAAATCAAGATTAAGCATATTACCTCCTAATTTAAGCCCGAAAGACATTTTACCTTTTAGGGAAACATCAATCGTATAAGATACCAAAGCGTCTATATAGGTTTCTTGAATGGTACCATCGCCAATTTTATCATTGACAATCGATAGACCATACCCCACCTTACTATTTCTGATGGGAGAATGCAGATTGAGTGTCCATGTTTCAGGTGCCCCGTCAACACCCACCCACTGAGAGCGATAAAGTGCCGCGACACTTAATTGGCCCCTAGAACCAGCATAGGCGGGGTTAACGCTCATAGTATTGTACATATATTGGGTGTACTGCGCATCTTGCTGCGCACTACTTTCATTCCAAAAAATAAGTATTAAGAAAAGGGAAGCTAAAAGACTCTTTTTAATTACCATATGGTCTTAGTAGATTATTTGCTTATGTAAATATAGCCTCTGTCAGTTACACTACGGTTATCTTCAGTGTTGTAATCAAAGATATAAAAATATACCCCGGCTGGCAGATAGTCACCGACGCTTACCGTGCTACGACCTTTTGAACGACCATCAAATACATTGTTCTGATTATTGTAATCTTCACCTTGATATACTTCAACCCCCCATCGATTAAAGATTCTAAGTGAATTGTTGAGTGCCTTATCTACATTCTCGATCCATAAAAACTCGTTTTTACCATCGCCATTTGGGGTTACCATTTGCATCACGACAATTTCAACCGATTCATCTGGGTCTAGATAAGATGGTGTACCATCATTATCGCCGTCGTCATTGGTAGGGTCACCGTCATTGTTCAAATCTTCGTTAGGGGTATCAATACCATCGCCATCATCGTCAAAATCTCGATAATTAACATCTTCGGTACCATCGGTATCCGGTAAATCATTCGCTGGATCATCTATTTCATCATTTACATCAAAGCCATCATTTACATCGCTTCCCTCGTAACCGTCATCCAGACCATCACCATCTGTATCGACCCCTGTAAAGGTTTGGTCGGGCTGACCATCAAAGTCGAAATCGTTACCCTCATTATTATCGGGCACCATATCATTGTCACTATCTAAATCTCTGTAATCTTCGGTATCGCCTCCATCGGTATTTACAGGTGTAAGACCGTTGGGATAAGCAGAATTTAAACCGTCATTTTCGGCATAGGTAGCTTCATCGTCGTCATTGGGCGGAATGTACCCATCGGTTGTTTGAGCTTCGACATTATCGGGTATACCATCATTATCAGAGTCGATGTCCAAATGATTAGGATACCCGTCATTATCAGTGTCCCAAGGTTCGGTATTCGGATCATTATCACCATCCCAGTTAGGATCTTCAACTGTATCGAGAATTCCGTCATTGTCGTCATCTAAATCAACACTATCAGGAACCCCATCACCGTCAGTATCTGTATCTGGTGTGGTACCACTATCCGGATCTAAATAATCGGGAGTATCATCTTCATCGGTATCATCATTTGTCGGGTCACCATCCTCGTCAGCATCTTCATCGGGCGTATCGACACCATCACCATCATCATCGAAATCGCGATAATTGACATCTTCAGTGCTGTCAGTATCCGGTAAGTCGTTGGCCGGATCATCAATTTCGTCGTTTACATCGAAACCATCGTTGACATCGCTTCCTTCATAACCATCATCCAATCCATCGCCATCAGTATCTACACCAGTAAAAGTTTGGTCTGGTTGTCCGTCAAAATTGAAGTCATTGCCTTCATTGTTATCTGGCACCAAATCATTGTCACTATCTAAATCGGTATAGTCTTGTGTACCATCGGTATCGGTATCAACTGGAGTCAAACCTTCTGGGTAAGCTGAGTTCAACCCATCGTTCTCTAAATAGGTTGCCTCATCGTCTTCATTGGGAGCTATGTAACCATCGGTTGTTTGTGCCTCGACGTTATCCGGAATACCATCATTATCAGAATCAATATCTAAATGGTTCGGGTAACCATCGTTATCAGAATCCAAAGGGTTAGTTAATGGGTCATCGTCTCCATCAAGGTTAGGGTCTTCCTCTGTATCTAAAATACCGTCGTTATCATCATCTAAATCGGTAACATCTGGCACTCCGTCTCCATCGGTATCTTTATCCGGGTCAGCGTTAGGATCTAAATAATCGGGTGTACCGTCTTCATCGGTATCATCATTGGTTGGGTCGCCATCATTGTTTGCATCTTCATCGGGCGTATCGATATCATCGCCATCATCATCAAAATCACGGTAATTCACATCACCTGTACCATCAGTATCAGGTAAGTCATTTGCCGGATCATCAATTTCGTCGTTTACATCAAATCCGTCATTCACATCGTTTCCTTCAAAAGCGTCGTCTAAACCATCTCCATCAGAATCTAATCCCGTAGCAACTTGATTAGGAATGCCGTCGAAATTGAAGTCATTGCCTTCATTATCATCTGGCACCGAATCATTATCACTATCATCATCCAAATAATCTTCAACATCGCTTCCATCAGTATTAACAGGTGTTAAACCACTAGGATATGCAGAATTTACACCACTGTTATCGGCATAGGTCTGCGCATCATCGTTGTTGGGAGCGATATAGCCGTCTGTGGTTTGTGCCTCCACATTGTCAGGAATACCATCGTTGTCAGAATCAATATCTAAATGGTTCGGGTAACCGTCGCCATCTGAATCGTATGGGTTGGTAAGAGGGTCGTTATCACCATCAATATTTAGATCTTCTACCGTATCGAGTATACCGTCATTATCATCATCAAGATCAACATTATCGTTCACCCCATCGCCATCGGTATCGACACACGCCACAGGTATCACCCAAACACGTATACCATTGATTGGAAAATCTGATGTTGTATAAAACTGAATATCAGTTACAGGTGACTGAGATTCCCAAGCAAACCTATCGGGGCCGTAGATGGCAGAAGAAGTAGTGTTCTCAACATAGTAATCGGTCCCGTTCTGACCGGCAATGATACCAGCAGGCAAAGAGGTGGTCTGAATATAAGGGGTATTGTCCAATGCAACAATACCATCTCTATGATTGGCATCTACCCTAGCCGAATGTTCTGCAACCAACATCACTGGCACCGAGCCGCTAAAACGAAATGTTGCAGGAAGATCTTTGTTCACTTCGAAAAGTTGTAGCGTACTCTTTGAGCTTGCACCTTCTACGGTTACCAATATGCTTCCTGCTGGCAGCCCCCATTTAGAGCTTAGGTCAACATTGGTTGCATTCAAGCTTCCGTCGGTTACCCCGTCGGCAAAACCAAAATCAGAAGTTCGTAATTCCCTTTTTTCCAATAAAGGGCAGCCATCATAAGTTTCATTGGCCACTACATCTTCAAATGCATTGGTGGTATCTAAATTTGGATTTCGGTATTCGGCATATAAAGAGACTTGGAAAAAAGCCACTGCCAAAACAGGTAAAGTAAGATTTAAGATAAAACGCTTCGATATGTTTATAAGTAGCGCTAAAGGGGTAGTTTTTTCCATAAATGTTTAGTTTCAATTCAACTAAGCACCATGGCGAGCAAGTCTAGAGTAGGTAAGAATTTGGGATTCTTTCTATTTGTTGATGCAAGATATAGTTAAAAATCAGATCATCAAATTGTTTTGAATTGATATCCAAGGTTTCATCTTTTAACAACATGTTTACTCGTTAAAGAGCAATACCCCAGCATTTCATCGCTCTTTGAATCTACGATTTAATCGACAAAATGGACTATAGGTAAAAAGACTCATCAGTCGAATTGTTAGATTTCACAGATAAAGATGAAACCTAAGTAAGTTTCTAATCCATACAAAAAGAGCCATTTAACCAACAAATAGGTTGCCGCATTTTTTTATTTAATTAACCGTATTTTTGCGCAAATTTTCCTCATGAGTTTTAAAGAAGAGATTCAAAAAAGAAGAACGTTCGGAATTATTTCGCACCCCGATGCTGGTAAGACCACATTAACCGAAAAATTACTCTTGTTCGGTGGCGCCATTCAGGAAGCGGGCGCAGTAAAAAATAATAAAATAAAGAAGTCTGCTACCAGTGATTTCATGGAAATTGAAAGACAGAGGGGTATTTCGGTGGCTACTTCGGTTTTGGCCTTTATTTATAAGGATAAAAAAATAAACATTCTAGATACCCCGGGTCACAAAGATTTTGCCGAGGATACCTTTAGAACGCTCACGGCAGTTGACAGTGTAATTGTCGTTGTAGACGTGGCCAAAGGTGTTGAGGAGCAGACAGAAAAGCTGGTGGAAGTTTGCCGTATGCGCAACATACCGATGATTGTCTTCATCAATAAACTGGATCGTGAAGGAAAAGATGCATTTGATTTGTTAGATGAACTTGAGCAAAAATTGGGTCTGTCGGTTACACCTCTGAGTTTCCCCATAGGCATGGGGTTTGACTTTAAGGGCATTTATAACATCTATGAAAAGAATATCAACCTATTCAGTGGTGATAGTAAAAAGAATATTGAGGAAACTATTGCATTTGACGATGTCAACAGCCCCCAACTGGAAAAAATCATCGGTAATAAAGCGGCCGAAGAGCTAAGAGACAACCTTGAATTGGTCAACGGGGTTTATCCAGATTTTAATAAAGAAGACTATTTAAAAGGTATACAACAACCTGTCTTTTTCGGTTCTGCCTTGAATAATTTCGGAGTTCGTGAATTGTTGGATTGCTTTATTGAGATAGCTCCCTCCCCACGTTCTAAAACCGCAGAAGAAAGAACGGTAGAGGCCAATGAAAAAACAATGTCCGGCTTTGTCTTCAAAATTCACGCTAATATGGATCCGAAACACCGTGACCGGTTGGCATTTGTTAAAATTGTTTCGGGTACTTTCGAAAGAAACAAACCTTACCTGCATGTAAGACAAAATAAAAATTTGAAATTCTCGAGTCCTAATGCCTTTTTTGCTGAGAAAAAAGAGATTGTAGATATTTCGTACCCTGGGGATATTGTTGGTCTTCATGATACTGGGAATTTCAAAATAGGTGATACCCTTACGGAAGGCGAAGAGCTTCATTATCGTGGTATACCCAGCTTTTCACCAGAGCACTTTAGGTATATCAACAACGCCGACCCGATGAAGGCCAAGCAATTGAATAAAGGAATTGACCAATTGATGGATGAGGGTGTCGCGCAACTTTTCACCTTGGAATTGAACGGAAGAAAAGTCATAGGTACCGTGGGCGCCCTTCAATTTGAAGTTATTCAATACCGTTTAGAGCATGAATATGGGGCCAAGTGCAGTTATGAGAACTTTCCGGTGTTTAAAGCCTGCTGGGTAGAGCCTGCCGACCCGAAAAATGAAGAATTTAAAGAGTTTAAAAGGGTTAAACAAAAGTTTCTAGCAAAAGATAAAAAAGGCCAACTCGTTTTCTTGGCCGATTCGCAGTTCTCTTTGCAAATGACTCAACAGAAATATCCTTCTGTCAAGTTCCATTTCGTTTCTGAATTTGATTGAAAAAATCGTAAATAAAAAAGCCCGCTGAAATAGCGGGCTTTTTTTATGCTTCTCCTGTGGGCCCAAAATTAATGGGTATGGGAGGTTGCTCATAATCTTTTATAGTACCATGGGCTTTCTCAAACCTTGACACGTTATCGCTTAAGGCCTTTAAAAACTTCTTGGCGTGCTGCGGGGTCAAAACGATTCGACTTTTAACCTTCGCCTTAGGAGCACCAGGCATAATACTAATAAAATCTACTACAAATTCTGAAACAGAATGGTTGATGATTGCCAAATTCGAATAAGTTCCCTCGGCAGTCTTTTCATCAAGCTCTATATTGATTTGCTTTTGTTTATCGTTATCGGCCATAAAACATTTTAATAAAAAAAGAGCCAGATATTCAATATCTGGCTCTTTTAAATAATATTTAGAATTTCAAGGCTTCTTTACGAGCCATGATTTCATCATACTCTTCTTTAGATCCTACGATTATGTTCTCGTAGTCACGCATACCTGTACCAGCAGGAATCTTATGACCCACAATAACATTCTCCTTAAGACCTTCTAAAGTATCGATTTTACCACTAACGGCAGCTTCGTTCAATACTTTCGTGGTTTCTTGGAAAGACGCAGCAGAGATGAATGACTTGGTCTGCAATGAAGCTCTAGTAATACCTTGAAGTATCGGTGTAGCTGTAGCCGCAACCGCGTCTTTAGCCTGAACCAATTCTTTATCGGCACGTTTTAAGATAGAGTTTTCATCACGTAACTCTCGTGCTGTGATAATCTGTCCTTCTTTAAGGTTATCAGAATCTCCTTTATCAACAACTACTTTCTTGCCATAAATTTCATCGTTCTCGTTGATGAAATCATCTTTATGAACCAATTGGTTCTCTAAGAAAATAGTATCACCCGGATCCTGAATTCTCACTTTACGCATCATTTGTCTTACAACAACCTCAAAGTGTTTGTCATTGATTTTCACACCCTGAAGTCGGTAAACTTCCTGTACTTCGTTCACCAAGTATTGTTGAACGGCAGACGGACCTTTGATGGCCAAGATATCCTCAGGAGTTATAGAACCATCCGATAACGGCATACCCGCTCTCACATAGTCATTTTCCTGAACCAAGATCTGGTTGGAAAGTTTAACCAAGTATTTCTTGATTTCTCCCAATTTCGATTCTATGATAATCTCACGGTTACCTCTTTTGATTTTTCCGAATGAAACAACACCGTCAATTTCGGAAACAACTGCTGGGTTAGAAGGGTTTCTTGCTTCGAAAAGCTCGGTAACCCTTGGAAGACCACCCGTGATATCACCTGCCTTAGCAGATTTACGAGGAATTTTAACCAGAGTCTTACCTTCTTTAATCTCATCACCGTCATCAACCATAATGTGAGAACCTACAGGTAGGTTATAAGAACGTAAAGTTTCACCCTTAGCATTTTGAATAAGAAGGGTCGGAATCAACTTCTTGTTTCTAGATTCAGAAATTACCTTCTCTTGGAAACCTGTTTGTTCATCAATTTCCACTTGGTAAGTAACACCTTGCTCAATATTCTCATAGGCTATGTTACCAGGGAATTCAGATACAATAACACCGTTATAGGGATCCCAAGTACAGACTATGTCACCTTTTTTAATTTCGGCACCATCTTTCACCATTAGAAGAGAACCATAAGGAATGTTATTTGTACTAAGGGTAATACCTGTCTTAGCGTCAACAATCTTTATCTCTGTAGTTCGCGAAATAACTATCTCTGCAGGGTTACCTTCAGAATCAACACCAGTAACTGTTCTCAAGTCTTCAATTTCTGCCCTACCATTAAATTTGGCAATCAACTTGTTATCTTCAGAAATGTTACCTGCAATACCACCCACGTGGAAAGTACGCAAGGTCAACTGTGTACCTGGCTCACCGATTGATTGTGCGGCAACAACACCTACAGCCTCACCTCTTTGAACCATTTTATTGGTAGACAGGTTTCTACCATAACATTTAGCACAGATACCTTTAGCAGCCTCACAAGTCAAAGCCGAGCGCACCTCAATCTTCTCGATTGGAGAGTTTTCAATCTTCTTAAGATCGGACTCCATGATTTCTTGACCGGCACGCAATAGTAGCTCCTCTGTAAGAGGGTCGTATACGTCGTGCAGGGAAACCCTACCCAAAATACGCTCTCCAAGAGACTCAACTACCTCTTCGTTCTTCTTCAAGGCCTCTACCTCGATACCGCGAAGAGTACCACAATCTTCTGTATTGATGATTACATCTTGCGATACATCAACCAGACGACGTGTTAAGTAACCCGCATCCGCAGTTTTAAGAGCGGTATCCGCAAGACCCTTACGAGCACCGTGAGTAGAAATAAAGTATTCAAGAATCGAAAGACCTTCCTTAAAGTTCGAAAGAATCGGGTTTTCGATAATCTCACCACCACCAGCTGTAGATTTTTTCGGCTTGGCCATCAGACCACGCATACCTGTCAACTGACGAATCTGCTCTTTAGACCCCCTTGCACCAGAATCCAACATCATATAAACTGAGTTGAACCCTTGCTGATCTTCACGAATTCGCTTCATTGCCAATTCGGTAAGCATTGCGTTGGTAGAGGTCCAAACGTCGATTACCTGATTGTAACGTTCATTATTGGTAATAAGACCCATGTTGTAGTTGGCCATAATGCCGTCTACTTGCTCATTGGCCTCGCCAATCATATCATGCTTCTCAGCAGGAATAATAATATCACCAAGACTAAAAGACAATCCGCCCTTGAAAGCGAAGTCATAACCCATGGTCTTGATCTTATCTAAGAAATCTGCTGTTGTAGGTACATCGGTAACACTTAAAATCTTACCGATAATATCTCTTAGCGATTTTTTGTTCAATACGTCGTTAATGTAACCAGCTTGTTCAGGTACTTCCATATTGAACAATACCCTACCAACAGTTGTCGGTATAATTTGATACACTAACTGACCTTCTTCATTAAAGTCTTTAGCTCTTACCTTGATACCGGCATTCAAGCTTACTTTACCTTCATTGAAAGCAATCTCAACTTCCTCTGCAGAGTAAAAAGTTAAGCCCTCACCTTTAATAGGCACTTCAGGAGTCGATTTTCTTTCTTTGGTCATATAGTATAGACCCAAAACCATATCCTGAGATGGTACCGTAATTGGTGAACCGTTAGCTGGGTTAAGAATGTTATGCGAAGCCAACATTAATAACTGAGCCTCAAGAATAGCCTCTGGCCCAAGAGGTAAGTGTACCGCCATTTGGTCACCGTCGAAATCCGCATTAAATGCCGTACAAACCAATGGGTGCAGTCTAATCGCTTTACCCTCGATCAATTTTGGCTGGAATGCTTGAATACCTAATCGGTGAAGCGTAGGAGCACGGTTAAGAAGCACAGGATGCCCTTTTAAAACGTTCTCCAAGATATCCCAAACAACTGGTTCTTTCTTATCAATAATCTTTTTGGCCGATTTTACGGTCTTTACAATACCTCTTTCTATCAGTTTTCTGATAACAAAAGGCTTATAAAGCTCAGCAGCCATGTCTTTTGGAAGTCCACACTCGAACAATTTCATTTCAGGCCCAACGACGATAACCGAACGTGCAGAGTAATCAACACGCTTACCTAGAAGGTTCTGACGGAAACGACCTTGCTTACCTTTTAATGAATCTGAAAGTGATTTTAATGGCCTATTCGACTCAGTTTTTACAGCTGAAGCCTTTCTTGTGTTGTCGAACAAGGAATCAACTGCTTCTTGAAGCATACGCTTCTCATTTCTCAAGATTACCTCAGGAGCCTTGATTTCTACCAACCTCTTCAAACGGTTATTACGTATAATTACCCTTCTATAAAGATCGTTCAAATCAGATGTGGCGAAACGACCACCATCTAATGGCACCAATGGTCGCAATTCTGGTGGAATAACCGGAATTACTTTCATAATCATCCACTCCGGATTGTTCTCCCTATTATCCTGAGATTCACGTAAAGCTTCTACTACTTGAAGTCTTTTAAGTGCTTCTGTCTTACGCTGTTTTGAAGTTTCAGTATTAGCCTTGTGACGTAATTGATATGAAAGTTCTTTCAAATCGATTCTTGCCAAAAGATCGATCAAACACTCGGCACCCATCTTAGCGATGAATTTGTTAGGGTCTGATTCTTCTAAATATTGGTTCTCAACAGGAATCGATTCAAGAATGGTCAAATATTCTTCTTCGGTCAAGAAATCCATTTTCTTGATTTCTTCCCCTTCAGGACCTTTGGCAATACCTGGTTGAATAACCACATAACGCTCGTAATAGATAATCATATCCAATTTCTTGGATGGCAAACCTAGTAGGTAACCAATTTTGTTTGGCAACGAACGGAAATACCAGATGTGGGCAACAGGAACCACCAAGTTGATGTGCCCTACCCTATCTCTACGAACTTTCTTCTCTGTAACTTCAACACCACAACGGTCACATACGATACCGCGGTAGCGAATTCTTTTGTACTTACCACAAGCACACTCATAATCCTTTACGGGTCCGAAAATACGTTCGCAAAAGAGCCCATCCCGTTCCGGTTTATGGGTACGGTAGTTAATGGTTTCCGGTTTTAACACCTCACCACGCGATTCTGCCAAAATAGCTTCAGGAGAAGCTAAACCGATAGAAATCTGGTTAAACCTTTTTACTGGATTATTATCTTTAATTCTAGCCATAATGTATTATGCTACTATATTATAATGTATGTTAAAACTATTCTTCCAATCTAATATCTAAGCCCAAACCTTTAAGCTCGTGCATCAATACGTTGAAAGATTCCGGTAAACCGGGTTCTGGCATGGTCTCACCCTTAACGATAGATTCGTAAGTCTTGGCCCTTCCGACAACATCATCAGACTTAACGGTCAATATCTCACGAAGTGTGGCAGAGGCACCATAAGCTTCCAATGCCCAAACCTCCATCTCACCAAATCGCTGGCCACCGAATTGAGCTTTACCACCCAATGGTTGCTGTGTAATCAATGAGTAAGGACCGATTGAACGTGCGTGCATCTTATCATCTACCATGTGGCCTAATTTCAGCATATAGATAACACCTACAGTAGCAGGCTGGTCGAAACGCTGTCCCGTACCACCATCAAACAAGTAAGTGTGACCAAATCTAGGAATACCGGCATCATCGGTATATTTATTGATCTCGTCAAGAGAAGCACCGTCAAAAATTGGAGTGGCAAACTTTTTGCCCAACTTAAGACCTGCCCAACCTAATACCGTTTCATAAATCTGACCAATGTTCATACGTGAAGGTACACCTAATGGGTTCAATACGATATCTACTGGAGTACCATCTTCCAAGAAAGGCATATCTTCTTGACGTACGATTCGAGACACGATACCTTTATTACCGTGACGACCCGCCATTTTATCACCAACCTTAAGCTTACGCTTCTTGGCAATATAAACTTTAGCCAATTTCATGATTCCAGCAGGTAGTTCATCACCAACTGAGATAGTAAACTTATCTCTTCTTAGATTTCCTTGAAGATCGTTCAACTTAATCTTGTAGTTGTGTAATAAATCAGCTACTGATGTATTGGTATCTTTATCCGTAGTCCAACTTCCGCCTACCAAGTGGGCGAAATCATCAACGGCATTTAACATTTTAAGAGTGTACTTCTTACCTTTTGGCAATACTTCTTCTCCCAAATCATTAAGAACACCTTGCGAAGTTTTACCATTCACCAAGGTGAAAAGTTTATCGATAAGAACATCTTTTAGCTCTTGGAATTTTACTTCGTATTCCAATTCTAATTTGTTCAATTCTTCTTTATCCTCTGATCTCTTACGTTTATCCTTAACCGATCTTGAGAACAATTTTTTATCGATGACCACACCTCTTAATGAAGGTGAAGCTTTCAAAGAAGCATCTTTTACATCTCCGGCCTTATCACCGAAAATAGCTCTTAGAAGTTTTTCTTCAGGTGTTGGGTCTGATTCACCTTTTGGCGTAATCTTACCAATCAAAATATCACCTGGTTTAACTTCTGCACCAATACGGATCATTCCGTTTTCATCAAGGTCTTTGGTGGCCTCTTCCGAAACGTTAGGAATATCATGGGTCAACTCTTCAGCGCCCAATTTGGTATCTCTTACTTCAAGTGAATATTCATCTACGTGGATGGAGGTGAAAATATCCTCTCTAACCACTTTCTCAGAAATTACGATTGCATCCTCAAAGTTGTAACCCTTCCATGGCATGAAAGCTACGGTAAGGTTTCTACCAAGAGCCAATTCACCTTTTTCGGTTGCGTAACCCTCACAAAGTACCTGACCTTTTTTAACTCTATCACCTCTTCTTACAATAGGCTTCAGGTTAATGCTAGTACCTTGGTTGGTTTTTCTAAACTTAACCAATTCATAGGTTTTTGAATCATCGTCGAAACTGATCAAACGCTCATCTTCAGTTCTGTCGTACTTAACAGTAATCTTTTTAGCATCAACGTATTCAACGGTTCCTTCGCCTTCAGCATTTATCAACACCCTAGAATCAGAAGCAACTTGACGTTCAAGACCCGTACCTACTATAGGCGAATCGGGGCGCAATAATGGTACCGCTTGACGCATCATGTTCGATCCCATCAATGCACGGTTCGCATCATCGTGCTCCAAGAAAGGAATTAACGATGCCGATATCGAAGCAATCTGATTAGGTGCCACATCGGTGTAATTTACCTCTACGGGATCCACAACCGGGAAATCGCCTTCTTCACGGGCGATTACTTTATCGGTATCGATGGTTCCGTCTTCTTTCAAAGGAATGTTCGCTTGCGCAATTTTCATTCCCTCTTCTTCTTCAGCACTCAAGTAAGTATACTCGCCTGTATCTACCTTACCATCTTCAACTTTTCTATATGGGGTTTCCAAGAAGCCCATTGGGTTGACCTTAGAAAACACAGACAATGAAGATATCAAACCAATGTTCGGACCTTCAGGTGTCTCAATCGGACAAAGTCTACCGTAATGCGTGTAGTGAACGTCTCGAACCTCGAAACCTGCTCTTTCCCTAGAAAGTCCACCTGGCCCTAGTGCAGATAAACGTCTTTTATGTGTAATCTCTGCCAATGGATTGGTTTGATCCATAAACTGAGATAACTGGTTGGTACCAAAGAAAGAGTTGATAACTGAAGACAAAGTCTTTGCGTTAATCAAGTCAATCGGTGTAAACACCTCATTGTCACGAACGTTCATACGTTCACGAATAGTACGTGCCATACGAGCCAAACCAACACCGAACTGAGAAGAAAGTTGTTCACCTACAGTTCTAACACGACGGTTTGACAAGTGATCGATATCATCGATTTCAGCTTTTGAATTGATAAGCTCGATCAAATATTTAATGATAGTAATGATATCTTCTTTGGTAAGCACTTGCTTATCCATTCCGATATCAAGACCCAATTTCTTGTTCATTCTGTACCGACCGACCTCACCTAGGTTGTAACGTTGATCGGAGAAAAACAATTTGTCAATAATACCTCTCGCCGTTTCTTCATCGGGCGGCTCGGCATTTCTCAATTGACGATAAATATGTTCTACTGCCTCTTTCTCAGAGTTGGTAGGGTCTTTTTGCAATGTATTGTGAATAATTGCATAGTCTGACTGTGCATTATTCTCTTTGTGCAAAAGGATGGTTTTTACATCGGCGTCCAATATTTCGTCGATGTGTTCTTTTTCAAGAACGGTATCACGATCTAAAATGATTTCGTTTCTTTCGATAGAAACTACCTCACCGGTATCTTCATCAACGAAATCTTCATGCCAAGTGTTCAATACCCTGGCGGCCAATTTACGGCCCAATACTTTTTTCAATCCGGCTTTAGAAACTTTCACTTCTTCAGAAAGGTCGAAAATTTCAAGAATATCTTTATCCCTTTCGAATCCAATAGCCCTGAAGAGGGTAGTTACCGGTAATTTTTTCTTTCTATCAATGTAGGCGTACATAACCCCGTTGATATCTGTAGCGAATTCTATCCAAGAACCTTTGAATGGAATTACCCTTGCGGAATATAATTTTGTTCCGTTAGCATGGAACGATTGCCCAAAGAATACACCAGGTGAACGGTGTAACTGAGAAACAACAACCCTCTCGGCGCCATTTATAACAAATGTTCCGCTGGGGGTCATATAAGGTATGGTACCTAGGTATACGTCTTGTACGATTGTCTCAAAATCCTCATGCTCAGGATCGGTACAATACAATTTAAGTCGCGCCTTTAGCGGTACACTGTAAGTCAAACCACGCTCGATACATTCTTGTATGGAGTATCTAGGTGGGTCTATGAAATAATCTAAAAATTCAAGTACGAACTGGTTTCTGGTGTCCGTAATCGGGAAGTTTTCTTGGAAGGTGTTGTACAAACCTTCGTCACCCCTTTCGTCAGATTTAGTCTCTAGTTGAAAGAAATCTTGAAAAGACTTGATCTGAATGTCCAAGAAATCCGGATAATCCGGCGTGTTCTTAGCGGATGCAAAATTAATTCTCTCAGTCTGTTGTGTGAACATCTATGGACAGTGTTTTGATCGTGAATACTCTAAAAATACTAAGCTGTACAGGGTCGTATGCCTCTTAACATACGTACTGAATATAAAAACAAGTTTAGGTCCAATCCCGTCCGAGGACGAAAAAAGACCTAAACAAAATGCTATGGTCGCTGCTATTATTTAAGCTCAACTTCTGCTCCTGCTTCTTCCAATGATTTTTTGATACCTTCGGCTTCGTCTTTAGATACACCTTCTTTAACAGCTTTAGGTGCGCTATCAACAATATCCTTAGCGTCTTTCAAACCAAGACCGGTCAATTCTTTAACCAATTTAACAACAGCAAGTTTAGAACCTCCTGGTGCTTTCAAGATTACGTCAAACTCTGATTTTTCTTCAGCAGCTTCACCACCTTCAGCGGCTCCACCACCAGCAGCAACGGCTACTGCAGCAGCAGCAGGCTCAATGCCATACTCTTCTTTTAATATATCAGCCAATTCGTTAACCTCTTTAACGGTCAAGTTTACCAACTGTTCTGCGAATTCTTTTAAATCTGCCATTTTTCTATCGTTTAATAAAATTTTTAAAATATACTTAGTTTAGTGCGTACTTATCTTTCAGATAATGTTTTAAGGATGCCGGCCAATTTGCCACCACCAGACTTAAGTCCGGAAATAACGTTCTTGGCAGGTGATTGCAACAGTCCGATGACCTCTCCGATCATTTCTTCTTTAGACTTGATGCTCACCAATGCATCCAAATTCTCATCACCTACATAAATTGCTTCCTCAACGAAAGCTCCTTTCAATAATGGCTTATCAGATTTTTTTCTGAAATTCTTGATAAGCTTGGCAGGAGCATTTCCTACTTCGGAAAACATCAAAGAAGTGCTTCCTTTCAACACTTCAGGAAGATTTCCAAATTCCTTGTCGGAAGCTTCCATTGCTTTTGCAAGCAAGGTATTTTTGACTACCGCTAATTTAATGTTAGCCTTAAATGCCGCTCTTCTCAAATCTGAGGTCTGCGCTGCGTTCAATCCCGATATATCTGCCAAATAGATACTTGGACTATCGGCCAACTGCGAAGTCAAATCCTGTATTACGTTTGCTTTTTCTTCTCTTGTCATACTGTAAATTTTGAACTACCCAGTTCGATTAAACTGATTTAGGATCTAATTGAACACTTGGGCTCATAGTACTTGACATGAAAACAGATTTCATGTAAACACCTTTTGCCGCGGCAGGCTTCATCTTTACCAAGGTTTCGATAAGCTCTTTCGCGTTATCAGCAATCTTATCAGCGGAAAAAGATACTTTTCCGATTGCTGCGTGAACGATACCCGTTTTATCTACCTTGAAATCGATTTTACCGGCTTTTACATCTGACACTGCTTTAGCGACATCCATAGTAACCGTACCTGTCTTTGGGTTAGGCATTAAACCTCTAGGACCTAGAATTCTACCTAACGGACCAAGTTTGCCCATTACACTAGGCATGGTGATGATTACATCAACATCGGTCCATCCACCCTTGATTTTATCAAGATACTCGTCTAAACCTACAAAGTCAGCGCCAGCTTCTTTCGCTTCAGCTTCTTTATCAGGAGTAACCAAGGCCAAAACCTTCACATCTTTACCAGTACCATGAGGCAATGTCACAACCCCACGAACCATCTGATTTGCTTTTCTTGGATCTACACCCAAACGAACTGCCAAATCAACTGATGCGTCAAATTTAACGCTGGTAATTTCCTTTACTAAAGCGGCACCTTCATTTAAAGAGTAAAGTTTGCCCCCATCAATTTTGGAACGTGCCTCTTTTTGTTTTTTCGTTAATTTTGCCATTTAAATTGCTTTATAAGATTTTAAAAAGGTCTTTTACCTGCAACCTTCAAACCCATAGACCTTGCGGTACCAGCAACCATGCTCATAGCCGATTCTATGGTAAAGGCATTAAGATCAGCCATTTTATCTTCCGCGATAGTTTTGACTTGATCCCAAGTAACGTTACCTGATTTTACTCTGTTAGGTTCGCCAGATCCTTTTTTAATCTTAGCTGCTTCCATCAATTGAACGGCCGCCGGTGGTGTTTTAACGACAAAGTCGAAAGACTTGTCTTTATAGACGGTGATAACAACTGGTAAAACCTTACCTTGTTTGTCCTGCGTTCTAGCATTGAACTGCTTACAGAACTCCATGATGTTAACGCCGGCAGCACCTAAGGCGGGTCCAACCGGTGGCGATGGATTCGCTGCACCTCCCCTAACTTGTAGTTTAACTACTTTACCTATTTCTTTTGCCATTGTATTAAATTAAATTGAAGCTGTATTTGTTTGGAAGCAACACAACTTAAATATGTAACACTTAAAAAATTATATTTTCTCTACTTGCATATAGCTAAGTTCCAATGGAGTTTTTCTTCCGAAAATCTTAACCATCACCTCTAGCTTACGCTTCTCTTCGTTGATTTTCTCCACCGTACCGTTGAAACCGTTGAAAGGCCCATCAATTACCTTAACAGTCTCACCATGAACGAACGGTATGGCTACACTATCGGTAGTAACCGCCAACTCATCGGCCTTACCAAGCATGCGGTTGACCTCTGATTTTCGAAGAGGAACGGGATCACCACCCTTGGTTTCCCCTAAAAAGCCAATAACATTGGTTATAGAACGAATGATGTGAATCATTTCTCCGCCCAAGTTGGCCTTAATCATTATATAACCAGGAAAATAAACCCTTTCTTTATTGATTTTTTTCCCGTTTCTGATTTGCACTACCTTTTCGGTAGGCACCAACACGTCTTCTAAATAATCAGAAAAGCCATGACGCTCAACTTCACTCTCAATGTAGCCTTTGATTTTATTCTCTTGACCACTGACAGCACGTACGACATACCATTTCTTTTCTAACACTTCCGACATAGCTATCTTCTAGTTTAAGACGTTGTTGAAATACAATTGTACCAATTTACTAAATACGGTGTCGACACCCCAGGTCGCCAATGCGAACAAAATAGAAAATACAGCTACCACGACCATTAGGTTGGAAGCTTCTGCTCTTGACGGCCACGTAACGTTGTTACGCAACTCTTCTATTGATTCCTTTATATATGTCAACATACCGTTAAATTTGGCACGGGAGGAGAGGCTCGAACTCCCGACACCTGGTTTTGGAGACCAGTGCTCTACCAACTGAGCTACACCCGTTTATAATTGCACTTAAAGGTGCCCAACCAGAGAAGGACACCCTTAAGAACAATTGATATCTAATACTTAATTAATCTAGAATCTTGGTAACCTGACCAGCACCTACAGTTCTACCACCTTCACGGATAGCGAAACGTAGACCAACACTCAATGCGATTGGTTGGATCAAATCAACAGTAATAGTCAAGTTATCACCTGGCATTACCATCTCAACACCATCAGGAAGACTAATGTTACCAGTAACATCAGTAGTTCTTACGTAGAACTGAGGACGGTAGTTATTGTGGAATGGAGTGTGACGACCACCTTCTTCTTTTTTCAAGATATAAACCTCAGCTTCGAATTTAGCGTGCGGCTTAACAGAACCTGGCTTACAGATAACCATACCTCTTTTGATGTCAGATTTTTCAATACCTCTCAAAAGAATACCAACGTTATCACCAGCTTCACCTCTATCCAAAATCTTACGGAACATCTCAACACCAGTAATAGTAGAAGTCAATTTCTCAGCTCCCATACCAATGATATCTACAGCATCACCAGTATTGGCAACACCTGTTTCAATACGACCGGTAGCAACAGTACCACGACCAGTAATAGTGAACACATCTTCTACAGGCATCAAGAAATCTTTATCAACATCTCTCTGTGGCAATTCGATCCAGCTATCAACAGCATCCATCAACTCCATAACGGTATCAACCCATTTTTGCTCACCGTTAAGTGCACCTAGGGCAGAACCAGAAATCACAGGACCATTATCACCATCATACTCGTAGAAAGAAAGCAATTCTCTTACTTCCATTTCAACCAACTCTAAAAGCTCCTCATCGTCAACCATGTCAACTTTGTTCAAGAAAACAACGATTCTTGGAATACCTACCTGACGGCCTAAAAGGATGTGCTCGCGAGTTTGAGGCATAGGACCGTCTGTAGCGGCAACAACCAAGATGGCACCGTCCATCTGAGCGGCACCAGTAACCATGTTCTTCACATAATCCGCGTGACCAGGACAGTCAACGTGTGCATAGTGACGATTAGCAGTTTGGTATTCAACGTGAGAAGTGTTGATAGTAATACCTCTTTCTTTTTCTTCAGGAGCGTTGTCAATTGAATCAAAGCTTCTAAGCTCAGAAAGACCAGCATTCGCTAATACAGTAGTAATAGCAGCAGTCAAAGTTGTTTTACCGTGATCAACGTGTCCAATAGTACCTATATTCAAGTGCGGTTTGGAACGATCAAAAGTTTCCTTTGCCATTTTTAATGAATTTTAATCTTAGTTTATATATTAGTGTACAAATAATGCCTTAATTGAGCCAACGACGGGAATTGAACCCGTGACCTCTTCCTTACCAAGGAAACGCTCTACCCCTGAGCTACGTCGGCGTAAAGTGTTTAATATCTTCATCCCTAAAACAAGAGGAAGAGATGCCTGCCTTCGCAGGATTGGCACGACTGCCAATTTAGAGCGGGAGACCGGGTTCGAACCGGCGACATTCAGCTTGGAAGGCTGACGCTCTACCAACTGAGCTACTCCCGCAATACTTAATTACAATATATCAAAAACGTTCTTAAAAAAAGAACAAATGCCCGAATTTTCGCTCAGGCAGTGTGGGGAGAGCAGGATTCGAACCTGCGAAGGTGAAAACCAACAGATTTACAGTCTGTCCTCGTTGGCCGCTTGAGTATCTCCCCGCCTTATTTTTCCAGTATTTCAGAGCCGATAGAGGGACTCGAACCCACGACCTGCTGATTACAAATCAGCTGCTCTAGCCAGCTGAGCTATATCGGCCTTTACAGCCTTTTTTATGCATAAAAAAGTCCGCTATTTCTAACGGACTGCAAATGTATAGATATTTTTATTTATTCAAAACAAAATCGAAAAAATTTTCATCATGCATGCACTCGAAGTTTTTCTTTTCGCTTGATCAGCTTTCTTTCCAAAGAACCACAAGACGAATCTATAGCCTCTTCAAAAGACTTGCATTGCTTTTTCACCATAAACTTATCCCCTGGCACATTGAGCTTTATTTCAACTATTTTATTCTCTTTGGCACTTGTATTCTGTACCTTTAAATAAACATCTGAACTGATTACCTTATCATAAAAGGTCTCAAGCTTATCCATTCTAGATTGAAGAAAATTAATAAGCTTTCTGTCGGCATTGAAATTTACTGATTGCACATTTACGTTCATAGGTCGTAATTTTTAGGTTAAACAATGTAAACTAAGCCCTCATTTTTTACCTCTCGGATGGGCGTTGGCATGCACTTTCTTTAACTCGGTGATACTGTTGTGTGTATACACCTGGGTAGATGCCAAGCTTGAGTGCCCAAGTAATTCCTTCACTGAATTTAAATCTGCCCCTTTATTAAGCAAATGGGTAGCGAAGGTGTGCCTTAAGATATGGGGGCTCTTCTTTACTTTAAGCGACACCTTACTAAGGTAATTATTAATTAAACGATAGACAAGGGTTTCATATAATTTATAACCTGATTTTAACAGGAATAAATACTCGCTATCTTTAATTTCATCTAGACCATTTCTATAGCCTAAATAACTTGAAACCAGCCGACAAGTGCCATTCAAAAGGGGCGCAATGCGCTCTTTATTACGTTTGCCCAATACTTTCATGGTAGAACCAGTCAAATCGATATCGGTAAGCTTTAAACCTATCAATTCGGCCCTTCGAATACCTGTGGTATACAACAAATCGATTATTAATTGATCCCGAACCCCTTCGAATGTATCAGGGTATTCTATCTGAACCAACACAGAATCCATTTCAACCTCGGAAAAAGGTACCTGAACCTTTTTTGCAGTTTTTAAAGCTCTGTGCTTTGCCAGGGGATTAACCTCTAACCGACCTATACTTTGCAAAAATTTATAATATGCTTTTAAGGAAGCTACTTTTCTATTGACCGACTTATTTGCAATATCGCAATCCACCAAATGAACCACCCAACTTCTTATTATAGAATAAGAAACCGAATCTATATCGTTAATTTCATGTTGGTCAACACAAAAATGGATAAAGCTTTCCAAATCTTTGGCATACGCATTTACAGTATGAGTAGAATAATTCTTCTCTAGCGACAGGTAAGATAAAAATGACTCTAAGTGCATATCACTAAATTAGAAAGAATATCTAACCGAGGCCTGTGAAGTAGAATATTTAAAAAAGGAAGTTATTGAAAATAAAAAAATCCCATCATAGCTGATGGGATTTCACAATATATTTGTACACCGAATTTACAGGACTTAGATTTCTTCCTTATCCCTTAAGCCCTGAATGTATTGTGCTTTTTGAATCTGAGCTCTACGCTCAACGGAGGGTTTTGTGAATTGTTGACGCTTACGCAATCTTCTCATCGTACCCGTTTTATCGAATTTACGCTTAAAACGCTTTAAAGCCCTATCGATGTTTTCTCCTTCTTTTACTGGTATAATTAACATTGGCTACAACCTCCTTTCTTTAAAATTAAGGGTGCAAATATATAAACTAATTTTAAAAATGAACCCCAATATGAAAATTAAATTTCAAGAACGGATTAAAATAGCAATTACACTAAAAACAGCTTAGTCTATTTATTGGGAGCCCGATATTCTTTTTTATCAATAATAATCTTTGAAAGTATTTCTTTCAAAATTTCAGAAGTACCACCACCAATTGGCCCCAATCGACTATCTCGAAGCAATCTAGCCATCGGGTAATCTTCAATATAGCCATAGCCACCTAAGAACTGTAAACAGTTATAGATTACCTCATCGGCCATTTTAGTAGACTTTAGTTTTGAAATTGTAGCTTCTTGAACTACATAATGCCCCTCGTTCATTTGATGGGCAACACCATAATTGTAATGCTTACAAAGCTCCATATCGGCATATAGATCAACAAATCGATGGCGCAGTGCCTGGTACTGATTGATTGATTTGCCAAAGGCTTCGCGCTCTGACATGTACTGCAAAGTATAATCCAAAGCATATTCAGCACGGGCATGCGCATTGACCCCCATTACCAACCTTTCCAAAGCAAACGCCTCCATAATGAAACCGAAACCTTTACCTTCTTCCCCAATTATATTACTGGAAGACACCTTTACATTATCGAAGGCCAACTCGGCCGTATCTGACGCTCGCCAACCCAATTTATTCAATTTACTAGCAGATACGCCCTCGGCATCAAGGTCTACAATAAACATACTTATACCCTTGTTGCCCGCTTTAGGGTCTGTCTTTGCCGCTAACACAACATAATCACCATAAACACCATTGGTGATAAAAGTCTTTGAACCATTAATTATGTAAGCGTCACCATCTTTAATGGCGGTTGTGCGCATACCCGCAACATCACTACCACCAAATGGTTCGGTTATACCAAGACAACCTATCTTCTTTCCCGATACACTTGGCTCTAAATATCTATTCTTTTGGTCATGATTGGCATTTTTATTTAAATGGGTCATTGCCAGATAGGCGTGGGCCCACATAGCCGCAGCAAAACCGCCAGAATTAATTTTCTGTAACTCTTCAACAAATATAACCGTGTAAAAAAGATCTAGACCAAGACCACCATACTCTTCAGGAGTGGCGAGACCGAAGTAGCCCATTTCTCCAAATTTCTCCCAGATAAAAGGCTCAATGGTTCCTGTTTCTTCCCATTTTTCTATATGGGGCACTACTTCTTTTTGTAAAAAATCTTTTAGGCTTTCTCTAAATAATTGGTGTTCTTCAGTGAAGCACATACCATGCATAGCTCATTTTTTTTATAACGACAAATATAGGGCTATTCTATCTATCTTGTCGGATGGAAAATCTTCTATGTTCTTCAATTCATCGATTGAATCAATACCATCTTGAGCTTCGCGGTACAAAATAATTTTACGGGCCAATTGATAATTGATGTACACCAATTGGGATAGTTCTGTAGCTGTGGCTTGATTTACATTAATTTTCATCACCGCTGGAGGATTAAGAACTTGAAATCTTTTTAATGCTCTTTGAACAACATTTGGCTCCAGGCCATATACATCATATAACTGCTCGTTCACCAAAAATCCGCCTAATCGATCTCTGAACTTTACAATTCTTGCTGAAAGCTTATCTCCAATACCACTAATTTCCTTTAACTGGTCGGTCGTGGCAGAATTGATGTCGATAATTTGAATGGAAACTTCTGTCTTATCATTATATGCCTCAGCTTTTGTTTCTTTGGCCGGGGCTTTCTTAACGACCCAATCGGGAAACTTGAAATGAGGAGATATTTTTTCAAGTAATGAATCAGAAACATGGGTTACTTCCTGAAATTCTTCGGCAGAGTTTACAAACTTTCCTTGCTTTCTAAAGGAATGTAAAGCATCTATTTCCTCAGTACTCATCCCAAGCGTATAACCTTTGTAATCGGTAATATAGTTTGGGTTAAAAGGAAAAATCTTGGGTTCAGATTTATTGCTCCCCTGCACCTTTAGACTGTCGATCAAATACTGCTCTTTACTATTCAGCATAAGACTTTCGCTTGCCTTATTATCAGGAAGGTAACTAACGGCCCAATAGGCAATTTGAAGAAGTACTATAATTAGAAGCAAAAAGAAAATCCCACTTCGTTCTTGTTTATTGAACTTAAAGTGGGATTTAAAATTTTCCATTTCTCAAGTAAATCTATTTGGCCACGCGTTGTTTCTTGAACAATTGGTTGGCTTTTAATTTTCTCCAGTATTCTCCCAAATCGGTTTTCACTTCACCGGACATGATATAAAGACCGATAATATTAGGGAAAGACATGGCCAAAATCATCATATCTGAAAAATCAAGCACCGCACCCAAACTTACAGAGGCTCCGATTACAACGAAAATCAAGAACATTATTTTATAGATCATTTCAGACTTTTTGCTCTTTCCAAATAAATATGTCCAAGCTCTCATACCGTAATACGACCAAGAAATCATTGTAGAAAATGCGAACAAGAAAACTGCCAATGCCAATACATAGGGGAACCAAGATATCTGGCTTCCGAAGGCGTCAGAGGTCAATTGGGCGCCAGCCATACCTTCTACTTCGTGCATACCTGTGAAAATCAATACCAAAGCGGTCAATGTACAAACTACCACCGTATCGATAAATGGCTCCAACAAAGCTACAAAACCTTCAGAAGGCGGATGGTTCGTTTTGGCCGTACTATGTGCAATAGCGGCAGAACCTACACCTGCTTCATTGGAAAAAGCTGCCCTTTGAAAGCCAACAACAAGTACACCTACAATACCTCCTTTTAATGCCGATGGACTAAAAGCACCGTCTACAATTGCAGAAAAAGCAGGACCAATATTCTGAATATTCATAATGATAACTGCCAACGCGGCCAAAATATATACAGAGGCCATAATTGGCACTACCCTACCCGTTACCTTGGCAATACTGTTGATACCTCCGATAATAACTACACCTACTAAAATTGCCGTTACCACCCCGAACCAAAAACCGTTACCGGCCAACGCAGGAAACTGACCTGCCAATTGCTCAAAAGATTGGTTGGCCTGAAACATATTACCACCACCAAAAGAAGCACCAATGGCAAGAACGGCAAATAAACCGGCCAATGCCTTACCTACTCCTTTTAAATTTCTTTTTTCCAGACCATAACGCAGATAGTTCATCGGCCCACCAAATACCCTACCGTCAGGCAGTATATCCCTATATTTTACACCAAGGGTACACTCAACAAATTTTGAGGACATACCAAGAAGACCACAGACAATCATCCAGAAAGTGGCTCCTGCCCCACCTAAGGAAACAGCAACGGCCACACCGGCAATATTACCTAAACCAACCGTACCGGATACTGCAGTAGCCAGTGCTTGGAAGTGGGTTACCTGACCGGGTGCATTCGGGTCGTCATACTTTCCTTTGGCCAAATCGATAGAGTGCCCAAAGCCCCGAATATTGATAAAGCCCATTCTAATGGTAAAAAAGAGAGCTCCTAATACCAACCAAATAACAATAAATGGAATGTCTTTCGTAAGAGGGTCCCCATTGGGGTGGGTCATAACTATCGGATCGTCATATACTATTTCGGCCAAATAGTGAGCTCCTTGTTCAATAACATGCTCTGCGTTATCTGAATTATAAATTACTTTACCTTCTTGAACCAAATATTTTAATGATCCAGTGGCAGAAGCGATAACATTTCTTTCGCCATTTTTATCACTAGAGATAATAGCAATTTGATCGCCTTTTACCACCTTAGACCCTTCAGGCTTCAACCATTGCTTGAGTACAAACCTGTCTTGAATCTCTGCGGACCAACCAGGCGTACCTACCAATTTTTTATCTGCATAGGCTACGGGATCATATATACCGATAGCGGCAAAAGGGTCCCAAAACAAAACAGACCCCAAGGCATTTACTGCTGGGGTCATCGTTCCGTTGAAAATTTCTGCTATGGCATTTGTTTCTACCTTATATACTTTAGTAACCGTATTTCCCTTCGAGTCAGATACTACCACCGTATAAGGTACACCCTCGACCAAGCCCGTTGCCTTTTTTGAAGACAAAGGCGTACTTTGATTGCTCCATTTATAACTATAGGGAGGGGTACCACCGAGCACTTGAAGGTCAACGACACCATCGTTTATATTTTTCGATGGGTTCATGACCGCAGCCTTTACGGTGAGATCTTGTGAGTTTGCCACTAAACCAAGTAGCATAAAAAGTAACAGGGAAAATTTCTTCATAATTTAATTTATGGTGTTTGGTACTTATCTAATCTTAGTTTTCGATGGGTGCCAATATCCTAAAAATTAGCAACACAATCAAATAATAACCTTGAATTAACGTAAGAGTGAACTATCCGATATGGAACATTTCATTCAACTTTCTTATCTGTTCAGGCCTACCCAAAACAATAACTTTGCTCTTTGGCTGAAGTTTTAAATCGGCTTCAGGATTTATAATATAGTTTCCGTTCGGCTCAATGTAGCCGATAATCGTACAGCCGGTCTTTCTTCGTAAATCGAGGTCTCTCAACGAGCTGCCGTCTGAATGGTCGCCAAAATCTTCAATGGCCACTTCCTCGAGGTTGGTGGTATTTTTTCCTTCGGTTCCTAATTTATCCATAAAAGTAATCAGGTCGGGCATTACGACGAGAGAGGCCATATGGTCTCCTCCTATTTTATCTGGCATTATCACCTTATTGGCACCGGCCAGTTGCAATTTCTTTTGGGAAGTAATCAATGAAGCCCTGCTAATAATAAAGAGTTGAGCATTTAATTGCCTTGCCGAAAGTACAACAAAGAGATTGGCAGCATCATCGGGCAAAGCCGCAATCAAGTATTGTGCCCTATCTACCCCCGCACTTATAAGAACTTCATCTTCATTGGCATCACCTTCAACGAACAAGACTTCATCTTCAAATTTCTCGATAATCTCTCGGTCTCGTTCGATAATCACGAAGGGCTTTTTGTAAGCCGTTAAACGTTCGGCCGCCTGCATGCCGTTTCTACCAAAACCACAAACTACCACGTGGTTCTGCAACTTATCGATTTGATTTTTCACTTTTTTCTTTTTTAGAAGTTGAAGCGAGTTTCTGCTCAAAATATATTCGGTAATTACTGAGAGTGCAAACGCGAAAATAAAAACACTCAGAATTATAAGTATGACCGTGAAGACTTTGCCCTCTGTACCTAAGGGCCTAATCTCACCGAAGCCTACCGTAGTAACGGTAATAATGGTCATATAAAATGCTTCGACCCACGAATAATCGGCTATAAGCCAGTACCCCAATACCCCAAAAGCCAAAACCGCCACCATTAGAGTAACGGCCAGATAGATTCTTGAACGGAAGAGATTCAACATATTAAAGGTCAAATACCGAGGTTCTCTTAGTATATAAAAGGTCTTTTATTTTAAGCCAAAATGCCAAAAAGAGATAGAGGGCGAAACCAAAACCTAGCGTTACGAACGTCAGATAAATAAATGAGGTTCGCACTACCCTAGCCCTTATACCCAAACGATCGGCGATCCGACCGCAAACTTCGAATCCGCGTTTTTGCAAGTAATAGAGAAGTTGGTAGAACAGGTTCATTTGGGTCGGTAATAACTATAAAAAGAGAATCGAATCTTAGCAAAGCACAACATCATGCCCTGTACACGGCCAAATTTAAACATTTCCACTTAATAAGCTCGCCCCAATCTGACATTGCAGACATTTGTTAAGTTTACAGTAATTATTATACAATTGTATAGCTCCTTGCCCGTAAAGTGCATTGTTGAGTGGCACATTCAAACCCTGAAAATTTCTAGTAATTACATTTTTTTCACTGGGAATAGCGGACATAATATCTATAATTTGTTCATCGCTATTCTTGCCAATACTTTTCGAATAAAGATATTTAACCGGCAAAATTGAATTGATGATCAAAAGATCAATGAAAGTTTTACTTAACACCTTGGCCCTACCCTTAGATTCTTTACCGAAGGTATAATGGTTGCTCCAATAATCGCTTGCTACCACCTTTAGTATGCCATGCATTTGTTCGGATGTTTCTGCCTCCATCAGTTTTGCGAACAGACCATTGTTAGAATTATATAAATTAGCTAATTGAGATAATCTGATAGTCGGAAAGTTTGAAGGGCGCAGACCATAAAATTCAGGCCTACCCACAAATTTATGACCCATCTCAAACTTAACCTTTAAGAACTCATA